>NZ_JBFUAL010000006.1:0-379540 GCF_056406295.1 Rhizobium sp. P1_C7
GGCTGATACCTTCAAACGTCCGATCTATGCCGGCAACGCCATCCAGACGGTGCAGGCGACCGACGCCACACGAGTGATCACCGTGCGCACGGCATCCTTCGCCGCGACCTCCGAAGGTGGCTCCGCTCCGGTCGAGGCGATCTCGGCCGTTTCCGATCCTGCTTTGTCGACCTTCGTCGGGGATGCGCTGTCGGCTTCCGACCGTCCGGAGCTGACGTCGGCCAGGATCATCATCTCGGGTGGTCGCGCACTTGGTTCTGCCGAGAAGTTCAGGCAAGTCATCCTTCCTGTTGCCGACAAGCTCGGGGCCGCAGTCGGCGCCAGCCGCGCTGCCGTCGATGCCGGCTACGCGCCGAACGACTGGCAGGTCGGTCAGACGGGCAAGGTCGTCGCCCCGCAGCTCTACATCGCCTGCGGCATCTCGGGCGCCATCCAGCACCTCGCCGGCATGAAGGATTCGAAGGTTATCGTCGCCATCAACAAGGACGAAGATGCCCCGATCTTCCAGGTCGCAGACTACGGCCTCGTCGCCGATCTTTTCGAGGCGCTACCTGAACTGCAGAAGGCGTTGTGATTACGCAAATACCCATTTTTTCGCAGTTGCGAGAGACTGGAAAATTATCCTTTTAAGGTCTACTACTGCTGCCGGGCAATCCTTTGCCCGGCAGTTTTGTTAGAAGAATGCGGCAGGCGCGGGGGCGAGTGCCGAGTGGGGGTTTGGAGATGAGTGCGGTGTTGAAGACGATTGGCATTATCGGTGCGGGCCAGATGGGTTGCGGCATCGCGCAGGTTTCGGCGGGCGCGGGCTACAAGATCCAAATCTACGATCTGTCCCAGGATCGTATCGAGCATGGTCTCGCCACGATCAACGGCAATCTCGCCCGCCAGGTCACCAGCGGCAAGATGACGGACGAGGAGCGTTCCGCCACGCTTGCGCTGATTTCAGGCTCATCCGACGTCAACGATCTGGCCGCATCGGATCTCGTCATCGAAGCGGCGACCGAGGACGAAAGCGTCAAGCGGAAGATTTACAACCTTGTCTGTCCGGTCCTGAAGCCGGAAGCCATCCTCGCAACCAACACTTCGTCCCTTTCCATCACCCGCTTGGCATCGGCAACGGACCGCCCTGAGCGCTTCATGGGGATTCATTTCATGAACCCCGTGCCGGTCATGAAGCTGGTCGAGCTGGTGCGCGGCATAGCGACGGAAGAGAAGACCTTCTCGGCTGCCCGCGAATTCGTCGCCTCGCTGGAGAAGACCGTAACGGTCGCCGAGGACTTCCCGGCCTTCATCGTCAACCGCATCCTGCTGCCGATGATCAACGAAGCGATCTACACGCTCTACGAAGGCGTCGGCACGGTCGACGCGATCGACACCGCCATGAAACTCGGCGCCAATCACCCGATGGGTCCCCTGCAACTGGCCGACTTCATCGGCCTCGACACCTGCCTGTCAATCATGCAGGTGCTGCATGATGGTCTGGCCGATTCCAAGTATCGCCCCTGCCCGCTTCTCGTGAAGTACGTCGAAGCCGGCTGGCTCGGCCGCAAGTCGGGCCGCGGCTTCTACGACTATCGCGGCGAAGTGCCTGTCCCGACGCGGTAAGGTTTTTTGGGGGATGCATGGGCGACGGGTGAAGCAAGCAGCTCCCCATCATCCGCATGCGGGGGATGGGACAAGCAACGGCCGAACTCAACACCGCCACAGAACGAGCCGGATTAAGACCCCACCGCCCCCTTGATCAGCGCCTTGGCCTCTTCGCTGTCCCACGCGGCGGGGCCGTTCATCGCCGAGATCAGGCAACCCTTGCCGTCGATCAGAAGCGTAACCGGGAGGCCGAAGGCCAAGCCTTGCTTTTTCAGGCTGTTGAACACTTCGATCGTGTTGTCGCGATAAAGCTGCAGCGCATCGACGCCGGTCTCGGAAAGAAACGTCTTCGGCTTCTCGTTGTCGCCGGTGTCGATGTTGACGGGCACGACCTGGAACCTCTCGCCGCCCATCTCTTTCTGGAGCGCGTTCAGCGCGGGCATCTCCTCGCGGCAGGGCACGCACCACGTTGCCCAGAGATTGAAGAGCACCGTCTTGCCGGCGAAGGAGTCGAGCGTCATCGGCTTGCCGTCGGCGTCCTTGAAGGCGACCGTCGACAGTCTGCGCGGCTCGCTCGCGGCAACCATCGCGGCAACCTGCCCCTTCAGCAGCGGCGAAATTCTCGTGGCAACATCCTTCGTTGCTGCGCATTCGGCCGATGCCGTTTCCGCGTCGCCATTGCCATACCCGGCTTCCTTAATGTAAACCGCTGCCGCACCGGCAACGATGCCTGCGACGGCCGCAATCCCGATGAGCTTGAGGGATGGCAGGCGCAAGGGCGTTCTCGTCGTCATTTCATTCTCCGCGACATGCGTTCTTCAAGGTAGGCACCTTCATGGCCGAAAGCACCACGGACACCAAATCTTCCAACCAGATGTGGGGCGGGCGTTTCGCGTCCGGTCCAGATGCGATCATGGAGGAGATAAATGCCTCGATCGGTTTCGACAAGAAGCTGTTTGCGCAGGACATCCGCGGTTCGATTGCCCACGCCACCATGCTTGCCCACCAAGCCATCATTTCGGCAGAGGATAAGGACAAGATCGTTCACGGGCTAAACACGATCCTGTCAGAGATCGAGAGCGGCAATTTCGAATTCTCGCGCAAGCTCGAAGACATTCACATGAATATCGAGGCGCGACTTGCGACGTTGATCGGTCCGGCTGCCGGCCGCCTGCACACGGCCCGCTCCCGCAACGACCAGGTCGCGCTCGACTTCCGCCTCTGGGTGAAGGAAGAGCTGCAGAAGACCGAGCAGCTGCTGACGAACCTCATCGCGGCCTTCCTCGACCGTGCCGAAGAACACGCCGAAACCGTCATGCCCGGCTTCACGCACCTGCAGACGGCACAGCCCGTCACCTTCGGCCACCATTGCATGGCTTATGTCGAAATGTTCGGCCGCGATCGCTCCCGCGTGCGCCACGCCATCGAGCATCTCGACGAAAGCCCGATCGGTGCCGCGGCCCTTGCCGGCACAGGCTATCCGATAGACCGCCACATGACGGCAAAGGCGCTCGGATTCCGTGAGCCGACACGCAACTCGATCGACACCGTGTCTGACCGCGATTTCGCCATCGAATTCCTGTCGATCGCCGCGATCTCAGCCATGCATCTGTCGCGCCTTGCGGAAGAAATCGTCATCTGGTCGACGCCGCAGTTCGGCTTCGTGCGCCTGTCCGATGCCTTCTCCACCGGCTCGTCGATCATGCCTCAGAAGAAGAATCCCGATGCCGCCGAACTCGTCCGCGCCAAGACCGGCCGCATCAACGGTTCCCTGATCGCCCTGCTGACGATCATGAAGGGGCTGCCGCTCGCCTATTCCAAGGACATGCAGGAAGACAAGGAACAGGTCTTCGACGCCGCTGAGAGCCTGGAACTGGCGATATCGGCCATGACCGGCATGGTGCGCGATCTGACGGTCAACACCGCCCGCATGAAAGCCGCTGCCGGATCGGGCTATTCGACCGCGACCGACCTTGCCGACTGGCTGGTGCGCGAAGCCGGCCTGCCCTTCCGCGACGCGCACCACGTGACCGGCCGCGCGGTCGCCCTAGCCGAGAGCAAGGGCTGCGATCTCGCGGAGCTGCCGCTTGCCGATCTGCAGGCGATCAACGCGTCAATCACCGACAAGGTCTATGACGTGCTGACTGTCGAGGCTTCAGTCGCCAGCCGCAAGAGCTTCGGCGGCACGGCACCGTCCGAAGTTCGCAGGCAGATCGACTTCTGGCGCGTCCGCAACTGAAGCACTTCAGGCGAAGTGGATGCCTCTTCGCCGTTCGGAATGCGCGCCGCCAACTGAGCCCAACAATCAGGGTGCACAAGGTGGATAAACTTCGCTATGAAGATGTCCACCACTGCCGCTCCAAGAGGAATCCCATGCAGACCAGCTTGCCGCAGATCATCCGCCTGACGGTTGTTTTCGCCGTGATCGGCCTTGCCGTTGCCGGATGTGGACGCAAAGGCGACCTCGATCCGCCGAGCGTGCAGGCAACCAAGGGCGGAGACTCGTCCAAGCCGACGAAACAGCCCGGCACGGTAGACCGGTCCTTCCTCCTCGACCCACTTCTTTAGCAGGCCACGCCAGTGAACCATTTCGAGTATCGCGACGGCATCCTCTACGCCGAAAACGTTCCCGTTCCGGAAATTGCCAAGGCTGTCGGCACGCCCTTCTATTGCTATTCTACGGCAACGCTCGAGCGCCACTACCGGGTCTTCTCGCAAGCCTTCAGTGATATCGACTCCATGGTATGCTATGCCATGAAGGCAAACTCCAACCAGGCCGTGTTGAAGACACTCGGTAACCTCGGCGCCGGCATCGACGTCGTGTCCGAGGGCGAGTTGCGCCGCGCGCTTGCCGCCGGCATTCCGGCAAGCCGCATCATGTTCTCCGGCGTCGGCAAGACGCCGCGCGAGATGGATTTTGCTTTGGAAGCCGGCATCTACTGCTTCAACGTCGAATCCGAACCCGAGCTCGAAATTCTCAACCAGCGCGCCGTCAAGGCTGGCAAGAAGGCACCTGTCTCCTTCCGCATCAATCCTGACGTCGACGCCAAGACACATGCGAAGATCTCGACCGGCAAGAAAGAAAACAAGTTCGGCATTTCCTGGGAACGCGCCCGTGCCGTTTACGCCCGCGCAGCGACCCTGCCTGCCATCGAAGTGACCGGGATCGACATGCATATCGGCAGCCAGATCACGGAGCTGCAGCCTTTCGACGACGCCTTCAAACTGCTGCGCGAGCTGGTCAGCACGCTTCGCGCCGATGGCCACGACATCCATCATGTGGATATCGGTGGAGGCCTCGGCATTCCCTACAGGGAAGACAACAACCCGCCCCCGTTGCCCGACGCCTACGCTGTCATCGTCAAGAACCAGTTGCGCGAGCTGAACTGCAAGATCGTCATGGAGCCCGGCCGCCTCATCGTCGGCAATGCCGGCATCCTGGTGACCGAAGTGCTCTACGTGAAGGACGGCGGCGAGAAGACCTTCGTCATCGTTGACGGCGCCATGAACGATCTCATTCGCCCGACGCTTTACGAAGCCTATCACGAGATCCGCCCCGTCGTGATCTCTGCTGCCAATGCACCGCGTATCAAGGCCGATATCGTCGGCCCGGTGTGCGAGACAGGCGACTACCTTGCGCTCGACCGCGAAATGGCAATGCCGAAGTCTGGCGACCTGTTTGCCGTCAGCTCCGCCGGCGCCTACGGCGCAGTGCAGGCCGGCACCTACAACAGCCGTCTTCTCGTTCCGGAAGTGATCGTCAAGGGCAGCGATTTCCACGTGATTCGTCCGCGGGGCAGCTATGAGGAGCTGATCGCTCTCGACTCTGTTCCGGCCTGGCTGGGCTGACAGCCGCTCCGGTTCGACATCACTTTTTGGCGAATAGGCGTGAAAATCCGGCATCGCGGCCGGCTTGCCCTCGCCTTCGCCACAAAGAATGTTATCTTTTCCGGAGAGCGAGTTGCCCAGCAATCGCCGGAAGGCCCTCTGCCCCGTAAATGCCAGATCGCGGAGACCGGATTGAAGAAGAGCTCCAGCAGGGAGAAGAACGGTGCTTTTGCCTTGAGGCCACCCCTGGCGCGGCTGGTTGCGGCGAAGCGTTTTCTGGCGCGTCTCGTCCTGCTGTCGGAGCAGCTGCTGCCCCTGCTTCTGCCGATCCTGTCGCTGGTCGCTCTTTACCTCGCCGCGTCCTGGTTCGGTATCTTCCGCATGGCACCCGACTGGGTCCGCGTAACGCTGCTGATCCTCTTCGGCATTGCTTTTCTCACAGCGCTTCATCCGTTCCGAAGGCTGCACTGGCCGACCGCAGCTGCTGCCGATCGTCTTCTGGAAGACCGCAACGGCCTGCCACACCAACCGGTCACCGTCCAGGAGGACGAGCCGGCGTTCGACACGCCGTTCGCGCGGGCACTTTGGCGAGAACACCAGACGCGCATGGCAGAAAAGATTGCCACGCTCGACGCCGGTTTTCCCCAACCCGACATCGCAGCCCATGACCGTTGGGCGCTGCGCGCCATTCCCGCTTTGCTGATGGCGATTGCATTCGGCTATTCGCTGTCGACCAATGGCGGATCGATCGCCGACGCCCTGCAGTCGCGGCCGGAGCCGCAGGCCAGCGATCCCGCCGTGCGCATCGATGCCTGGGTGACGCCGCCAGCCTATACTGGCCGCGCGCCGGTCTATTTGACGGCGACCGGCACGGAACAGGCGCCGATCCGAATTCCGCAGATGTCGAACCTCACGGTTCGTGTCAGCGGAGGCAAAGCCGACGAAAAGGTCGTCTTCAAGAGGGACGACGGACGGACACTGGAGATCGCCGCTGCGGAGGCTTCAAAGACACAACCCGCGCCTGCCACGCAACAGCCGGGCGCCGCCGTTCCCTCATCCGCCAGCACTCACCTCATGAAGCTCGAAGAAAACGGGGCGCTGCTGGTAAACGGCCGAACTTGGACATTCGACGTCATCCCCGACACAGCGCCTGAGATCGCCTTCAATGGACTGCCGAAGCCGACCGTCAATGGGGCCCTGGAGATCGGCTTTACGATCAAGGACGACTACGGTGTGCAGGACGCCTTTGCACAGATCGTGCCTGTCGAAACCGATCCGGCCGCAACGCCGCTCTACCCGCTTCCGGACTATCGGCTCGACGTTCCACGCCGAAGCGCGCGCGATGCCAAGGGACTGACGAGTAAGAACCTCACCGAGCACCCGCTCGCCGGGAAGCGGGTTCGCATCACACTCGTCGCCAAGGATGCCGCCGGCCAGACGGGTCGCAGCCCGCCACATGAAATGACGCTCCCCAGCCGTCCGTTCAGCGAGCCGCTTGCAGCTGCCGTCGCCGAGGAGCGTCAAGTGTTCGCGCTTGATACCCGCAGGATGCCTGAGGCAATTGCACTCAATGAAGCGTTGACGATCCGTCCGGAAGAGACGATCCCGAAGCTCACCAATTACCTGCTGCTGCAATCCGCCCTGACGCGAATGAAACTCGCCAAGGGCGGGGACGCCCTGAAGGACACTGCGGACTACCTCTGGGATATCGCCGTGGGGATGGAGGACGGAGACCTGTCTCAGGCTGAGCGCAATCTGCGCACTGCCCAGCAGAACCTCGCCGACGCACTGCAACGCAATGCGCCGGACGCGGAAGTCAAGAAGCTCATGGATGAGCTGCGCAAGGCGATGCAGGACTACATGAAGGAGCTCGCCGAGCGCATGCAGAATGCGCCGATGCAGCCCAACCAGAACGCCCAGAATGTCCTTCGCCAGCAGGACCTGGAGCGGATGATGGACCAGATCGAGAATTTGGCGCGCTCCGGTAATCGCGACGCGGCTCAGCAGATGCTGTCAGAACTGCAGAGGATGATGAACAACCTGCAGGCGGGCAGGCCGCAGCAAGGGCAGCAAGGTAAAGACAACAGCGAGATGCGCCAGCAAATGGACAAGCTCGGCCAGATCCTGCGCGACCAGCAGAAGCTGATGGAGGAGACCTTCAAGCTGGATCAGCAGCTTAAGGACCGCATGCAGCGCGGCGACCCCAACATGGGGATGAACGACCCGCTGCTGGACGATATGCCGATGGACAACGACGGCATGCCCCAGGATCAGCAACAGGGCCAGCAAGACCAGCAGAATCAACAGGGCCAGTCGCCCTCGGACCAGATGACGGCGGACCAGCTGCGCGAAGCGCTGAAGCAGTTGCGTTCGCGGCAGGACACGCTCGGCAAGCAACTCGGCGAGCTGCAGAAGGGGCTCGGCGACATGGGCATGAAGCCCGGCCCGGGCTTCGGTCAGGCGCAGCGCGAGATGGACGGCGCCGGACGCGACCTCGGTCAGGGCCGTGGCGAACCCGCTATCCAGGGCCAGGGACGCGCCCTTGAAGCTCTTCGCCAGGGTGCACGCGATATGATGAGCCAGATGATGCAGGCGCAGCAAGGTCAGGGCCAGGGGCCGCAAGGCCAGGTCGGACAAGGCAACCAGAACGGCCGTGATCCGCTCGGTCGCCCCCGCCGTGCCGACGGGCCGGACTTCGGCGATCAGGTGAAGGTGCCCGACGAAATCGACGTACAACGCGCCCGCGAGATTCTGGACGCGATCCGGGAGAAGCTCGGCAACAATCCGCCGCAGGAGATGGAGCGGCGCTATCTTGAACGCCTGCTTGATGTCCCGTAATGCAGCAGAACGTCCGCCATGCCGCGAGCGCGGTCACAAAGACGTGAGAATCGCCAACCTCGTGTGTGCCGCGCGTATTTCTCCGTTGACGCGAGATCTCGCGTCGCTCGATGGAGTAATGGGTATTCCCATGTTAGCGGAATGGAAGCTGATTGCAGGTCTTGGCGCTTGGATTAGGTGCGGTCGTGGGCACGGCCGACAATGGACATCACCGGCTTTAGAACGACTCATAGCGGCGGCAAGGCCATGCCGCCGAAATCTACAGATCGACCTCGCGCCAAGCGCAGTCGTTCAGCAACGAGACGACGGGCAGCATCCCCAACGGCGCTCCGCAACGAATGCAGCCAACGGATTGCGCGGCGCCACCCACAGTGGCGCGAGCGAGCGAACGGCATGCCCGGACTATAGATAGGTTTCATCAACGCCACCGCCGTCTGCCCTGGAGGCGATGGCACTCTGTCACATTTCCCCACACAAACACTATTCCTGCATGTCCGAAGCCTCGTAGTGTCGGCGGAGCAGGCGACTAACGATAGCGATTCGATGGCAATTCTCTTCAAGACGGTAATCAGTGAAAATACGGCATTCGAGATGATCGAGAATGCGCTATCCAGCACCAACGACTACGACGGTTATCTGAATGTGGTGGCGGACGAAGGCGAGCAGACGCTCTCCTGGGCGCCCGACATGCATGCCGAACAGTTCCAGGCGGAAGTCACCGAAGTCCTGCGATCGACTTGGGACATTTGCCGCTTCTGGATCATCTACGAGCGGCGCGACGACCGGCAGGACGCCGAAGCGAATGAGATCCGCAACGCCGCGTTCAAACTCACGCGCGGCTATGCCGGTGTCATCGTGATCACCCTCAGCCTGCTCCACAAGCGCGGGGAGGCGCCCGATATCGAGCTGATCTTCGTCTGCTTCCAGCAGGACTTCCAGAGGCGGAATTTCCGGGTGCGCTACGAGGGAAAATTCATCCCCCATTAGAGCGTTTCCGCATTTTTTTGAATCGGGTCAGATTCCCGAATCGACATTGTTCTGATTCACTGATGCTGGCTGGATGGAGGCCAGCATCACATGACCGCACCGTTATCAAATGATCTTCGTGAGCGTGTTGTAGCGGCCGTTCTGAACGGCGAAAGTAGTCGTGCAGTTGCTGCGCGTTTCGAGGTCGCAGTCTCTTCAGTGGTGAAGTGGTCGCAGCGCTATCGCGCGACCGGTTCGGTTCGTCCCGGGAAGATGGGCGGCCATCGCAAACGCATTCTTGAGCCGCATCGTGGATTAATTGCCGAGCGGCTTGATCAGAACCCGCACCTGACGCTGCATGGGTTGAAGGCGGAATTGGCATCGCGGGGCATTGCTGTCTCSCACAACACGATTTGGGAATTCATCCGCAGCGAGGGACTACGCTTCAAAAAAAACGCTGTTCGCTCTTGAACAGGCTCGTGCCGATGTCGCCCGCAGACGAGAGCGATGGAAGACCTTGCAACGGCATCTCGATCCTGAACGCCTCGTCTTCATCGATGAGACCTGGATCAAGACTAATATGACACCCATCAGGGGTTGGGGACCAAAGGGCAGGCGTCTGCGGGCGTTTGCGCCGCACGGCCACTGGCGCACGCTGACATTCCTCGGTGCCCTGAGGAACGACCGGTTGGCAGCGCCTTGCGTCTTCGACGGGCCGATCAACGGCCAGTGCTTTCGCGCCTATATCGAACAGCAGTTGGTTCCTGTTCTCAAGCCAGGCGATATCGTCATAATGGACAATCTCGGCAGCCACAAATCGGCTGCCATCCGTCAAACRATCAAAGCCGCCGGTGCGCGGCTCTGGTTGCTGCCGCCCTTTTCACCGGACCTCAATCCGATCGAGCAGGCCTTCTCGAAGATCAAACACTGGATGCGGCACGCGCAACGGCGAACAATTGACGATACCTGGCGGCACATAGGCAGGCTGGTCGAAACAATCCAACCCGACGAGTGCGCCAACTATCTTACAAATGCCGGCTATGCTTCTGTCAAAAAGTGAAATGCTCTAGCAGGACGAGACCTGCCTGCAGCCCCGAGGGCTTTGTTGCGCCCTAAGCGGCCAGCGCTCGTGCCACCGCCTTGCGGATATCAGGCAGGGCAAAGGGCTTCGAGACGACGTCCACGATCTTTTCCGCCAGATCGTCTGCGCGCTCCCGCTGCTCGGCATAGCCGGTCATCAGCAAAATTTTCAGCGCCGGAAAGGCGGATTTCGCCTGATGGGCGAGTTCGATGCCATCCATGACAGGCATGCGGATATCGGAAAGCAGGAGGTCGTAGGCGCCATCTCTCAGCTTCTCCAGTCCCTCCGCACCATCGGCAGCTTCTTCGGTCTCATGACCGTCAAGACGCAAAGCGCGGGCTACGAAAGAGCGCAGGGAATCCTCGTCTTCCGTAATCAGAATTCTTGCCATGGTGTGCATTGCTCCGTTTCATGCCCTGCAACGGAAATCACACGACTTTCCTTTGCGATCGGTAAACGGCGGCAAGCGATAGACGGGATGGTTAACAACCCGTCTTGTCGCGGCATGGTCAGGCGTCGCCCGTGACGACGCCGACGAAGGGCAACTCGCGAAAGGCATAGGCAACATCCATGCCATAGCCGACGACGAAATAGTCAGGGCATTCGAAACCGACATAGTCGGCTTCGAGCTTTTCCTTGCGCTTGACACTCTTGTCGAGCAGCACGGCGATCGTGACATTGCGAGCACCGCGCTCGTAAAGCAGTTCCTTGGCAAACAGCAACGTCCGGCCGGACTCGAGAATATCGTCGATCAGCAGGACATCGCGGTCCTTCACGTCGCTGTCGATGTCCTTGACGATACGAACGCCTTGCGAAACCGTACCCGTCCCGTAGCTTGACAGGGTGATGAATTCGACCTCAGGGGCAAGGCCGCTGTCGTGCAGGGCGCGGATCAGGTCGGCCGCGAAAATGAAGGACCCCTTGAGGATCGCGATGACCAGGAGATCCTTAGTGGGCCCCTGCGCGATCTGCTTCGCGATGGAGTGATTGCGCTCGGCAATCTGCTCAGCAGTGAAGAGGGGCTCGATGTTCTTTCCGCGCACGACGGGCATTAACGCTTGCTCCATGGAAAACAAGCACAAGCCGTTACCACAAACGGCGCCGCGAAACACCCCTTACGGCAAGAAGGACAGCCGGACTTCCGGCATTTTTCCACCGGCATACTGCACCCTCGTCGAAAAACCGCGGCTTTGGCCGCCATAAATCGCATCCACCGACGGGTTGATGATGACGCTCGCGGTCAACTGTTCATCGACAAAGAGATCCGCGCGAATGGGGCGAACGAGCTGGGTCGTGCCGCTCACATTGTCAATGATGCCATTGATCAGCAAGACACGCATGCCATTCGCATCGCGTGGCGTGGCCGTGACATGGGTGAAATGAAGCGGCGAGCTGCGATCGACGGCATCAGGCCTCGCAAGGCCCGAGAAGCCCCCGGAGAGACCGAAGACCAGAATGCAGAATGCCAATACAAGCGCCGCAAAGCCCTTGGCGGATGCCCGCTGCAGCCAGGCCTCGCCGACGCGCGCAAGCGAAGACGCAAGCCTGACAGGAGGCGACGGCCTCGACACCGTGGCCAAGGTAGGCTTGAGATTGTCGTTGAAACCGAGGCCATGGGGTTCGTAAGGGCGACCGCTGCCGATCACCACGAATTCGGCGTCCGCAACATCTGCGGCTCGGCTCCGGCGAGATTCGCGTTTGGCGGGCTCGGGCGGCAGAAAATCGTAGGCCCGGCCGGGTGCCTGGCGTCTGAACGAGGAGGAGGTCATGATGACGGCCTTTCCGGTGTCCACATGGTTTCAGGCCGGGTGAAAAATCCGGCATTGAAACGAATCCTGCTCAGTCGTAAATTTTAATGGTTAATGCTTCGCAAAGATCGCCTTCAAACGGGCGCCTTTCCGACCAAATTTACGACTTGTTAACGGAGTTGGTTAACAAGTCCTACGGTCAAACAAACAAAAGACTGAGATGCCCGTTGATCCACTTCGAGAATGTCGGTTTGCGCTATGGTATGGGACCGGAAATTCTCCGGGACCTGACCTTCGACATCCCGAAGAAATCCTTCCAGTTCCTAACCGGACCCTCGGGCGCCGGCAAGACGACGTTGCTGAGGCTCCTCTTTCTGTCGCTGCAGCCGACCCGCGGCCTGATCCGCATGTTCGGCCGTGATATTTCGGAAATTCCGCGCCAAGAGCTGCCGCTGATGCGCCGGCGCGTCGGCATCATCTTCCAGGAGTTCCGCCTTCTCGACCATCTGACGACCTACGAGAATGTGGCATTGCCTTTGCGGGTGCGCGGCAAGGACGAGAGTTCCTACAAGACCGATGTGCTCGAGCTTTTGAAGTGGGTCGGCCTTGGCGAACGCATCAATGTTCTTCCGCCTGTGTTGTCGGGCGGCGAGAAGCAGCGCGCGGCAATCGCCCGTGCGTTGATCGATCGGCCGGAAATCCTGCTTGCCGACGAGCCGACCGCCAATGTCGACCCGCCGATGGCGCGCCGGCTTCTGAACCTCTTCCTCGAACTGAACCGCCTCGGCACCGCCGTCGTCATCGCCACCCACGATCTGACACTGATGGACCAGGTGGAAGCCCGCCGCATGATTCTCTCGGAAGGGCACCTCGATATCCATGACTGAGCCCGTGCCCCGCCCCACAAAGCAGCCACCAGCAAAGAGCCAGAAACGGCCCGAGATGAAGGTGCGCCCGACCGCGCCGATCCTTCCCCCCGCCAACATACAGGGCAACGCGCTGATGGTGGTGATCGCCATCATGGCCTTCCTTGCCTGCCTGACGCTCGGCGGCGTCAGCATGGTGCGCTCGACGGCAGCAAGCTGGGAAGGCCAGATTTCCCGGGAGATCACCATTCAGATCAAGCCCGACGACGGGCTGGATATGGAGAAAGCCCTGACCCAGGCCCGTGATATCGCACTGACCTTCGTCGGCACGAAGAGCGGCCAGATCGTCGATGAGGCAGCGACAGCCCGCCTGCTCGAGCCCTGGCTCGGCGCTGGTCTGGATATCAAGGAGCTCCCCGTTCCCCGCCTCGTCATCATCACGATCGATGAAAGCAACCCGCCCGATTTCGAGGCAATGCGCTCACTCCTGAAGGAGAGCATACCGCAATCCTCGCTCGACGATCACCGCAACTGGGTCGATCGCCTGGTCTCGATGGCGCATACCACCGTGATGATAGGCACAGGTGTGCTGCTGCTCGTCTTTTCTGCGATGGTTCTGACCGTGGTCTTCGCAACGCGTGGCGCGCTGTCCGGCAATCGCCACATCGTCGAGGTCCTGCACTTCGTCGGTGCAGAAAGCTCGTTCGTCGCCAACGAATTCCAGAAGCACTTCCTGAAGATCAGCCTGAAGGGATCGGCTGTCGGCAGCGCGCTCGCTGCCTTGTTTTTCCTGAGCGCGGGGTTCCTCCAGAGCCGCACGCTTGCCACCCCGCAGACCGATCAGGCAACCGCGCTTTTCGGCACTTTCTCGGTTGGGGCTCTCGGATACGCCGGCATCTTTGCGACCATGATTGTGATTGCGCTCTTGACAACCTTGACTGCACGTATGACCGTCATGCGGACGATCTACGAAATCGATACCCTCCGCTCGGATCCCACCCGCGCCGATGGCCTTGTCAATTGAGCGCGCGATGCTCTTTTTGCCACGAAAGCGTCTGTTCGCGGCCTTAATCTGCGTATATTTTTCGATTCATGAGCATGGGCCACATGTTGCGTCACCCGATTCGTCCGAAAACGGAGCTTAGCCGCTCCGAAGGCGAGCCCGTGCGCCGCGGCCTGGTGCGACGCATGCTGCGCTGGGGTGGTTTCGCATTCGTAATAGCTGCCGCGCTCGTCTTCGGCGGCTTCCTTCGCTTTGCCGACTCGGTGACAACCCTGAAGCCGCCACCCGACCCTCGCGCCGACGCGATCGTCGTGCTGACAGGAGGCTACCAGCGCATCGACCAGGCGGTCGAACTGCTTCAGAAGGGCGCCGGCAAACGCCTGTTGATTTCAGGCGTCCACCCGACCACGACGCGCGCACAGCTCCGCAAGATGACCCAGGCTGCGCCGGAGCTTTTTGCCTGCTGCGTCGATATCGGTTACGACGCGCTCGACACGATCGGCAATGCCGAGGAAGCCAGCAACTGGATTCACGCGAAGGGGTACAAGAGCGTTCTCGTCGTCACCAACAACTACCATATGCCACGCAGCCTGTCGGAGCTCGCCTATGTGGACCCCGAAACGCAGTTCATTCCCTACCCGGTGGTCAATACCGACCTTAAGAGCAGCAACTGGTTCACCGATCCGAACGCGATGCGGGTCATGCTTGCTGAATATGCCAAGGTTCTTCTGGCTGGCGCCCGCAATTTGACCGGGCTCGGCCGCCATCCAGGCTTGCGCTCGGCAAGTGCCGCCCGACAAAGCTGATCAGAGCTTTTTATGGCGGCCATTATCGTGTAGGACGGCGCAACCGCTCTTCACGCGGACACCGGCCTTGGGAAAGTTCATGATCGCCCTGCGTTCCGTCCTCTTCAACACCATCTTCTACGCCAATCTGATCATCCGGATGATTGTGCTTTCACCCTATTACTTTCTGGCTCCCCGCAAGACCGCCTACCAGGTCCCAAAGAACTGGGCGCTGTCGAACCACTGGCTGATGGAAAAGATCGTCGGCACCACCTTTGAGATCGAAGGGATGGAGAACCTGCCCGAGGGGGGCTACATCCTGGCGCCGAAGCATCAATCCTTCTGGGACACCTATGCACTCCTGCCCTGGCTGAAGGATCCGGTCTACATCCTGAAGCGCGAATTGATGTGGATTCCGCTCTTCGGCTGGTACGCCAAGAAGCAGCGCATGATCCCGATCAACCGCGGCGCCCGCGGCAAGGTCATGATCGAGGCGCTGAAGCGGACGAAGGAAGAGCTTGCAACCGGCCGTCAGCTGATCATCTACCCCGAAGGCACGCGTCGCCCACCGGGGGCCGAGCCGGCCTACAAATACGGTATCGCTCGCATGTACCGCGACCTGAAGCTCCCGGTGGTGCCGGTCGCAATGCATCCGGGCCTCTTCTGGCCTCGCCGCAGCACCATGCGTTATCCCGGCCATTTCAAGGTCAGGATTTTGCCAGCGATCCAGCCGGGCATGGACCCGGACGCGTTCTTCGCCCATTTGATCGAGGTGACAGAACGCGCGAGCGATGAACTGCTCATCGACACGGCCGAGCGCAATCCTCACCTGCCGTTGCCGCCAGCCGTCGTGCATCGGCTGGCCGAACTCAGAGAGGCGAAAGCGGCCACGGCCTGACCTCAGGCCGCCCGCAAACGCTCGACTTCGTCCACGACCTGCTCCAGCCAATGATCTCGAATGCCCATCTCCTTCAGATGCGCCAGTGTGTTGAAGACGTATGCGTCGTTGGGGCCGGATTGACCCTGCGCTTCGTGGACGATGCGGGCAGCGGCAAGCGCATCGAGTGCACCGGCATACTGGGTATGATTGCGATCGACAACGTATGCGACGCCTTCGGCGCTTCTGCCGCCTTCGAGCTGAAGCGGTACCTTGCGTTCAAGGTAGACGTTGGTCACGAGTTCGCGCGCGCGCAGATAATCGATCACCTCGGCCCATAAATGGGACCCGATTCGGAACGCCATGCCCCGGCATGATCCGCCTCGATCAAGACCGAGCACGAGCCCGGGATTCTGCTCTGTGCCACGGTGCACCCAGGAGCGCACACAAAGCGAACGGCGATACCCATAAACGAGCGCTTGAGACCGCTCCACAAACTCGAACCCCGGATTCCACATCAGCGATCCGTAGCCAAACACCCAAAATTCGTCCATATCGCACGCCAGACCGAGATTCCCATCCGCGACTCACCATTGGAGAACATCATGGCAGCGTCAAGCCAATCCCGCAGCAGCAAGAAATTCTGGTTGCTCGGTGGCGGCATCGTTCTTGTGATCGCGCTTTATACCGGCGCCTGGTTCTATGCCGCGTCCGAGCTGAAGAACACGGTGCTGAAGGCGATCACTCCAGGCAATACAGCCGGCGTCACCGGCGAGTGCGCCAATATCGACTTCCGCGGCTACCCCTTCCGGATCGGTCTGTACTGCTCGAAGGTCGATGTCGACGACAACGTCAACGGCGTTTCGGCGACGTTTGGCGAGCTGCGCTCTGCGGCCCAGGTCTATGCCCCCGGCCACATTGTCTGGGAGCTCGATTCTCCGGCGGAAATTCGCACGGCACACGGATTGTCGATCAATGCCGAGTGGACAAATCTGCAGTCCAGTCTGGTCACCAAATTCAAGGGCGTCGATCGCTCCTCGTCCGTCATCGACGGGCTGAAGGCAACCGCGATCTCGTCGGTCACCGGCCAGACGATCAATTTCGATGCAGCCCATGCCGAAATCCATCTCCGACAGAACGGTCCCGATCTTGACGGCGCTATTTCGGTCATGGGCTCCAACACCGTTATCAAGGATTGGCCGCAGGTCTTTCCAAAGCTCACGGCGAGCGCCGACCTCACACTTGCGGGCAAGGCCGGCATGATCGACGGCAGCGATAGCCAGGGCCTTTACGGGGCAAGCGGTGAGCTGCGCAAGGCGGTCGCCGATATTGGCGACGGCAAGGTCATGACGCTGAGCGGCCCTTTCTCCTTCGATGAGGAAGGCTATCTCTCAGGCCAGTTCAAACTGGAGATCGAAAACCTCGGCCCGTGGCGCGACAGCATCAAGCAGACATTTCCCGAGGTGGCAAAGACCGTGGACACGGCGGCAAAACTGTTGAAAGCACTGGCCGGCGGCGGCAACAAGGTCTCGGTGGATCTCGTCGTCCAACGTGGCAACGCAACCGTGAGCGGCTTCATTCCGCTCGGCTCAATACCCCCGATCTAAGGATCAGGGTTTCTTGTCCAATGCGTGGGGGCGCCCGAAATCGGGGGCATCCACGTCTTGGCCGGCCTGGATGATCGATCGGCGGACGGTGCGGGTGCGGGTGAAAAGTTCGAAGATCTTGTCGCCCTCTCCCCATCTGATCGCCCGCTGCAGGTAGGCCAGGTCTTCGGAGAAGCGCGCCAGCATCTCCAGGATCGCATCCTTGTTGTGCAGGCAGACATCACGCCACATGGTCGGATCGGACGCCGCTAGGCGGGTGAAATCGCGAAAGCCTGAGGCCGAATACTTGATGACTTCCGATTCCGTCACGGTCTCCAGATCGTCGGCCGTACCGACGATGTTGTAGGCAATGATGTGCGGAAGGTGGGAGACGATGGCGAGCACCTTGTCGTGATGCTCCGGATCCATCTCGTCCACCTTGGAGCCGAGCGTTTCCCAGAAATGGCGGAGCCTCTTGAGCGCCGTTGCGTCGGTACCGGCGAGCGGCGTAAAGATGCACCAGCGGCCTTCGAAAAGGCCCGGGAAACCCGCGTCTGGACCGGACTTTTCCGTACCTGCCAGGGGATGGCCGGGAATGAAGTGGGCGTGCGGCGGTATATGCGGCTGCATCTGCGCAATTACCGACGCCTTTGTCGAACCGACATCGGTAACGATCGCCCCCGGCTTCAAGCTGCCGGCGATTTCCTTCGCGACACTCTCTGACGCGCCGACGGGCACCGAGACGATGACCAGATCGGCATCCTTGGCTGCGCCGGCCGCAGACGTGGTATAGTGGTCGCCAAGCTGCAGTTCTTCCGCTCGCTTCAGCGTCTCGGCGCTGCGGGTGGCAATAACCACGTCCCTTGCCAGGCCAAGCCGCTTGATGTCATGCGCCAGCGAGGAGCCGATCAGGCCGATCCCGATCAGCGCGATGCGATCGAACTGAATCGTCATGCCTTGCGTCCCATAAACTCGCCGAGCGCCTCGATGACGCCGCGGTTGGCTTCTTCAGGACCGATGCTCATGCGCAGCGAATTGGCAAAGCCGTAGCCCCTGACAGCGCGCAGGATATAGCCGCGGCTGGTCAGGAACTCGTCCGCATCGACAGCGCGCTTGCCATCGACATCGGGAAAATGGATCAGGATGAAGTTTGCGACGGAGGGCGTCACCTTCAGGCCCAGCGTTTCGAATGCCCCGGTCAGCTTCTCGATCCACATCTGGTTGAAGGCAACGGCTTCCTGCACGAACGCCTGATCGCGAATGGCGGCGGCACCGGCGGAAATTGCCGCCGAATTCATATTGAACGGTCCGCGGACGCGATTGAGCGCGTCGACGATCTCGGCCGGCGCGTACACCCACCCGACGCGCAACGCAGCAAGGCCGTAAACCTTCGAGAAGGTACGCGTCATGACGACGTTGGGATTGGACGAGACGATCTCGATGCCGGCTTCGTAGTCGTTGCGTCGGACATATTCTGCATAGGCCGCATCGAGAACAAGGATGACGTTCTTCGGCAGACCGGCATGCAGGCGGCGGATTTCGCTGACTGGAACATAAGTTCCGGTCGGGTTTCCCGGATTGGCGATGAACACCATCTTCGTCTTCGGCGTCAGGGCCGCAAGGATGGCATCAACGTCGACGGTCGCGTCATTCTCCTTGGCGACGACGGCAGTCGCACCCGCGCCCATGATCTGAATCTTGTAGACGAGAAACCCGTGCTGGGTGATGATGGCCTCGTCCCCGGCACCGAGATAGACATGGCAGAGAAGGCCGAGAAGCTCATCCGAGCCGTTGCCGCACATGATGTTAGCCGGGTTAAGGCCGTGCACCGCGGCAATCGCCTCGCGCAGTTCGATCGCCTGGCCATCCGGATAGCGTTCCAGATTGTCTGCCGCCGCGCGGAAAGCCTCGATCGCCTTAGGGCTGGCACCGAGCGGCGTTTCGTTCGAGGAAAGCTTGTAGACGCGTGCAACGCCCGGCGCATGTTCCTTGCCCGGAACATAGGCTGCGATGTCCAGAATACCTGGACGCGGAACGGGCTTGCTTATCTCTACGCTCATGGGATCGACCTTGGAAAATGCCGCTGAATCCGGCTGAAAATTGCCCAAAGGCAATAGAACGGAAAGACGATCTTGTCGAGTGGGAGGCCTATCTGCTGCGTGTTGTCGGAACGCCGTGCGGCGCGAGAACGGGCACGAAGACGCGGCGCGACGCGCGGGCCGCCACCGGCAGGCCCTGGTAGAGCCGCTTCTGCGCTTCGACGATGATGACACCGGAGAAGGCCGGCCACATCGTCCGTCCGACCCGCTCGAAAGCGCTTCGAAGCCGCATCATCGTCCGAAGCTGGGAGGGCGGAAACAACAGCGCTTCCGCCGTCGCTCCCGGGGTGAAGTTCGTTTCGCGCAGCAAGTGCGTGAGCTGGCCGCGCGAATAAGGGCGCCCCGAGCCGAAGGGCGTGTACTCCATCCGCGCCCAGACGCCGCGACGGTTCGGCACGACGATTACAAGCCGTCCACCCGGCGCCAGCACCCGCCACAGTTCCTTCAACGTCTCGCGGGGGCTCTCGGCAAACTCGAGCGAATGCACCATCAGCACGCGGTCGATCGAGGAATCCGGCAGCGGCAACTCTTCGTCGAAGATCAGCGCCGTGGAGGACAGCGATCCCATCGGCCAGTTCACCGCACCCTGCCCCGCGGGCATGAATGCAAAGGTCCGTTCCGTATCCGCCCGAAAGCGATCGAGGTAGGGGACGGCATACCCAAGGCCGACCAGGCGTTCCTGCGGCAGCCGCACCCAGAGCGAGGACAATGCCATCGCGATCGACTGCTCGGCTATACGGCCGAGGTCGGAATGATAGAACTGGCGTAGATCGACAATATCGGCGTGCATCGCAACAAATGTTATCAGCGGGCGGTTGGACTTCAAGGCCGGAACCTCTACATTCCGGATATGTCCGCGATAAAGAGGTATATGAGGCTATGAGCCCTTTGGAATTAGACGTTTTTCTATGCCGTTCCGATAATTTCGGTGTGCTTGTCCACGATCCCGAGACGGGCTTCACCGCCTCGATCGACGCCCCGGATGCCAACGCTGTCATATCGGCAGCAGAGCGCCGCGGCTGGAAGACCACCCACATTTTCACGACGCACCACCATACAGACCACGTCGAAGGCAACCTTGCGCTGAAGGAGAGGTACGGCTGCGAAATCGTCGGCCCGATCAACGAGGCGGTCGCGATCCCCGGTCTCGACAGGACGATGGCCGACGGCGACACGTTCCTGTTCGGTGACCATACAGTGAAGGTCATCGAGACGCCCGGTCATACGGCTGGCCATATCTGCTACCACTTCGTCGATGACAAGCTTCTCTTTGCAGCCGACACGCTCTTTGCGCTCGGTTGCGGCCGCCTGTTCGAGCGACCGGCGGCTGACATGTGGCATTCCCTGCAGAAGCTTGCCGTGCTGCCGGACGAGACGGCCATCTACTTCGGCCACGAATATACGCTGTCGAACGCCCGCTTTGCCTTGACGATCGACCCCGACAACGAACGGCTGAAGAGCCGCGCGGCAGACATCGAGGCACGGCGTGCCGCGGGCAAGTTCACAATCCCGACGACGCTGGCGATGGAAAAGGAAACCAATCCGTTCCTGCGCGCCGCCGATCCCGCGATCCGCCGCAATCTGCTGATGGAGAGCAGGACCAACGAGGAAGTTTTTGCCGAAATCCGCAAGCGCAAGGATAATTTCTGATGTCGCCTGACGATATTATCCGCGAGCTTTCGATGCAGCCGCACCCAGAAGGCGGCTGGTACGTCCAGACCTTTCGCGACACGGAAGGCGGCTCGCGCGGACACTCGACGGCGATCTACTATCTGTTGAAAGCCGGCCAGCGCTCGCACTGGCATCGCGTCCACGACGCCGCCGAGGTTTGGCATTACTACGCCGGCGCACCGCTGGCACTCCACCGCGCTGAAGACGGCGGCAGGAGCGAGACCGTCAAACTCGGAATCGATATTCTGAACGGCGAACGCCCTCAGGCGGTTATCCCGGCCGACTGGTGGCAATCGGCCGAAACGCTCGGCGACTATACGCTCGTTGGCTGCACCGTTTCTCCGGGCTTCGAGTTCACCAGCTTCGAAATGGCGCCGCCGGATTGGGCACCGGACGCCTGAGCCCGGCTGCACCGGCAATGCCACAGAAGGACTGCGCAATGCCTTACACAGGTTCACCCTTGATCACCGGCATCGGGGCCGGTTCCGGCCTCTTGACCAAAGCGGCCGCCTGAACGACCAGGGGGCTTAGCCCGCTGTCCTCCCGATCCAGGATTTCGAAAAGCTGGCGCCGCATGCGCGGTTCCCAGAATTTGTTGATGTGGGTTGCCACACCCTGAGCAGCTTCGCTCGCGGGCTGGCTGTTGAAGAAGGTCGCGATCTGGTTGGCCATGTACACGAGCTTGGCTTGGGTATCATGCGACATCGGAGATGCTCCCCGGCTGAATGCGGTGCGGATGCGTGAAAATCTCGAAATCCTCGCCACGCACTAGTGCAACAAGCGTCATGCCGGCCTCCCCTGCAGTGCGGATCGCAAGCGCCGTGGGCGCGGATATGGCGATCAGAACGGGGCTTCCAAGGATGGCAGCCTTCTGCACCATTTCAACCGACAGGCGGCTGGTGACGGCGACGGCACCTGCTCCACCCGATACTTTCGAACGTAGGACCGCACCGCATAGTTTGTCGAGCGCATTGTGACGGCCGACATCCTCGCGGACAGCGACAAGTCCCTTGCCCCGAACATAGAAGCCGGCACCGTGGACCGCCCGGGTTTCACGATGCAACGGCTGGGCGCCATTCAGAAGCGAGACAGCCTCAACCACATCTCGATAGCTGATCGTCATTCCCACGGCCGAAACATCCGGCACCTTGCGAACTGCCTGCTCGATCGACTCGATGCCGCAGAGGCCGCAGCCGACGGGTCCCGCCATGCTGCGGCGACGTACCTTCAGCGCATCGGCTGCCTTGTCGACGAGGGCGATCTGGATGTCGATGCCCAGTTCGCCTTCGACGACGTCGATGGAGGCGATTTGGGCCGCGCCGGAAATGATTCCCTCGGTCAGCGTGAAGCCAACCGCAAAATCCTCGATATCATCCGGCGTCCCCATCATCACGGCATGCGTCGTGCCGCCGTACGAAAAGGCGATCGGCACCTCTTCAGGCACGATACGCTCGCCCGATATAACGACACCGCCGCTGCGTGCGATTCGTCTGACGGCAATCCGGGTCGGCGGTTGTGTCATTACTCAGCGGCCTCCAGCTTGCCGGATATGCGTCGGCTCTGCCGCGCCTGCTCGTCATATTCCACCTGCCAGTCGGATGGACCGTTGGACGGCGAAACCTGCACTGCCGTCACTTTGTATTCCGGGCAGTTGGTCGCCCAGTCGGAGAAATCGGTGGTGATGACGTTGGCCTGGGTATCCGGATGGTGAAACGTTGTATAGACGACACCGGGCGCGACGCGATCGGTGATCAGCGAGCGGAGCGTCGTATCGCCGGACCTGCTCATCAGCTTTACCCAGTCGCCATCGCGGATGCCGCGCTGCTCGGCATCGTGCGGATGGATCTCCAACTGATCTTCCGCATGCCAGACGACGTTTTCGGTGCGCCGTGTCTGCGCGCCCACATTGTACTGGCTGAGAATGCGCCCGGTCGTCAGGAGCAGCGGGAAACGAGGTCCGGTACGCTCGTCGGTGGCGACATACTCCGTACGTATGAACTTACCCTTGCCCCGCACGAAGCCATCCACGTGCATGATCGGCGACCCCTCCGGATGCGCCTCGTTGCAGGGCCACTGCACGGATCCCAGCTTGTCCAGATAGTCGTAGGAGACGAGCGCGAAGCTCGGCGTCGTCGCCGCGATCTCGTCCATGATTTCAGAGGGATGCTTGTAGTTCCAGGCAAGACCCATCGCCTGCGCCAGCTTCTGCGTCACTTCCCAGTCGCCGTAGCCGTTCTTCGGGCTCATCACCTTGCGCACGCGATTGATGCGGCGCTCGGCATTGGTGAAGGTGCCATCCTTTTCCAGGAAGCTCGAGCCTGGCAGGAAGACATGCGCATAGTTCGCCGTCTCGTTGAGGAACAGGTCGTGGACGACGACGCATTCCATCGCCGCAAGACCCGCCGCGACATGTCTGGTATCAGGATCGGATTGCAGGATGTCCTCGCCCTGCACGTAAAGGCCCTTGAACGAGCCATCGACGGCGGCGTCCAGCATGTTCGGGATTCGCAGGCCCGGCTCGTCGCTGATCTTCACACCCCAGAGCTTTTCGAAAATATCACGCGTCGCGTCGTCCGATACGTGGCGATAGCCAGGCAGCTCGTGCGGGAAGGAGCCCATGTCGCAGGAGCCCTGCACATTGTTCTGGCCCCGCAACGGGTTCACGCCGACCCCGGGCCGGCCTATGTTGCCGGTCGCCATCGACAGGTTGGCGATCGCCATCACGGTCGTAGAGCCCTGGCTGTGCTCGGTGACGCCGAGGCCGTAGTAGATCGCGCCGTTGCCGCCAGTCGCATAGAGCCGGGCCGCCCCGCGTACGAGCTCCGGGGGAACACCCGTGAACTTCTCCGAGGCTTCCGGGCTGTGATGCGGCTCGGCGACGAAACCTGCCCAATCCTCGAACTCCGACCAGTCGCAACGCTCGCGGATGAAGGCTTCGTTGAACAGCCCCTCGGTCACGATTACATGCGCCATTGCGGTCAGGATAGCCACGTTGGTGCCCGGAATGAGCGGCAGGTGATAGGACGCCTTGATATGCGGCGAGCGAACGATGTCCGTGCGACGCGGATCGATGACGATCAGCTTGGCGCCCTGGCGCAGGCGCTTCTTCAGCCGCGAGGCAAAGACCGGATGGCCGTCGGTCGGGTTGGCCCCGATGATGACGACGACATCACTCTTCTCGACGCTGTCGAAATTCTGTGTTCCCGCCGACGTGCCGAAGGCCTGGCCGAGACCGTAGCCGGTCGGCGAGTGGCAGACGCGGGCGCAGGTATCGACGTTGTTGTTGCCGAAACCGGCACGCACCAGCTTCTGGACAAGATAGGTTTCCTCGTTCGTGCACCGCGACGACGTAATGCCGCCGACAGAATCCCGGCCATACTGATACTGGATACGGCGGAATTCCATGGCGACATGCGCGAAGGCTTCGTCCCAGGTCACTTCACGCCAGGGGTCGGAAATCTTCTCGCGGATCATCGGATTGAGGACCCGGTCCTTGTGACTGGAATAGCCGTAGGCGAAACGCCCCTTGACGCAGGAATGGCCGCGGTTCGCCTGCCCGTCCTTCCACGGCACCATGCGCACCAGCTCTTCGCCACGCATCTCCGCCTTGAAGGAACAGCCGACACCGCAATAGGCGCAGGTAGTCACGACCGAGTGCTCGGGCTGGCCGATTGCGATGACCGATTTTTCCGTCAACGTCGCTGTGGGGCAAGCCTGAACGCAGGCGCCGCAGGACACGCATTCCGACGAAACAAAATCCTCGCGCATGCCGGCCGAGACGCGCGAATCGAAACCACGCCCTTCGATGGTCAGCGCAAACGTCCCCTGCACCTCCTCGCAGGCGCGCACGCAACGCGAACAGACGATGCACTTGGCGGGATCGAAGGTGAAGTAGGGATTGGATTCGTCCTTAGGCGCCCATTTCAGATTGATGCCGCCGTTGTTGGGCGCCTTCACGTGGTTGTCACCGTCATAGCCGTAGCGCACGTCGCGAAGACCGACGGCGCCCGCCATGTCCTGCAGCTCGCAATCGCCATTGGCCGCACAGGTCAGGCAGTCAAGCGGATGGTCGGAGATGTAAAGCTCCATCACCCCGCGGCGAACGTCCTTGAGCCGGTTCGTCTGCGTCGAGACAACCATGCCCGATGCCACCGGCGTGGTGCAGGAAGCCGGCATGCCGGCGCGGCCCTTGACCTCCACCAGACAGAGCCGGCAGGAGCCGAAGGCTTCCATCATGTCTGTGGCGCAGAGCTTCGGGATCTCGATGCCGGCGTCCATCGAGGCGCGCATGATCGAGGTACCCTCGGGCACCGAGATTTCGTTGCCGTCGATGGTCAGCGTCACCATCGTTTCGGATGTCGAGGCCGGCGTGCCGTAGTCGGTTTCTGGAACGAGGGACATGGTCTTACTCCGCCGCTTCGATAAGGGGGGTGGGCACGAAATCGTCAGGGAAATGCGTCATGGCGCTCATCACGGGATAGGGCGTGAAACCGCCAAGCGCGCAGAGCGACCCGAACTTCATGGTATTGCAAAGATCGGCGAGCAGTTCACGGTTCTTCTGCGGCTCGATGCCTTGCGCGATCTTGTCGGCGGTTTCCACGCCGCGCGTCGAGCCGATGCGGCAGGGCGTGCACTTGCCACAGCTTTCGACCGCGCAGAATTCCATCGCGAAACGCGCCTGCTTCAGCATGTCGGCGCTATCGTCGAAAACGACGATGCCGGCATGGCCGATCAGACCGTCCCGGGCCGCAAAAGCCTCGTAGTCGAAAGGCGTGTCAAACAGCGCCCGCGGGAAATAGGCCCCGAGGGGGCCGCCGACCTGAACGGCCTTTACAGGCCGGCCGGATGCCGTGCCGCCGGCGATCTCATCGACAATCTCGCCGAGCGAAACGCCGAACGCAATTTCGAACAACCCGGCATGTTTCACATTGCCGGCAATCTGCAGCGGGATCGTGCCGCGCGACCGGCCCATGCCGAAATCGCGATAATAGGCCGCTCCCTTCTCCATGATCACCGGCACGGAGGCCAGCGAGATCACATTGTTGATGACAGTGGGACAGTCGAACAGGCCCTTGTGGGCGGGCAGCGGCGGCTTGGCGCGCACGATACCGCGCTTGCCCTCCAGGCTGTTCAGCAACGCTGTCTCCTCGCCGCAGACATAGGCACCGGCACCGGTGCGAACCTCCATATCGAAAGCCCTGCCCGAGCCGAGAACGGATAGCCCGAGTATCCCGGCGCTTCTCGCAATATCGATTGCCCTGCTCATGGCCGCAATCGCATGAGGATATTCCGAGCGCGTATAGACGAACCCCTTGGTCGCCCCGGTCGCGAGACCCGATATCGCCATGCCCTCGATCAACACGAAGGGATCGCCTTCCATGATCATCCGGTCGGCAAACGTGCCGCTGTCGCCCTCGTCGGCGTTGCAGACGATGTATTTGCGTGTGCCCGGCGCGTCGAGCACGGTCTTCCACTTTATGCCCGTGGGAAAACCGGCGCCGCCGCGTCCGCGCAGGCCGGAATCGGTGACTTCCCTGACCACGTCGGCAGGCAGCATGGAAATCGCGCGGCGAAGCCCCGCGAGGCCGCCATTCGCCTCATAGTCATCAAGAGACAGCGGATCGGTGATGCCGCAGCGGGCGAATGTCAAGCGCGTCTGCCGCTTGAGGAACGTCAGCTCTTCCACCTCGCCAAGACAGAGCGCATGATCGCCGCCCGAAATCAGCCCGGCATCGAACAGCGCGGCGACATCTCTTGGTTTCACCGGCCCGTAGCCGATCCGTTTGCCGGCCACTTCGACTTCGACCATCGGCTCCAGCCAGTGCATTCCGCGCGAGCCGTTGCGCACGATCTTCGCATCGAGACCGCGGGCGACAATCTCCTGGGACATTGCTTCTGCCACTTTTTCGGCCCCGAGCGCCAGCGCTGCGGCGTCGCGCGGAACATAGATCCTGACGGTCATCTGCGTGCCTCCGAAATCAACTCTTCGAGATCGGCAGCATCCACCCGGCCGTGCACCTCGCCGTCCATCATCGCAGACGGCGAGCATGAACAGAGCCCAAGACAGAAGACGGGCTCGAGCGTGATCACACCGTCTGGCGTCGTGCCATGCCAATCGATGCCGAGCATCGCCTTGGCGCGTTCGGCAAGCTGATCGCCACCCATCGACTGGCAGGCCTCGGCCCGACAGAGCTTCAGCACATGCCGACCGGCCGGATGATCGCGATAGTCGTGATAGAAGGTGACGACGCCATGCACTTCGGCACGCGACAGGTTCAGCTCGTTGGCGATCACGGGAACCGCGTCCTGCGGGATATAGCCGAACTCATCCTGAATCCCGTGCAGGATCGGCAGCAGCGGACCTTCAAGCGCTTTGAGATTGTCGATGATGGCGCGGGTGCGCGCCGGGATATCGCCCTTGGCGATATGGATATTCATCAGCAGCCCTCCCACGGCCTGCACATTGGGCGGAGCCGTCGGATAGGCGGACTTTCTTCCGAAACCTGTGGCCGACGGAACCGCTAACGTACGTTCAGTATAGGACTTTCTCAGGGAAGCGCGAAGTGATCAATACGGCTGTTCCGTCAGACGATAGGAGATTTCTATCAGTCTTCGGTCTGAGCAGCGAGAATTCTCGCCTCGTGCAGCAGTGCCGAGACCAGCGGCGCGAAGGGTTCGCGATGGGTAGCAACAAGGCCAACGACATGGTGCACCTGCGGCTCGACGATCGGAATCATGCGGATCTCTGCAGGAAAACCGAAGGATTTGGCTACATTGCGGGGCATGATGCTTGCCCAGCGCCCTGTTCTTACATGCGAAAAGAGCACGATCATCGAATTCGATTCGAGCGTCGGATGGACGGTCGCGCCTGCCTGCTCAAGAAGTTGATTGATGATCCGGCGATTCTGCATGTCCGCGGTCAACAGACAAAGCCTAAGATCTCCGACTTCCCTCCAGGTAACACTGTCTCGATCGGACAACGGGCTCCCGGCGGCGGTGATCAGATTGTAGTGCTCGGCATAGAGCGGCACGCTTGTGACCCGGCCGAGCGGCTCGTTCTCCAGGTAAGTGATGCCGGCATCAATCTCCAGATTCTCCAGCATGCTCAGCACCTGCAGCGAGTTGCGAGACATGATGGAGAAAGTCACATCCGGATGCCGCTCCTGAAACGGCGTGGTGATGCGCGGCAGCATCGCCAGCGCCGTCGGAATGACCGCAATCTTGATATGACCGGAAAGCCCTTTGCGCGCCGCGCGCATTTCCTCGCGCATGGTGCGGGCATCCCCCACGATGCGCCTCGCCCATTCGAGCACCCGTTGGCCCTCTGGCGTCAGCCCCTGGAAACGCGATCCGCGGCTGACGAGCATGACGCCGAGCTGATCTTCCAGCTGGCGGATGGCGGCGGAAAGGGTGGGTTGCGAGACACCGCATTCCTCGGCGGCGCGGCCGAAGTGCTTCTCATTGGCAAGCGCGATGAAGAATTCCAGCTTGTCGATCATTCGGCCTCCGCGCCGAACCACGGCTCCCCTCATTTGCCCCGGAGGAGCAGCACTCCGCAAGCCCCTGATATCAATCCTGCGCCGCAGGTACCATGACGAAGAGAGAACCGAGAAAGGAAACTGTCGCCGGTTTGCTGACACGATAGTAAATCAGACGGCCCTCGCGACGCGTTGTGACCAATCCCTCCAGCCGCAGCCGCGCTAGCTGCTGCGACACCATCGCCTGCTGGATGCCGAGGATATCTTCCATCTCGCCGACGGTCTTTTCCTCTTCCGCCAGAATGCAGAGAATGAGCAGCCGCGTGTGGTGGGCAAGCGCCTTCAGAAGGTCACTCGCCTCGCGTGCCCTCCTTGAAAACCTTTGGAGTTCCTGATCGGCCATACCCGATCTCAGTGTGGGCAAATGCATTCTGAATCTCTAGTTGCATAAATATCGAAAAGCGAACCGTCAGAATAACATATACGCGTGGAACGATTGTCTGGATTTCCTAAAATGCCAAAAAAAGTCACGAACCCATCAGCAGATCAGCTGGCCGCCGTTGATTTCGAGCGTTTGCCCAGTCACGTAGCCGGAAAGCGACGGCGCCGCCAGGAAGAGGTAGGCCGGAGCACAATCCTCAGCCGTACCCAAGCGCTGGAGCGGTATACTCTTTCGGGTCTGCTCGAGCTTATCAGGTGAGGAATAGCGTTGGTGAAAATCGGTCTCGATTGTTCCGGGCGAAACGCAGTTGACGCGTATTCCGTCCCGCGCGAGCTCCCTGGCAAGCGCCTTCGAATAGGTTGCGACGAACGCCTTCGAGGCTGAATAGATCGCCGAGCCCGGGCTCCCTCCGGTCAGCGCGGAGATCGACACCGTGTTGACGATGGCGGCGCCCTGTGCCGCCCTTAGGGCTGGCAACAACGCGCGCGTCAACTCGACCACCGACGTTTGGTTCAACTGAACAATCGCCCCGTACTGCTCATCGGTAAGCGTGTCGGCAGGAAAGCGGCCGAACATCGTTCCGGCATTATTGACGAGAACATGGAGGCGATCGCAGATCGTCAGCACCTCGGCAGCGAATTCCCGCGTTCCACTTTGCGACGAGAAATCAGCCGCTATCAGGAAGGCCCGACGGTCCTCGGCCGCTGTCAGCAGAAAATCCGGAAGGGGCAGGTCGGCGCTTCGGCCAACGTGAACGAGTACCTTTGCGCCGCAATCAAGAAACTGCCGTGCGACTTCTAGGCCGATCCCTCGGCCCGCTCCGGTCACGACTACGTTCCGGTTTTCAAACAGTTTTGGATGAAACAATGTCTTTCCCCCGAAATTTGGCGTTCAACCCACCATCTATGAATTTGGCCAAACCGACAAGAACGGAGGTTGGGGCTAAGGAACGGTCCTGGCTAGACCGCACGCGCCCGGACCAGTCGCGAATCCGCGCTCCGGCCGAGCGCGGCGGCTTGTCCAACCGATGCAAAGCGGCGATCAACAGCACCGAGCATTGGAGAATGCTAAAAAAAAAAGCGGCCATCAGGCCGCTTCCATGCTCCGAGCTGAGAGCTCGTTCAGTCTTCGATGACGCCGCTGAGGTGGGTCATTTCCATGATGAAGTGCTCTAGCTGTGACTTGTGCTCGTGGTGCTGTGCGTCCAGAAGCTCAAGCTTTGCAGCTTCGATGCGGCGGGTCAACTCGTCCTTGTTGAGGTCTTCGATGGCAACTGCCGACTCTGCGAGCAGGGTGCAGCCCGTCGGCAGCACATCAGCGAAGCCACCAAACACCACATACTCGCGCTTTGCCCCGTCAGCGGTACGAACGCGGACAATACCCGGCTTGATCGTCGTCATCGTCGGCGCATGGTTCGCCATGACGGTCATCTCGCCCTCGGTTGCCGGAATGACAACTTCGGTCACCATCTCCGACAGAACCAGGCGCTCCGGAGATACGAGTTCAAAATTGAAATTGTCAGCCATGACGTTTCACTTCTTGATTGTCTTTGAAACGAGAGACGGCGCGCTTGGGCGATCCCAGCGCGCCGTGAGTGAATGCATCAAGCCGCTGCAGAGAGCTTCTTGGCCTTTTCAACGGCTTCTTCCATCGAGCCGACCATGTAGAAGGCAGCCTCAGGCAGGTGGTCGTAGTCGCCGTTGACGAGACCCTTGAAGCCCTTGATCGTGTCTTCAAGAGCAACCAGCTTGCCCGGCGAACCGGTGAACACCTCGGCAACGAAGAACGGCTGCGACAAGAAGCGCTCGATCTTGCGGGCGCGGGCAACGGAAAGCTTGTCCTCTTCAGACAGTTCGTCCATGCCCAGGATCGCGATGATGTCCTGCAGAGACTTGTAGCGCTGCAGCGTAGACTGAACCTTGCGAGCGATCTCGTAGTGTTCTTCTCCGACGACCAGCGGGTCGAGCATGCGCGACGTGGAGTCGAGCGGGTCAACAGCCGGGTAGATACCCTTTTCAGCGATCGAACGCGACAGAACGGTCGTTGCGTCCAGATGGGCGAACGAGGTTGCCGGAGCCGGGTCGGTCAAGTCGTCGGCCGGGACGTAGATGGCCTGAACGGAGGTGATCGAGCCGGTCGTCGTCGTCGTGATGCGTTCCTGCATCTGGCCCATATCGGTGGCCAGCGTCGGCTGATAGCCAACTGCCGATGGGATACGGCCGAGCAGAGCCGACACTTCGGAACCTGCCTGGGTAAAGCGGAAGATGTTGTCGACGAAGAACAGAACGTCCTGACCCTGGTCGCGGAAGTTTTCGGCAACCGTCAGACCGGTCAGTGCGACGCGGGCACGTGCGCCCGGCGGTTCATTCATCTGGCCGTAAACGAGCGCAGCCTTGGAGCCTTCGCCGCCGCCGTGCTTGTTGACGCCGGATTCGATCATCTCGTGGTAAAGGTCGTTGCCTTCGCGCGTACGTTCACCCACGCCGGCGAATACCGAGAAACCACCGTGCGCCTTGGCGACGTTGTTGATCAGTTCCATGATGAGAACGGTCTTGCCGACGCCGGCGCCGCCGAACAGGCCGATCTTGCCGCCCTTGGCGTAGGGCGCCAGGAGGTCGACGACCTTGATGCCGGTGACGAGGATCTGCGATTCCGTGGACTGCTCGACGTAAGCCGGAGCATCCTGGTGGATGGAGCGCTTGGAAGCAGTGACCAGCGGACCTGCTTCGTCGACCGGCTCGCCGATGACGTTCATGATGCGGCCGAGCGTTTCCGGACCGACCGGAACGGAGATCGGAGCACCGGTGTCCGTCACCGCCTGACCGCGAACCAGACCTTCGGTCGAGTCCATTGCGATCGTGCGAACGACGTTTTCACCCAGGTGCTGCGCGACTTCGAGAACCAGGCGGTTGCCCGTGTTCGTCGTCTCGAGCGCGTTCAAAATCGCCGGCAGTTCGCCTTCGAAAGCAACGTCAACGACGGCGCCGATAACCTGCGTGACCTTACCGGCAGAGCCTGCCGCAGTCGTCTTGGGGGTAGCTGCCTTAGCCATCTTCTTACCCTCTTTCCCTAACCTCAGAGCGCTTCCGCGCCCGAAATGATTTCAATGAGTTCCTTGGTGATCTGCGCCTGACGCTGACGGTTGTAGCTGAGCGTCAGTTTATTGATCATCTCACCGGCGTTACGCGTCGCGTTGTCCATCGCGCTCATCTTGGCGCCCATTTCACCGGCAACGTTCTCAAGGAGCGCACGGAAAATCTGGACCGAAATGTTGCGCGGGATCAGATCCTCCAGGATCGATGCCGGATCTGGCTCGTACTCGTACACCGCACCCGCATGCGCAGCATCCTGGGAAACGGCAGTCGGAGCCGAAGCCGGAATGAGTTGCTGAGCCGTCGGGATCTGCGAGATGACCGACTTGAACTCGGAGTAGAAGAGCGTGCAGACGTCGAACTCGCCGGCGTCGTACATCTCGATGATGCGCTTGCCGATCTGATCCGCGTTGTCGAAGCCGACACGCTTCACCTCGCGAAGCTCCTTGCGCTCGACGATGAGCGAGGCGAATTCGCGACGCAAAACGTCAAAGCCCTTCTTGCCGACGGTGAAGATCTTCACCGTCTTGCCTTCGGAGATCAGCCTACGAGCATGGTCGCGCGCGAAACGCGAGATCTGCGAATTGAAGCCACCGCAAAGGCCGCGCTCTGCAGTGCAGACCACCAGCAGATGAACCTCGTCCTTGCCGGTCCCGGTCATCAGCAGCGGCGCACCGTCCGCATCGGTCACGGCATTGGCGATGTTCGCCAAAACCGCACCCATGCGTTGCGAATACGGCCGGGCAGCTTCGGCCGCCTCCTGCGCACGCCGAAGCTTAGCCGCGGCGACCATTTTCATCGCCTTGGTGATCTTCTGCGTCGCCTTGACGGAGGCGATCCGGTTTTTCAGATCCTTAAGTGAAGGCATCCGTTATCCGTCCTAACTGGGTCCGATTACGAGAAAGACTTCGCGAAGCTATCGATGGCAGCTGTGAGCTTGCCCTTCGTATCGTCGCTGATTGCCTTTTCCGTGCGGATCGTGTCGAGGATGGCAGAGCCTTCCGAGCGGAGGTATGACAACAGGCCCTGTTCGAACTTGCCGACCTGAGCGACCGCGACTTTGTCGAGGTAGCCGTTGACGCCTGCGAAGATCACCGCGACCTGCTCTTCCGTCTTCAGCGGCGAGAATTGCGGCTGCTTCAGGAGCTCGGTCAGGCGCGCACCACGGTTCAGCAGCCGCTGCGTCGCAGCGTCAAGGTCAGAACCGAACTGTGCGAAGGCGGCCATTTCGCGATACTGGGCGAGTTCGCCCTTGATCGAGCCGGCAACCTGCTTCATCGCCTTGATCTGCGCGGCGGAACCGACGCGCGAAACCGACAGACCGACGTTAACAGCCGGGCGGATACCCTGATAGAACAGGTCGGTTTCGAGGAAGATCTGCCCGTCGGTGATCGAGATCACGTTCGTCGGAATGAACGCCGAAACGTCATTGCCCTGCGTTTCGATAACAGGCAGAGCCGTCAGGGAACCAGCGCCCTTTTCGTCGTTGAGCTTTGCAGCGCGCTCGAGAAGACGCGAATGCAGATAGAAGACGTCGCCCGGATAGGCTTCGCGGCCCGGCGGGCGGCGCAGCAGCAGCGACATCTGGCGGTAAGCGACAGCCTGCTTGGACAAGTCGTCGTAACCGATCAGCGCATGCTGTCCGTTGTCACGGAAGTATTCCCCCATGGTGCAGCCGGCAAACGGAGCCAGATACTGCATCGGAGCCGGATCGGAAGCCGTCGCAGCAACGATGATGGAGTACTTCAGCGCGCCGCGTTCTTCAAGAACCTTGACGAACTGGGCAACAGTCGAACGCTTCTGGCCGATAGCAACGTAGACGCAGTACAGCTTTTCACTGTCCGGGCCGTTGTCGTGGATCGCCTTCTGGTTCAGGATCGCGTCGAGAATGATCGCGGTCTTGCCGGTCTGGCGGTCGCCGATGACGAGCTCGCGCTGTCCGCGGCCGACGGGGATGAGCGCGTCGATGGCCTTGAGGCCGGTCGACATCGGCTCATGAACCGACTTACGCGGAATGATGCCAGGAGCCTTGATATCGACGCGCGAACGGCGTGTCGTATTGATCGGGCCCTTGCCGTCGATCGGGTTACCGAGAGCGTCGACAACGCGGCCGAGCAGTTCCGGACCAACCGGAACGTCAACGATTGCGCCGGTCCGCTTGACGGTGTCGCCTTCCTTGATGCTACGGTCGGAGCCGAAAATAACGACACCGACGTTATCGGACTCAAGGTTCAGCGCCATGCCACGGATGCCGCCCGGGAACTCGACCATCTCGCCTGCCTGGACGTTGTCCAGACCATAAACGCGAGCGATACCGTCACCGACGGAGAGCACCTGACCGACTTCTGAGACTTCTGCCTCTTTGCCGAAATTTTTAATCTGATCTTTGAGAATTGCGGAAATTTCCGCGGCGCGGATATCCATCAGCCAACCTCTTTCAATGCAAGCTTAAGGGTAGAGAGTTTGGTACGAAGAGACGTGTCAATCTGACGGGACCCGACCTTCACGATCAGTCCGCCAAGAAGAGACGGATCAATCGTGACGGCAATCGCCACGTCTTTGCCGGTGACGCCTTTGAGCGCCGCCTTCAATTCAGTTTCCTGCGCTGCGGTCAGCGCATGCGCCGAGGTGACCTCGGCAGAAATTTCGCCACGCTGCTTGGCAGCGATGATGCGGAAGGCCTTGATCATGCCCGGAAGGGCAAAGAGGCGGCGATTACGCGCCACGACCTTCAGAAAGTTCGCGAAGAAGCCGCTAATCCCAGCCTTCTCGCTGATCGCGATGATCGCCTTAAGCTGATCGTCGGCCGCGAAAACCGGGCTCGAAACGAAACGCCTCAAATCGTCGCTCTCATCCAGCATCGCCTGGAACCGGTCGAGATCGGCAGTCACCGTCTTGACTGCACCTTGCTCGAGCGCCAGTTCAAATAGCGACGAGGCATATCGTTCTGCAACACCAGATGTAAGCTGGGACGTGTCTGCCACGGGCACAAATTTCCCTGATTTCAATCCAAGAATCCGGCTTCCGGCGGGCGCCTGATCTAAATTCCTGAATTCGTTATGATTTCCCCCAGAAATCGCAAGAGAAGCCTCTTGCTTCTTCCGAAATTCGGGGTCCGTCTAACATAGGATCTCCGGACTCGCAACACGCGTAACGCCCGAATACGGCTTTAGCATCGATTTCTGACGCAAAAATGCGGAATGCTTCGAAAGCGAGCTGGGAACCCGCCCGATATCCACACAAGTCACGCTGAAAAGAAACCGAAAACGTAACCAAGCGGAAGCGCGGCGAGAACGATTTGCACAACCATGAGTATATAGTTGAGAATCGTCCCTCCCTTATCGGAAAGAAGCGAGATGAGGCGTGCAAAGGCCGCCATGGCGAAGGCGGCACCGAGTGCCATGTAGATCCAATCCTGCGCCAGCATGACCGCAGAGAGGCCAAAGCCGAGATAAAAGCCGCCCATGGAGCGCTGTTCGGCATAGCCGTCGCGCCGGCCTTCGCCCGGCTGCAGCCCGAACAGCCGCATCGCGTAACCAGGCGCGAACATGATGATGAGACCTGCCAGCGCCGTGAATGCCGCCGCGCCAAAGGCAAGGCGCTCGCCCAGCTCCGTCGGAAAATAGAAATCCATGAATCGACCCCGAATACCTGTTTCGCTGTCCTTATGCCACGATTGCGGAAGTCAGCAAACGTACTGAATGCTGGTGACCTACAAGAAGCTCTGGGGATCGATATCGAGCTGCACGTGCACCGAGCCGCGCTCTTTCGGCGACTGCGACAGCATAACGCGCAGGAAGCCCTGCATGTCGGAGTTCCTGCGTCCGTGCACCAGCAGGCGGAACCTATGGCGTCCGCGCACCAACGCCAGCGGCGCCTCGGCAGGGCCAAGCACCGAAATGCCCGTCACCTGCGGCGCTGCCTTGCGCATACCGCGGGCGTGGTTTTCCGCATCGTGGCGCGTCTCTGCCGAGACGATGATCGACGCAAGCCTGCCGAAAGGCGGCAGAATGGCGCGCTCCCGCTCGGCGATCTCGCGCTGGTAGAATGCCCCCGCATCCCCGGAGACGATCGCCTGCATGACAGGATGCTGCGGCTGGTAGGTCTGCAGCAGGCCGTGGCTCTTGAGGCCGGTTCGCCCTGCGCGGCCGGTGACCTGTGACAGAAGCTGAAACGTCCTTTCGGCAGCTCGCGGATCGCCGTTTGCAAGTCCGAGATCGGCGTCCACGATGCCGACCAGCGTCATCAGCGGAAAATTATGCCCCTTGGCGACCAGCTGCGTGCCGATGACAATATCAGCCTCCCCCTTGGCGATCGCGTCGAGCTCCAGCCGCAGCCGCTTGACGCCGCCCATGATGTCGGAGGAGAGCACGATCGTGCGCGCATCCGGAAAATGGCGTTCTACCTCCTCGGCGATCCTTTCGACCCCTGGGCCGCAGGCGACCAGATGATCGAGCGTCCCGCATTCCGGGCAGGCCTCCGGCGTGCGCTCGTTGTGACCGCACTGATGGCATTGCAGCTGCTTCTTGAAGCGGTGCTCGACAAGCCAGCTGGAACATTGCGGACACTGGAAACGATGGCCGCAGACCCGGCATAGCGTCAACGGCGCGTAGCCGCGCCTGTTGAGGAACAGCAATGCCTGTTGTTTCTTCTCGACCGTCTTGCCGATTGCGCGGACAAGGACCGGCGACAGGAAGCCGCCGCGCTCCGGGGCGTGCCTGCGCATATCGATCAGATGCAGGTCGGGAAGCGCGGCATCGCCGAAGCGAGTCGGCAGATGAATGGTGCTGTAGCGACCGCTCTGGCCGTTGACCTGGCTTTCGACAGACGGCGTCGCTGAGACGAGCACCACCGGAAAGTCCCCGATCCGCCCGCGCACCACGGCCATGTCGCGGGCGTTGTAGAAAACGCGGTCCTCCTGCTTGTAGGCAGGGTCGTGTTCCTCATCGACGATGATCAGCCCGAGTTCCTCGAATGGCAGAAACAGCGCCGATCGCGCGCCGGCCACGACGCGCACCTCGCCGGTGACCGCCTGCCGCCAGACTTTTTCGCGCATGCGCGGCGCAAGATCGGAGTGCCATTCGGCAGGCTTGGCGCCGAAGCGATCCTGGAACCGCTCCAGAAAGCTCGCCGTAAGCGCAATTTCCGGCAAGAGGATCAGCACCTGTTTGCCTTGCTTCAGCGTCTCCGCAATCGCCTCGAAATAGACCTCTGTCTTGCCCGAACCGGTCACACCATCGATAAGCGAGACGGCGAATTCGCCCTTGCGGACTTCGCCAAGTATCTCTTCGGCCGCCTCCTTCTGCGGCCCCTCGAGCCGCGACGTCGTAAAATCGGGATCAGGCTTTGCGACGACAGGCGGTGGCGGCAGGAACGCTGTTTCGAAGATGCCCTGGCTCACCAAGCCATCGACGACACTTGTGGACACACCGGCCGCATGGGCAAGACCGCTTCGCGTCCATGACAGCCCATCGCCGGCGATATCCAGTACACGACCGCGCGCCGGCGTCATCCGCTCGGGTTCGCCACCGACAAAGCGCAAGCCTTCCACCATCGGCTCCGGCTCGAAAGCGTTCGGCGCACGCAGCGCCATGCGCGCCACAAGCCCGGGAGGCGACAGCGTGTAGCTCGCGACCCAGTCTATGAAGTCGCGCATCTCCTTGGATAGCGGGGGGCAATCGAAGACATGGCTTACAGGACGGAGCTTCTTCGGGTCGATACTCTCGTCCCCGCCGTCCCAGACGACGCCGATCACTTGCCTCGGTCCGAGGGGCACCTGCACGACCGAGCCCGGCTCGACCGCCATGCCGTCCGGCACGGCGTAGGAATAGGGTTTGGGCGCAGGCATGGGCACGAGCACCGGGACCGTGCGGCTCGCAGGCGGCGTCTCAAACAGGACTCCGAAGAGATCGGACGAATCTGTGCTCATCGGGCGAGACCATGCCCGCAACCGCACCCAATTGAAACCCGCGACAAACTGCCTTTCATGACAGCCAGCACCAACCGAAGGGATCGATATAGATTGGACTTTCCGACTCCGCTTTCGCCGGGAAGAAAAGTGGTATCCGACAAATCCATGCGGATCGATCGGAGCGACCGGTTATTCTGGGCAAATATCGAGCGATGCAGCATGCCTCGCTTTACCCTATCCTTTCAACGAAATGAATGGGTTCCGGCTGCGTCGTTCTCAACCGGCTGCACCACCGGCTGGAATCGCGCATCGGCATCCGCGTCGAGATTGTGTACGGTATGCCTCTCCAGCGCCTTGGTAACGTCGTTTATGTCGCCATCCAGATGCTCTACGGGGATCAGGTCGCCGATCACGAAATCGAAGCGATCCCCGCGCTTGTTCAAAAGCTCGTGGAACACAGTCATGTCCCGCAGCTCCGTCGACCACTTCGCAAACCAGTAGAAGAGGCCGGAATTGCGTGCAGCGACATGAACCGGCAGGATCGGCAGATTGTACTTGCGAGCCAGCCCGACGGTAGACGTTTTCCAGGGGCGCTCGTTCAGCTGGCCGTTTGCCCAGTAAGCGATACGGCCGGAAGGGAAAAGTATCATCGCCTTCCCTTCCCCGGCGGCATGGTTGGTAAGCAGCAGCGTCTCGCGCGTTTTGAGCTTGCTCTTGTACTCCTCACGCCATTCGACAGGGATGATCACCTCGGCAAAACGCGGATTGACCCGGACGGCATCCCGGTTGGCAAAGAGCATCATATCCGGCCGCCGGCTCTTCAGAAGGTCGAACACCGCGACGCCGTCGGCAATCCCGGTCGGATGATTGCTCACCAGAAGAAAACCGCCTGCTGCCGGTATGCGTTCGCCGTGGCTGACATTGATCTCGAGTTTCAGAAGGTCGCTCATATACTCGAAGCACTGGAAGCCCGACATGTTGGCGACATCGTTGGCGAACTTTATCGCCCTGTTGTAGCGCAGCAGAGTGTAGAGAAATGGCCGCATCACGGGCCACAGCGGGTTGCGCACGATCCTCGGGCCGCGTTCGGTGATGAGCGTATCGACGATATGTCCGGGCTTACCTTGCGAGACCAGTGCGAGCGCTTCCGCGAATTGCCCTAAAGCCGTCATGGGTTGGCGTTGTGCCATGCAAGATCCTGCGTCGTTGGATGGTAAGGAGTTTCAATTATTATAGTGGAAGCATGACAGGCACTTGGCCGGCATTAGCAATTCCATAACTATCCCTGCTCCAGAGTTGGCAGCCGGAATGGCAAATTCAAGGGCCGCAGATGTGAACGAACTCCTCATTATCGCCGACCCGCGGCTGATGGCCGAACGCGCAGCCTGGCTGCAGAACCTTGCCAGCCAGAGACGCCTTTCCGGGCACACGCTCACCGCCTACGAACGCGATACGCGACAATTTCTGACCTTCCTGACAGGGCATCTCGCCGGTCCAACGACCCTGAAGGATATCCAGGCGCTGCGCCCGGTCGACTTCCGCGCCTTTCTGGCCGCCCGCCGCAAGGAAGGTTCCGGTGCGCGATCGCTCGGCCGCAACCTCGCCGGATTGCGCTCACTCCTGCGTTACCTCGAAAAGAAGGGCCTTGTGAACGCTGCTGGCGCCGGCGCCGTCCGCTCGCCCAAGCAGCCAAAGTCGCTGCCGAAGCCACTCTCCGACAAGCAGGCTATGACAGTCGTCAGCGACGAAGCGCAGCTACACGAGGAGCCTTGGATCGCCGCACGCGACGCGGCGGTCATGATCCTGCTTTATGGCTGTGGCCTGCGCATATCGGAAGCCCTCGACCTGACGCCCGGCGACCTGCATGCCGGCGCAACGACGCTACGCATCACCGGCAAGGGCAACAAGACCCGGCTGTTGCCCCTGCTCTCGGTCGTCTTCGACGCCGTGAAGAAGTACCGTACACTCTGCCCCTATCACCTCGAAGCCACCCAGCCGCTCTTCCGGGGCGCCCGTGGCGGCAAGCTGCAGGCGGCGATCATCCAGCGCACCATGCAGAAGATGCGCAGCGCCTTCGGCCTCCCGGAAACGGCGACACCGCACGCGCTGCGGCATTCCTTCGCAACCCATCTGCTGGCTGGCGGAGGCGATCTCCGGACGATCCAGGAATTGCTCGGCCATGCCAGCCTGTCGACGACACAGGTCTATACAGGTGTGGATTCCGCGCGGCTGCTTGAAGTTTACGACCGTGCCCATCCCAGGGCGTAATCTTTTGTTAACGTCTTCTCTTAAAGGAATATGCGCACGCAAGGCGTAGAGCTTGAGCCCTATTTATCGTGACCGGAACACCATCATGACGATCTCCATCGGCCACCGCAGGCTGCACATCGCATTTCCGGGCAATGTCTTGCTCTGGCTGATTGCCGCCTTCCATATGCTGCTCGCCGCGACCCTGCTGGTCGTGCTGCTTACCGTCTCGCCGGCAGCGGCCGACGACAGCAGCTGCACCGGCCGCAATGTGATGACTGACCTGGAGCAGAATGACCCGGCACGCTATGCGCAAGCGGTCAAGGAAGCGGATGCGGTGCCGAACGGCAAGGGCATTTTCTGGAAGATCGAAAAGTCAGGCGTGAAACCATCCTGGTTGCTCGGCAGCATGCATGTCACCGACCCTCGCGTGCTGACGCTCCCGCCGCGCACGCAAGCGGCGCACGATGCCGCCGACACCATCGTCATCGAATCCGACGAGATCCTCGACGAAAAGAAGGCATCCGCAGCGCTTCTGATGCGGCCGGAGCTGACGATGTTCACCGATGGAACCACCATCGAAAAGCTTCTCTCGCACGACGACTACGTGCGCTTGGGGGAAGGCTTGAAGCAGCGCGGTATCCCCCTTGCCGCCGTCTCGCGCATGCGGCCATGGATGATTTCGAGCGTGGTTGCCCTGCCCGGCTGCGAAATGGCCCGCAAGGCCAAGGGCGTCCAGTTTCTCGACCAGAAGATCGCCACCGACGCGATTGCATCGGGCAAGCAGGTGAAGGGCCTCGAGACGCTCTCCGAGCAGTTGCAGGCGATGGCCGAACTGCCGACCGAGTTCCATCTGAAATCGCTGATCGAAACGCTGGCGCTGGGATCGAAGATGAACGACGTCGTGGAAACGATGACCGATCTCTATCTCTCCGGCGACATCGGCATGACGATTCCAATGCTGAAGACCGTTTCCACCGACGGAAAGGACGAGGATAGCGACTACGCCGCCTTCGAGCAGCGCATTATTCTAGACCGAAACAAGGTCATGGCGGATCGCGCTGCACCGATCCTCGCCAGCGGCAATGTCTTCATGGCGGTGGGTGCCCTGCACCTTCCAGGCGAGGGCGGCGTCATTGAACTGCTGCGCAAGCAGGGCTTCACGGTGACGGCGGTGAACTGACGCCATCAAGGCGGGAGTCTCTCCCCCTCGAGGCGAAAAGGAAATTCCTCCCTCCGAACAAGAAAGACCGCGCTCCTGTCGAATCGCGGCCTTGGCTGGTTGTCGTTGGGTCGTTTACATGTGGATCGGCTTGAAGAAAGCAGCGAGCGCCGCTTCCTTGACCGCTTCGGACATGGTCGGGTGCGCATGGCAGGTACGGCCGAGGTCTTCCGCAGAGCCGCCGAATTCCATCAGCACGGCGATCTCGTGGATCATCTCGCCGGCGCCGGAGCCGACAATGTGGCCACCAAGGACCCGGTCGGTCGTCTTGTCGGACAGGATCTTCACGAAACCGTCGGTAGCCAGCATCGCCCGCGCACGACCGTTTGCGGTAAACGGGAACTTACCGACCTTGTAGGCGAGGCCTGCGGCCTTCAGCTCTTCCTCGGTCTTGCCGACGGAGGCGACTTCCGGCTGCGTGTACACGACGCTCGGAATGACGTCATAGTTCACGTGGCCGGCCTGGCCGGCGAGGATTTCGGCGAGTGCCACACCTTCGTCTTCGGCCTTGTGCGCCAGCATCGGACCCTTTACCACATCGCCGATCGCAAAGATGCCGGCAACATTGGTCTTGAAGTGACCGTCGATCTCGACCCGGCCGCGATTGTCCAACTTGACGCCAACATCTTCAAGGCCCAGGCCTGCCGTGTAGGGCTTGCGACCGGTTGCGATAAGCACAACGTTGGCTTCAAGGGTGACCTTGTCGCCGCCCTTGACCGGCTCGAACGTCACCTTGGCGCCCTTGCCGCCCTTTTCGACGCCCACGACCTTGGCGCCGAGATTGAAGTCGATGCCCTGCTTGGCGAGCATCCGCTGGAACTGCTTGGCAACGTCGCCATCCATGCCGCCGAGGATCGTGTCGAGGTACTCGACGACGGTGACCTTGGCGCCAAGGCGCGACCAGACCGAACCGAGCTCAAGTCCGATGACGCCACCGCCGACGACAATCATCGTTTCGGGAACCTTCTCCAGCGCGATACCGCCGGTGGACGAGATGATGACCTTCTCATCGATATCGACCTGGACGCCCGGAATACCGGCGACGTCCGAACCCGTGGCGAGGACGATGTTCTTGCCCTCGATTTCCTGCACGTTGCCGTCGTCGCCGGTCACGGCAACCTTGCCCGCCGAAACGATCCGGCCGGTTCCCTGGAAGCTGTCGATCTTGTTCTTCTTGAAAAGGAAGGCAACGCCGTCGACGTTGGACTTCACGGTCGCATCCTTGTGCGCCAGCATCTTTTCAAGGCTCAACTTGGGCGCTGCGACCTCGATGCCGAGCGCATCCATGCCGTGACCCGCCTGATGGAACATTTCGGAAGCATGCAGCAGCGCCTTGGACGGAATGCAACCGACATTGAGGCAGGTGCCGCCGAAGGTCGCACGCTTTTCGACGACGGCGACCTTGAGGCCCAGCTGGGCTGCCTTGATGGCTGCAACATAGCCGCCTGGGCCCGTTCCGATAACGATCACATCGTAGGACATGGATTCTTTTCCTTTTCGTATTTTGCTTAGTCAGCCGTGCGGGCGAGCGCGAGGCGGAAACCGAAACCGACCAACGCGGCACCGGTAATGCGGTTGAACCATTTGCCGCTGGCGATGAAGCGGTCGCGAATGGGCTTGACGGTGAAGAAAACGGAGACGCCGGCAAACCAGGCGACAAGCGCCGTTGCCATGCCGATGCCATAGCTGAACTGGACGAGCGTCGGGGTATCGTGGTGGACGAGCGTCGAAAACAGCGACAGGAAGAACAGTACCGGCTTCGGGTTCAGCGCGTTGGTGATGAAGCCCATCCCCAGGCACTTGATCGCCGAAAGCGGTTTGCGATCGTCTTCCGTGACTTCGATCTCCTGGACGTTGAAGCCCGGATCCCGGAACGACTTGATGCCGAGATAGACAAGGTAGGCGACACCGGCCCACTTGATCATCGCAAACAGCATCAGCGACTGCGACACGATCAGGCCGAGGCCGAGGATCGTATAGCTGATGTGAAAGAGCAGAGAGAAGCCCATGCCGAGGCCGGTCATCATGGCCGCGCGGCGACCATGCACGATGCTCTGGCGCAGGATGACGGCAAAGTCGGCGCCCGGCACAACGATGAAGATCGAGAAGACGGCCATCAGGCCGAGAAATTCGAGAACGTACTGCATGTTCACACCGCCCTTGGGGTCACCGACCGCCGCTAACATTGAGAATCGCGCCCGTTATATAGGAAGCGGACGGCGAAAGAAGATAGAGCACCGCGTCGGCGATCTCCTCAGCCGTTCCTGCGCGCTGCATCGGAATGCTCGACGCCATGTCGCGGGCTCGATCCGGCAGACCGCCGGAAGCATGGATCTCGGTGTCGATGACACCCGGCCGCACCGCGTTCACCCGCACCCCTTCGGTCGCGGTCTCGCGTGCCAGCCCCACGGTAAATGTATCGATTGCAGCCTTCGAGGCAGCGTAGTCGACATATTGCGAAGGCGAACCGATGATCGCCGCCATCGACGAGATATTGACGATCGCACCGCCCCTGCCGCCATGCCGGTTCGACATGCGGCGTACCGCCTCGGCGGCACAGAGAATGGAGCCGGTGATATTGATGCGCATCATCCGTTCGATGCGCTCGACGGACATCTCGTCTACGCGTGCCGGAACATCGACGATGCCGGCATTGTTCGCGAGCCCGTCCAGCCGCCCGAACTGCCGATCGACCGCCGCAAATAGCTCAATGATATCTGCGGCGTTGCCGACGTCGCCCTGGATCGCAAATGCCTCGCCGCCGCTGGCTTCGATCTCAAAAACAACGGCATCGGCCGCTGCCTTGTTGACAGTATAGTTGACGGCAACACGCCAACCCTTGCGGGCGGCAAGCAGGCTGATGGCAGCACCGATGCCGCGGCTTCCGCCGGTCACGAGCAGGACGGGACCTTCGCTCATTTCGCGCACTCCTTGAAAGCAAATACGTCCCAGGGCGCAACGGTTGCCTTCCCGGCACCCCAGACGGCGGAAGCACGGATTGCCGGCCCGAGACCGGCCAGGACGACCTTGTCCGCTGCATCGGCCCCTTCCGGCTGCAGATTGTCGATGTCACCGTTGGCGTTTACCCCGTAAACCGTACCTTGCCATATGGTGCAGGCATTGAGATCCGCGGTCGTGGCATCGCCGGTGGGGCAATTGAACATGACGAGACCGTCGGCACGCACCGGATCATCGGAAGGCATGACGTATCCATCGAACACGAGGGCGGTCCTTAGCACGCTCAGCTTGAACTGATTGCTTGCCACCGCGGCGTCGGAATTGATCGGGGTGAAGCGAAGCTCGTAGGCGCCGTCGTGATCGGCATAGACGGCACTCGCTTGCTTGCAATCTGCAGCAAGGACGGGCTGGCAGGTAGCAGATACCAGAAATGCAGCGGCGATCACGGTTGAAAACCTGTCCATCATCCCCTCACCAAACAATACCTACGAAGATCAGGATCAGGCCGATCGCCGAGACCGTCCAGATCCACGACCGGTAGGGGCTGAGCCCCAGGAGATAAGCGGGCAGATAGGCAGCTCGCGCCCAGACCCACATGCTTGCGCCCCAGTGCGTGAAGCTGTCGGACCGGCCGGCGGCGATCGTCACCACGCTCAGAGCGATGAAAATCGGGTAGGTTTCCTGAAAATTCCTGAGTGCCCGCGCTGCGCGCCCTGTGAGGAGGTTCGGCTCGGGCTCATGGTCCCGGGTCCCGCTCGCATCCCTAACGCCCGCCTGCAGACGGTAAGCTGCCGCCTGTGCCGTCAGATAGGCAAAAGCGAGCACCGCACTCCAGAGCAGATAGGTAAGTTCCAGCGACATAGGGCGTTCCGAGGCCGAGGCGAAAAGGGCCGCTCACGCGGCCCTGTTGTTCCTTAAAGATCGAGAACCAGGCGTTCCGGATCTTCCAGGCTTTCCTTGACGCGCACGAGGAAGGTCACCGCTTCCTTGCCGTCAACGATACGGTGGTCGTAGGAGAGCGCCAGGTACATCATCGGACGGATGACGATCTGACCGCCGACGACGACCGGGCGTTCCTGGATCTTGTGCATGCCAAGAATACCCGACTGTGGGGCGTTGAGGATCGGCGAGGACATCAGCGAACCGTAGACGCCGCCATTGGTGATCGTGAAGGTGCCGCCCTGCATGTCGGCCATGGAAAGCGTGCCGTCGCGAGCAGCCTTGGCGAGGCGACCGAGGTCCTTCTCGATCTCGGCGATAGACATCTGGTCGGCGTCACGAATGATCGGAACGACGAGACCCTTGTCAGTGCCGACGGCCATGCCGACGTGGCAATAGTTCTTGTAGATGATGTCGGTGCCGTCGATCTCGGCGTTGACAGCCGGCAGTTCTTTCAGGGCGTGGGTGACAGCCTTGGTGAAGAAGCCCATGAAGCCGAGCTTCACCCCATGCTTCTTTTCGAAGACGTCCTTGTACCTGGCGCGCAAGTCCATAACAGCCTTCATATCCACCTCGTTATAGGTGGTGAGCATCGCAGCCGTATTCTGCGCATCCTTGAGGCGCTTGGCGATCGTCTGGCGCAGGCGCGTCATCTTCACGCGCTCTTCGCGGCCTGCATCCTCGACGGTCGACGGACCGCGCGGTGCCGCGGGCGTAGGTGCGGCAGCCGGAGCCGAGAGACCCTTGGCAACCGCGGCAATGACATCGCCCTTAAGGACCTGGCCGCGCTTGCCGCTACCGTCGACCTGATCGGCCGAGATGCTGTTTTCAGCCAGCATCTTCGAAGCAGCCGGCGCCGGCGGCATGGACGAGACCGATGCGGAGGAAGCCGAAGCGGAGGCTGCAGCAGCGACCGGTGCCAGAGCGGCGGCAGCCGGCTCGGCGGCCTTGACGGGGGCGGCAGGCGGAGCAGCCGCAGCGGCGCCGGCACCACCGGCCGAGATCTGGCCGAGCAGCGCGTCGAGACCGACTGTCTCGCCTGCCTGCGCCACGATTTCCGAAAGAACGCCGGAAGCCGGTGCTGGAACTTCGATGGTCACCTTGTCGGTTTCAAGCTCGACGAGTGGTTCGTCGGCCTTGATGACATCGCCGACCTTCTTGAACCAGGTGCCGACGGTTGCCTCGCTGACGGATTCACCGAGAGTTGGAACGCGGATTTCTGTGGCCATTGTTCAAATCCTGATTTGCTTGTGTTCGTTTTATTCGTTTCCGGCGACGGACGGCCGGAGAATGATCGAGGGCATCGGCAAAATATCGAAACGGTAACCGAGGCCGGAGCGGATCAGCCACGGCGAGCTGTGCCGCCTGGTGGTCCGCTACCGAAACGACCGCCGAACATGTCATCGCGGCCATTTCCTCCCCGGCCACGTCATGCGGAAAGCGGCGGCATATGTCCCTTAAAGACATGTGCCGCCGCCAATTCCTCAGCCGCCCAGCGCATCCTCGAGGAATGCGGCGAGCTGCGCCAGATGCTTGGACATCAGCCCCGTTGCCGGCGATGCGGCAGCTGGACGCCCTGTGTAGCGGACGCGCTGGTATTTCGCATCGATATGGGCGAGCACCCATTCCAGATACGGGTCGATGAACGACCACGCGCCCATGTTCTTCGGCTCTTCCTGGCACCAGACCATTTCCGCGTTGCGGAAGCGGGAGAGTTCGTTGATGAGCGCCTTGGCCGGGAACGGGTAGAGCTGTTCGACGCGCAGTAGGTAGACGTCGTCGACGCCGCGCTTTTCGCGCTCTTCCAGAAGGTCGAAGTAGACCTTGCCCGAGCACATGACAACGCGGCGGATCTTGTTGTCCTTCTGCAGCTTGATCGGACCATCCTTGATGACCTCCGCATCGTCCCAAAGGAGACGGTGGAAGGAGGATTCGCCCGCCATCTCGGCCAGACCGGATACCGCGCGCTTGTGGCGCAGCAGCGATTTCGGCGTCATGAGGACCAGCGGCTTACGGAAATCGCGCTTCAGCTGACGCCGCAGGATGTGAAAGTAGTTCGCCGGCGTCGAGACGTTGGCAACCTGCATGTTGTCTTCCGCGCAAAGCTGCAGAAAGCGTTCCAGGCGAGCCGATGAGTGTTCCGGGCCCTGGCCTTCGTAGCCGTGCGGCAGCAGGCAGACGAGACCCGACATGCGCAGCCACTTGCGTTCGCCCGAGGAGATGAACTGGTCGAAGACGACCTGCGCACCGTTGGCGAAGTCGCCGAACTGGGCTTCCCATAGGGTCAGGGCGTTCGGGCGGGCCAGGGAGTAGCCGTACTCGAAGCCGAGAACCGCTTCTTCCGAGAGCATCGAGTTGATGACTTCGTAGCGCGCCTGGGTCGGCGACAGGTTTGCAAGCGGTATGTAGCGCTCTTCGGTTTCCTGATCGTAGAGAACCGAGTGGCGCTGCGAGAACGTCCCGCGTTCGCAATCCTGGCCGGAGAGGCGGATCTTGTGGCCTTCGACACAGAGCGCGCCGAATGCGAGCGCCTCTGCCGTTGCCCAGTCGATGCCTTCGCCGGTGGCGATCATGTTGGCACGGTTTTCCATGAAGCGCTGAATGGTACGGTGCGCATGGAAGCCTTCCGGAATTTCCGAAAGCTTGCGGCCGATTTCCTTCAGCTGCTTCATCGGCACCGCCGTCTTGCCGCGGCGCTGCTCGTCGGCGTTGTCAGCCGTGCGCAGGCCCGACCACTCGCCGTCCAGCCAGTCTGCCTTGTTCGGCTTGTACGACTGGCCTGCCTCGAACTCCTGCTCGAGACGGGCGCGCCAGTCGGCCTTCATCTTCTCGACTTCGCCGTCGGTCAGCAGCCCTTCGGCAACGAGACGGTCTGCATAAAGCTGCAGCACAGTCTTGTGGCCGCGAATGACCTTGTACATCTTCGGCTGCGTGAAGGACGGTTCGTCGCCTTCGTTGTGGCCGTAGCGACGGTAGCAGAACATGTCGAGGACCACAGGCTTGTGGAACTTCATGCGGAATTCCATGGCGATCTTGGCGCCGTAAACGACCGCTTCCGGATCGTCGCCGTTCACATGCAGGATGGGCGCTTCGATCATCTTGGCGACGTCGGACGGATAGGGCGACGAACGCGAGAAGGCCGGATTGGTGGTGAAGCCGATCTGGTTGTTGATGATGACGTGCATCGTGCCGGCGACACGATGGCCGCGCAGACCGGAGAGGCCGAGGATTTCGGCAATCACACCCTGGCCGGCAAACGCTGCGTCGCCATGGATCAGAAGCGGTAGAACCTTGGAGCGTTCGCTGAGCGGAATGGTATCGCCATCCCAGACGGTGGCACCCATGTCCTGCTTGGCGCGCGCCTTGCCCATGACGACAGGGTCGACGATTTCGAGGTGCGACGGATTGGCCGTCAGCGAAACGTGGATCTTGTTGCCATCGAATTCGCGGTCGGAAGAGGCACCCAGATGGTACTTGACGTCGCCCGAACCTTCGACTTCGTCAGGTGCGTAGGAACCGCCCTTGAATTCATGGAAGATGGCGCGGTGCGGTTTGCCCATGACCTGGGAAAGCACGTTCAGGCGGCCGCGGTGGGCCATGCCGAACACGGCTTCCTTGAGGCCGAGATGACCGCCGCGCTTGAGGATCTGCTCCAGCGCCGGAATAAGCGATTCACCACCGTCGAGGCCGAAGCGCTTGGTGCCCTTGAACTTGACGTCGAGGAACTGCTCGTAGCCTTCGGCTTCGATGATCTTCGCCAGGATCGCCTTCTTGCCCTCGGGCGTAAATGCGACGCCCTTGTCGGGACCTTCGATGCGCTCCTGGATCCAGGCTTTTTCTTCCGGATTGGAGATGTGCATGAACTCGACGCCGAGCGTCGAGCAGTAGGTGCGTTCGAGGATCCCGATCATCTGCGGGATGGTCGCGTATTCGAGGCCAAGCACGTTGTCGATGAAGATCTTGCGGTCGTAGTCGGCGGCGGTGAAGCCATAGGCTTCCGGCGACAATTCCTTGTAGTCGTCCACAGGTGCGGCAATGCCGAGCGGGTCGAGCTTGGCGTGCAGGTGGCCGCGCATGCGATAGGCGCGAATCATCATGATGGCCCGGACCGAGTCGCGCGTCGCCTGAAGAACGTCGGCGCCGTCGGCAGGCTTGCCAGCTGCTTCGGCCTTTGCCTTGACCTTTGTTTCGATGACTTTCTCGATCACGCCCCAGTCGCCGTCGAGCGCGGAAACAAGATCGCCACTGGCTTGCAGAGGCCAGTTCTTCTTGCGCCAAGACGCGCCCTTGGCTGCCCGCTTCACGTCGTCCGGATTGTCTTCCAGCGCCTTAAAGAACGCCCGCCACTCCTCGTTGACCGACGCCGGATCGTCTTCGTAGCGCGCGTAGAGCTGCTCGATATATGCAGCGTTGGCGCCATCCAGAAACGAGGTGATCTGAAACTGCTCGTTGGCTTCTTGCCGTGCCATGGTTACATGCGGACGCTACCGCCCGCCTCCTGACTCTTGTGATTTTGCCGATTCATCGATCGGCGGCCGCATCTGTCTTCAGCCGCCTGTCCGCGGCTCATTCCGTGTTTTGGTCGAAACCGGGCAGCAAGGCCAAAGCGCTTCCTGCCCGGGCATATAGATTGGCTTAGCCCTTCAGGACTTCAACCAGCGTCTTGCCGAGGCGGGCCGGAGACGGCGACACGCGAATGCCTGCCGATTCCATTGCCGCGATCTTGTCTTCCGCGCCACCCTTGCCGCCCGAGATGACTGCGCCGGCATGGCCCATCGTGCGGCCTTCCGGGGCGGTACGGCCGGCGATGAAGCCGACCATCGGCTTCTTGCGGCCCTTCTTGGCTTCGTCCTTAAGGAACTGAGCCGCATCTTCTTCAGCCGAACCACCTATTTCGCCGATCATGATGATCGACTTGGTGTCGTCGTCAGCCAGGAACATTTCCAGGATGTCGATGAATTCGGTGCCCTTGACCGGGTCGCCGCCGATGCCGACAGCCGACGTCTGACCGAGGCCTTCATTGGTGGTTTGGAACACGGCTTCATAGGTGAGCGTGCCCGAACGCGAGAGAACCCCGACGGAGCCCTTCTTGAAGATGGAACCCGGCATGATGCCGATCTTGCATTCGTCAGGCGTCATGACGCCAGGGCAGTTCGGGCCGATCAGGCGCGACTTGGACTTGTCGAGTTTGGCCTTGACCCTGATCATGTCTGCAACCGGGATGCCTTCCGTGATGCAGACGATCAGGGGGATTTCGGCATCGATGGCCTCGAGGATCGCTTCGGCAGCACCGGCCGGCGGAACGTAGATGACCGAAGCGTCAGCTCCAGTGACCTTCTTGCCTTCGGCAACCGAAGCGAAAATGGGCAGGCTTTCGCCTTTCGAACCGGTCCAGGTCTCGCCACCCTTCTTGGGATGGATGCCACCGACCATCTTGGTGCCGTGGTAAGCGAGCGCCTGTTCCGTGTGAAACGTGCCCGTCTTGCCGGTCAGACCCTGAACGAGGATCTTGGTGTTCTTGTTGATAAGGATCGACATAGGTCTCAGGCTCCCTTTACGGCTGCGACGATCTTCTGCGCAGCGTCGTCCAGGTCGTCGGCCGAAATGACGTTGAGACCGGATTCATTGATGATCTTCTTGCCGAGCTCGACATTGGTGCCTTCGAGACGAACAACGAGCGGAACCTGGAGGCCAACTTCCTTGACGGCCGCGATCACGCCTTCGGCAATGACGTCGCACTTCATGATGCCGCCGAAGATGTTGACCAGAATGCCCTTCACGGCCGGATCGGCTGTGATGATCTTGAAGGCAGCCGTGACCTTTTCCTTCGAAGCGCCGCCGCCGACGTCGAGGAAGTTCGCGGGCTCGGCGCCGTAAAGCTTGATGATGTCCATCGTTGCCATGGCAAGGCCGGCACCATTGACCATGCAGCCGATGTTGCCGTCGAGGGCGACATAGGCCAGATCGTACTTCGACGCTTCGATTTCCTTCTCGTCTTCTTCAGACTTGTCGCGGAGCGCAACGACGTCTTCGTGACGGAACAGAGCGTTGCCGTCGAAGGACACCTTGGCGTCAAGAACGCGCACGCGGCCGTTCTTCATGACGATCAGCGGATTGATCTCGAGGAGGGCCATGTCCTTCTCGACAAAGGCCTTGTAGAGAATCGGGAAGAGCTTCTCGGCATCGGCCTTGGCTTCGCCATCCAGCTTCAGAGCCGAAGTCAGCGCAGCAAGGTTTGCAGCTGTGACGCCGGCTATCGGATCTATCGCGACATTGATGATCTTCTCAGGTGTGTCGTGAGCGACGGTTTCGATGTCCATGCCGCCTTCCGTGGAGACCACGAAGGAAACCTGCCCAACCGCACGGTCAACGAGCAACGAAAGATAGAGCTCGCGCTCGATGTCGGCGCCGTCTTCGATATAGAGACGGTTGACCTGCTTGCCGGCGTCACCGGTCTGCTTGGTCACCAGCGTGTTGCCGAGCATTTCCTTGGCGTGAACCTTGGCTTCCTCGATCGAGAAAGCCAGGCGAACGCCGCCCTTTGCGTCAGGGCCGAGTTCCTTGAACTTGCCCTTGCCGCGACCGCCTGCATGGATCTGGCTCTTCACGACGTAAAGCGGACCTGGGAGCGACTTGGCTGCAGCTTCGGCTTCGTCGGCGGAGAAGATCGCCACACCTTCTGCGACCGGCGCGCCATAGCCCTTCAGCAGAGCCTTGGCCTGATATTCATGGATATTCATGGGTCTATTCCTGTTTGGATTGCGTCAGCGCGCGGCCTGATTACTTCAGCGATGGCGCGATGTTGATGCAGGCTTCGCACAGGCCGGCGACAGCAGCGACAGATTTGTCGAAAGCTTCCTTCTCGGCCTTGTTGAGGTCGATCTCGATGATGCGCTCAACTCCGCCCGCACCGATGACGGTGGGAACGCCGACATACATGTCCTTGACGCCGTATTGACCGGTGAGCTGCGCTGCGCAAGGCAGAACGCGCTTCTTGTCCTTGAGGTACGATTCAGCCATCTCGATCGCAGACGCTGCAGGCGCGTAGTAGGCCGAGCCGGTCTTCAGCAGGCCGACGATCTCTGCGCCTCCGTCGCGGGTGCGCTGGATGATCTCTTCAAGGCGCTCCTTGGTGACCCAGCCCATGGTGACGAGGTCGGTCAGCGGAATGCCACCAACGGTCGAGTACCGAGCGAGCGGAACCATCGTGTCGCCATGGCCGCCGAGAACGAACGCGGTGACGTCTTGAACGGAAACGTTGAATTCCTTGGAGAGGAACAGGCGGAAGCGCGACGAGTCCAGAACGCCGGCCATGCCGACGACCTTGTTGGCCGGAAGACCGGAGAACTTCTGCAGCGCCCAGACCATCGCATCGAGCGGGTTGGTGATGCAGATGACAAAGGCATTAGGGGCATACTTCTTGATGCCGGCGCCAACCTGTTCCATGACCTTGAGGTTGATGCCGAGAAGGTCGTCGCGGCTCATGCCCGGCTTGCGGGCGACGCCGGCGGTGACGATGCAGACGTCGGCACCTTCGATCGCGGAATACTCGCTGGCGCCCGAGAGATTCACGTCGAACCCTTCGACCGGCGAGGACTGCGCGATGTCGAGGCCCTTACCCTGGGGAATACCATCGGCGATATCGAAGAGAACGATGTCACCCAGTTCCTTCAGGCCGGCGAGGTGTGCCAGCGTGCCACCAATCATGCCAGAACCAATGAGTGCGATCTTGTTACGCGCCATTTCGCTGTTTCCTTTGCGATCAAAATTCGTCAGGCGACGCGCGGAGGGGCATCGCCCAATTCCGCAATCGCATAGACCCAAAGCATAAAAATGGCAACCGATTATTTCTCGGCGAGCAATTTCAATCGTTTAGATGATAAAATTCTTACGTAAACGTAATATTTTTATGACGAGCTCGTTACTCTGCAGCCCGCTTATCGTGGTGCAGCGCCAGGTATTCCGCACTCCTCATTTCGAACAGCCGCGACACGGTCCGATCGAATTCGAACCCTTCGGTACCACGCGCTTGTGTCAACAAGTTCTCCGGCATGGCCGCCGCCGACACATAAAGTCGCACCGCCTGATCGTAGAGAGTATCGACAAGAATGATGAACCGCTTGGTCTGATTCCGCTTCTCCGGCCCCAGCAGAGGCACGTGATCGAGGAAGATTGCATCGAAACGCTCGCAGATCGCAAGAAAGTCCGCAGCCCCGAGCGGATTGTCGCAGAGGTCCGCGAAGGAAAAGCGCGCGATTCGGTCGGCGGCGAGCGGGACATGGATCGAACGCCCCTTCATTGGGATCTCTATCGGATGCGGCTTGCGCCCGTGCAGCGCCTGCATCCACGAAGCATCCATTGCCATGTCGGCATGGTCATTGATGGGCGCCAGATAGACCGGCTGGCTATCCAGCTTCTCCATCCGGTAGTCCGTGGGCGAATCCAGGGTAACCACATCGACAGTTTGGTGCAACATGTCGACGAAGGGCAGGAAGAGGCTGCGGTTGAGCCCATCGCTGTAGAGGTTGTCGGGCTCGACGTTGGACGTAGCGATCAGAATGCAGCCGCGCCGGAAAAGATCTGAAAAGAGCCGCGACAGGATCATCGCATCGGCGATATCGGTCACCGTGAATTCATCGAAGCAAAGGAGCTCGGCTTCGTCATAGAGCGCCGCGGCGACGACGGGGATCGGGTCGGCCTGCTTCGTCTCGCCCTGTTTCAGTTTCAGGCGGTGGGCTGCGATACGATTATGCACATCGGCCATGAACTCGTGAAAATGTGCGCGCCGCTTCTTGGAGCAGGGCGCCATCGCGAAAAACATGTCCATCAGCATGGTCTTGCCGCGGCCGACGCTGCCGTGGATGTAGAGGCCTTTGATCTTCTCCGAGGGCTTCTTCTTTGCGGCGAACAGCCAGCCGAGCGCGCTCGCCTTGGCCGCGGGCCGCTTCCGCTTCAACTCGGAAAGCACTCGGTCCAGACACTTCGCCACATGCATCTGGGCTGAATCGATCTGAAGCGCACCCGAAGCCGTCAGCGACTTCAATTGTTCGCTGACGCTCAAGCTGTAGTCTGGCATCGGTTGCATGAAAGACGTCCGCCTATGCAGGATCGGCGGTCGAGCCCGCCGTATCGCTTATCGGCTGAGAGTGATCGGCTGCCCTGTGTTCGTCTGACCGCTGAACGCTTTGTCGGCGGTCTTGTAGACGCTGCCGATCTGGTTGCCGCTGCGGTCTTTCAGAAGTACCTGCTTGCCTGAGACTTCCCAGGAGCCCATCGCCGTCAGCTCGCCGACACAGCCGCGTGTACCGCCGCGCGATCCGCTGCCGAGGTTGGTCAGGGTCAGGAACATGTCGCACGAACCGTTGACACGCCAGCTACCGACCATCGATTCCTTGGTGACGTCCATGGAGTTCGAAGCCATTGCGCCCGGTTGACCACCAGCCACCGGCGCAGTCGTCGTTGGAGCGGCAGGGAACTGCGAGGAGCCGGACGGCGGCGGAAGCTGGCCACCCTGAACAGACGGAACCGGCTGAGCCGTCAACGGCGCCGGAGCAGCACTGTAACTGGCATCATTATACGCGGTGCGCTGGCAGCCAGCTAACGACAGAATGACTACGAGACCTGTCGCCATATGTCTGAACTGCATCATGATACTCCTGATCTTTCCAGTATTGCCCTGAAGTTGCCGTGCCATCACGGCGGAATTATCTTGAAAGGCTGTATTGAATCAAGCCGGAACAAGGAGAATTTGTGTCATCCTGGAAGCAAGTCGGCAACCCCGGAGCGAATTTGGTGCAATTCGGCACAAATCAAGGGTTCGTGATGGAATAAAGGAAAGGGCCGCAAACCCGGCCCCCCGTTTCGATCCGTCAAACTCGACGCTCGACCATCATTTTCTTGATCTCGGCGATTGCCTTTGCCGGGTTCAGGCCCTTAGGGCAGGTCTGCGCACAGTTCATGATCGTGTGGCAGCGATAAAGCCGGAACGGATCCTCGAGGTTGTCGAGGCGTTCGCCGGTTGCTTCATCTCTGGAATCGATCAGCCAGCGATAAGCCTGCAGCAGAACGGCCGGGCCGAGATAGCGGTCGCCGTTCCACCAGTAGCTCGGACAGGACGTCGAGCAGCAGGCGCAGAGGATGCACTCATAGAGACCGTCCAGCTTCTGACGATCCTCGTGGCTCTGCTTCCATTCCTTGGCCGGCGCCGGCGACACCGTCTTAAGCCAGGGCTCGATCGAGCGGTGCTGGGCATAGAAGTTCGTCAGGTCGGGAACCAGATCCTTGACGACTGGCAGATGCGGCAGGGGATAGATCTTCACCGTGCCCTTGATGTCGTCGAGACCCTTTGTGCAGGCGAGCGTGTTCGTGCCGTCGATGTTCATCGCGCACGAGCCGCAGATGCCCTCGCGACAGGAACGGCGCAGCGTCAGCGTCGGGTCGATGTTGTTCTTGATGTAGAGCAGGCCGTCGAGCACCATTGGACCGCAACTGTCGACATCGATGTAGAACGTGTCGATCGACGGGTTCTGGCCATCGTCCGGGCTCCAGCGGTAAACGCGGAATTCGCGGGTGTTCGTCGCACCCGCCGGCTTCGGCCAGACCTTGCCTTCGCGCATCTGAGAGTTTTTGGGAAGAGCGAGTTCAACCATGTCCAGTTCCTCTTAGTACACGCGAGCCTTGGGAGCGATCTTCTTGGGATCGATACCCTCTGCAATGAGCTCGGTGTGAACCGGGCGGTAGTCGAGCTTGACGTCGCCGGCGCCGTTGACCCAGGCAAGCGTGTGCTTGCGCCAGTTGACGTCGTCGCGGCCGGCGAATGCGCCTTCCGTGTAGTCCTCGCGGGCATGCGAGCCGCGGCTCTCCTTGCGGGCCTCGGCGCCATAGATCGTCGTGATGGCGTTGGCCATCAGGTTCTGCAGCTCGAGCGTTTCGACAAGGTCGGAATTCCAGATCATCGAGCGGTCGGTGACCTTGATGTCGCGCATTTCCTGCCAGATGGCTGAAATACGCTGGCAGCCGGATTCGAGCGATTCCTGCGTACGGAACACGGCTGCATCTTCCTGCATGGCGCGCTGCATCTTCTCACGCAGCACCGCAGTCGGCGTGCCGCCGCTGGCGTGTCGAAGGCTGTCGAAGCGGTCCATGATCTTGTCGCATGCCGCAACGTTCAGGTGCGGGACCGGCGACGCCCGGTCGATCACCTCGCCGGCACGGATGGCAGCGGCGCGGCCGAACACCACGAGGTCGATCAGCGAGTTGGAGCCGAGGCGGTTGGCGCCATGGACCGAGGCGCAACCAGCTTCACCTACGGCCATCAGGCCGGGAATGATCCGTTCCGGATTGTTGCTGTCGGCGTTCAGCACTTCGCCCCAGTAATTGGTCGGAATGCCGCCCATGTTGTAGTGGACGGTCGGCAGAACCGGGATCGGCTCGCGCGTTACGTCGACGCCAGCAAAAATCTTGGCACTTTCGGAAATGCCAGGCAGGCGCTCGTGCAGAACGGCCGGATCCAGATGGTCCAGATGCAGGAAGATGTGGTCCTTGGCCTTGCCGACGCCGCGGCCTTCGCGGATCTCCAGCGTCATGCAGCGCGAAACGACGTCGCGCGAGGCAAGGTCCTTGGCCGAAGGTGCGTAACGCTCCATGAAGCGTTCGCCCTCGGAATTCACGAGGTAACCGCCTTCGCCACGCGCGCCTTCGGTGATGAGACAGCCCGAACCGTAAATGCCGGTCGGATGGAACTGAACGAATTCCATGTCCTGCAACGGCAGGCCTGCTCGTGCCACCATGCCGCCGCCGTCGCCGGTGCAGGTATGGGCGGACGTTGCCGAGAAATAGGCGCGGCCATAACCACCGGTCGCCAGCACTACCATCTTGGCGGCAAAGCGATGGATCGTGCCGTCGTCGAGGCACCAGGCGACGACGCCGGTGCAGCGGCTGCCGTCTTCCGACATGATCAGGTCGAGCGCGAAATATTCGATGAAGAATTCGGCGTTGTTGCGCAACGACTGGCCGTAGAGCGTGTGCAGGATGGCGTGGCCGGTACGGTCGGCAACGGCGCAGGTGCGCTGTACCGGCGGGCCTTCGCCAAAGTTCTGCATGTGGCCGCCGAACGGCCGCTGGTAGATCTTGCCTTCCTCGTTGCGCGAGAAAGGCACGCCGTAGTGCTCGAGCTCGTAGACCGCCTTCGGCGCTTCCATGGTCAGATACTGCATGGCGTCGACGTCGCCGAGCCAGTCGGAACCCTTCACGGTGTCGTAGAGGTGCCACTGCCAGCTGTCGGGCGTCATGTTCTGCAGCGAGGCGGCAATGCCGCCCTGTGCTGCGACCGTGTGCGAGCGTGTAGGGAATACCTTGGTGATGCAGGCCGTGCGGAAACCCTGTTCGGCCATGCCGAGCGTGGCGCGAAGTCCAGCGCCGCCGGCGCCGACGACGATCACATCATACGAGTGATCGACGTATTTGTAGGCCTTCCCATTCTGGGCGGATGAAGTCGGTGCCATGATACGGTTATCCTACGAATGCAATTTTCAGAATGGCAAAGAGACAGAGCCCCGCCACCAGGATCGAAAAGAAGGTGTTCAGCATCAGCAGGCCGAGCTTGGCAACCTCGCCGTGCACATAGTCCTCGATGATGACCTGCATTCCGAGCTTCATGTGAATGATGCCGGAAATGACCATGAGGCCCATGACGACAGCGACGAACGGGTTCGACAGCGAGTGAACCACTTCGGAATAGGGCTGGCCGGCGTGAACGATCATGAAGACGAGGAAGAAAATGAAGAGCGGCACGTTGGCGACCGCGGTCACGCGCTGGCGCCAGAAATGATCAGTGCCTTCCTTGGCCGAGCCAAGGCCGCGAACCTTACCCAACGGGGTACGCATATCCATGAGACCAACCTTCAGAAGCGAATGATAAAGCCGATCACCCAGACCAGAGCGGTCAGACAGAGCGATCCGATGATATTTGCCTTGGCCAGCTTGGTCGAGAATTCCTTCTCGAACCCGTGGCCGAGATCCCACATGAAGTGGCGCAGCCCACCGAGCATGTGGTGCAGCAACGCCCATGTGTAACCAAGCAGCACGAGCTTGCCGACAATGCTGCCGAGGATCCAGTTGACCCAGTCGTAATAGGCCTGTCCCGTCGCGGCCGCGATCAGCCACCAGGCGATCAGCAGCGTCCCGACATAGAGTGCACCACCGGTGATACGGTGGAGGATTGACATGACCATGGTGGGGATTGGTTTATAGATCTGCAAATGCGGCGACAGGGGCCGATTGTTTGTCACGTTCGCCATCAGAACCTCGCGGCGTCTTTTCTGCGCTCCTGGGATCCAGGAAGCATCCAAAGGCAACCACACGATTGACAAAAAGCTATGTGTGCGTTGCATCAACGGCGACGTTTAATCACGGAAACCCCTAACGACAAGTATAATTGCTTCGCCGTCTGAATTTAATCGATTTGCGTCTTGACGAGACCGCCATAGCGATCAAACTCACCTCCTTCGCCGCCATTCGTGCAGGATTTTGCAACGTTTGGTGGACATCCCGCTGCTTTTGGCGCATTTTCGCGTTAACGTTTTGTTAAGCATCGGATTTCCGGAGATCGACGCGATGTTGAGGACCTCTTCGAAACTTGTTTCGCTCGCCATTGCAGCACTCATCGCCTTGCCTGCGGCCGCCGGCGATTTCGGCGGTCGTTCGTTCCAGCGCCACAATGGGTTCGGGTTCGGCCACAGCGGCCCCTCCTTATTCGGCCACCGCGGCCCCTCCGTATTCGGACACAACAGGGGATGGAGCAATAGTCCCGCGCGCTTCAGGGGCGCGCACTTCGCTGGAGGTTACGACAGTTTCGGCCGCGGCCACGAACGCAACCGTCTGCTCAAGCGCTTCTACTCGCCATCGACCAGCTATACCCGCAACAATGTCGTAATCGTCGTTCAACCCGCCCAGGGAGCAGGTCCCGGCGGAACCTATTCCGGGTCGTCCTTTGCTTATGAGACAAACGGCGGCACGTATATCGGCGGCAGCGGCTACAGCCTTTATGGATCTGAGCGGGCGGTGAAGCTCGCACCGATGGCCAAGGTCATCGACGTCGCGGCCAAGGGAAGCAGCTGCTCCTACGAGGGCGGCGTCTGCATCATCAGGCCCTGAACATTCGCTATCGGAAACGCCAGACGGTGGTCTTCTTGACCTCGCTGTCCTCGAGTGCCCGCGTCACCGGAACCTCATACACCGCGCAAGCCTCAAGGCGATCCTTCGGCAGGTACGCACGCCCGGGATCGCCGACGAGAACAGTGACGCCATCGGCAGCAAGCCGTACGAGCCACGGCACGAGAGCCGCCGCGAGGTCGCGGTCGTAAAAAACGTCGCCAGCCAGCAGCACATCCTGATCCACCGCACTGCCGATTAGGTCCTCGCCGGTGAAGCCGAGCTCCACGCCATTGAGACCGGCGTTCAGTCGCACCGCGGTTTCGGTCCACGGATCGATATCCGCGGCGAGCACATGGCGGGCTCCCGCCATTCTCGCTGCAATCGCCACCAGACCGGAGCCGCTGGCGAAATCCAACACGCGCTTGCCGCTGACGATGTCGGGTTGGTCGAGAATGTAGCGCGCCAGTCCCTGCCCGCCGGCCCACGCAAAGGCCCAGAACGGCGGCGGAAGGCCGATTTCAGCCAACTCTTCCTCTGTCTTCAGCCATAGCTCGTGTGCTTCGCTCGCCAGATGCAGCCGGATCTCCGGAACATGCGGCGGCGCCATCGGGCTCGTGTTGCTACGGATGAAGGTTTCCGGATCGGTCCTCAACACTGATCAGCGCGGCGGGTTGTCGAGCCCGCCCATGCGGCAGACTTCGAGCCATTCCTCGTCCGTCACCGGCTGAACCGAAAGCCGCATCGACGTCACCAGCGCCATCTTCGACAGCGCCTCGCTCGCCTTCACATCCTTCAGCGTGACGGGTGTCGGCATGTCGCGGACGGCGCGGATATCGACGCAGTCCCAGCGGGCATCGTCCTTGGCCGTCGAGTCCGGATGCGACAGCGCGCAGACCTCGACGATGCCGACGATTTCAAGTCCGTCATTGGAGTGGTAGAAGAAACCCTTGTCGCCGATCTGCATTGCCCGCATGTTGTTGCGCGCCAGATAGTTGCGAACCCCGGTCCACTCCGTGCCTTTTTCGCCGGCAGCCTTCTGCTGTTCCCAGGACCAGGCAGCAGGTTCGGATTTGTAAAGCCAGTGCGCCACGCTCATGCCCCCGGATTGTTGAAGACCCAGTTGAACGGCTTGATCTCCACGCTCTCGAAGAGGCCGGCCTTGGTGTAGGGATCGGCATCCGCAAGCGCCGTCGCGGCTTCGATCGAGTCCGCCTCGACGATCACGAGGCTGCCGCAGGGCTTGCCCTCGGGATCGAGAAACGGACCTGCCATCTTCAGCGTGCCTTCGGCATTGAGCTTGTTGAGGTGCTCGACGTGCGCAGGCCGCGCGTCCATCCGAACGTTCAGGTAACCTGGCTTGTCTTTGCAAACAAAAGCGAAAAGCATTGTCAGTTCTCCTATTCGGTGGTGATCGGACGTGTCATCAGCTGATCGATGGCCTCGGCAATGCCGAGCTTGCTCTCGATGATGGCGGAAACGGCATCGGTAATGGGCATGTCGATGCTGAGCGATTTCGCCAGCCGCGAAACGACGGCTGCAGCGAACGCACCCTCGACAAGTTCGCCTCGCAAAGGATCGCGCGTCTCGCCGCGGCCAAGCGCAATCCCGAAGCGAAGGTTGCGCGATTGATGGCTCGTCGCGGTCAGCACCAGATCGCCGAGGCCGGAGAGGCCGCTCACCGTATCCGCCTGTCCGCCCTTGGCGGCGACAAAGCGCGACATTTCCGCGAGCCCCCGCGCAATCAGGGCGGCACGGGCCGAGTTACCGATGCCGGCGCCTTCGACGATGCCGCAGGCAATGGCAAGCACGTTTTTCAACGCGCCGCCGAGCTGCACGCCGATTCGGTCCGACGATGGATAAAGGCGAAACGTCCTACCCGAAATCGCCTGCGCCAATCGCTCGGCGATCTCTGCGTTTTCGGCGGCAACCACCATGGCGGTTGGCAATCCCCTGGCGATGTCAGCCGCAAAGCCGGGGCCGGAAAGGACCGCAATCGCATGCCCCGGCAGCGCGCCCGCCAGCATGTCGGTCAAGAGGTTGCCCGTCGTTTTCTCGATGCCCTTGGCGCAGGTGACGACAACGGCATCCTTGGCGAGGTAGGGCGCATACTGGCGAGCGGCATCCGCCTGCGCCTGCGACGGCATCGCGAAGAGCACGATTCCGGCATCGCTGATGGCATCCGCCTCTGCGGAAAATTCCAACGCCTCAGGCAGTTCGATGCCGGGAAGAACCGAGTCGTGCAGATGCTCGGCCTTCAGATCCGCCATCAGCGCGGGATCGCGTCCGACCAGCGTCACAGCATGTCGGCCCGCCAGCGCAATGACCGCCGCCAGTGCCGTGCCAAAGGCGCCCGCGCCGACAACCGCAATTTTCTCACTCATGCCTTCGCCCCCCGTTTGCCGAAGCCGAGCAATGTCTCCGCGCTGGAATCGAGCGGCCAGCGTGAACGCGGCTGCACGTCGAGATCATCCGGTTCGATGCCGATGGCCATGCGCTCCAGTCCGGCCCAGGCGATCATCACGGCATTGTCGGTGCAAAGCCTCAGGGGCGGCGCGACGAAGCGGAAGCCGTTCTTGTCGCACAGCGCCTGCAAGGTTCCGCGTACCTCAAGATTGGCAGCGACGCCCCCGGCGACGACCAGCGCCGGTTCGCCTTCGACATCTGGAAACTCAGTCTTGAATCGCTCCAGCCCGCGGCCGATACGATCCTTCAACGTACGCGAGACCGCTTTCTGGAACGAGGCGCAGATATCGGCCACATCCTGGTCGGTCAGCGGCGCAATATCGGTCGCTGCCTGCCGCACGGCCGTCTTCAGCCCGGAGAAAGAAAAATTGAGTTTCGCCTCACCGACCAGCGGCCGGGGAAAGACGAAACGATCCGGATTTCCGTCCCTCGCGGCGCTCTCCACGGCCGGGCCGCCGGGATACGGCAGACTGAGCAGCTTCGCCGTCTTGTCGAAGGCCTCGCCGAGCGCATCGTCGATCGTCGTGCCCCAACGCTCATAGTCGCCGACACCGCGCACGAGGATGAGCTGCGTATGGCCCCCGGAAACCAGCAGCATCAGATAGGGGAAAGGGAGACGATCCGTCAGCCGCGCCGTCAGCGCATGGCCCTCAAGGTGGTTGACGGCATAGAGCGGCTTGCCGGAGGCCCTTGCGATCGCCTTGCCCGTCATCAGGCCGACCAGCAATCCGCCGATTAGGCCGGGCCCGGAGGTGGCAGCGATCGCGTCGATACCGGAGAGCGACACATTGGCGCGTTTCAATGCCTCGTCGATCAGCGTATCGAGCGCTTCGACGTGGGCGCGCGCTGCAATTTCAGGCACGACGCCACCATAGGCGCTGTGTTCTTCAAGCTGGCTCAACACCACGTCGGAGCGTACGGTTGGTACGCCGTCGGCACCCCGTTCGACGACGGCCGCGGCGGTTTCGTCGCAGCTTGTTTCGATGCCGAGGATGCGTAGAAAACGAGCCATGAAGCCTGATCGTTGATTGCGAAGGGTCTTAAACCTGTTTACGAGGAACTCCGGTAACAACGGATCAATGCGGATGCAAACAAAACCTTTCCGGATCGGCACCAGAGGCAGCCCGCTGGCCCTTGCCCAGGCTCACGAAGCCCGCGACAGGCTGATGGCGGCGCATCGTTTGCCGGAAGAAATGTTCGAGATCGTCGTCCTGACGACGAAGGGCGACCGCGTCACCGATCGTTCGCTCGCCGAGATCGGCGGCAAGGGTCTGTTCACCGAAGAATTGGAGCAAAAGCTCGCGGCGGGCGATCTGGATATCGCCGTCCACTCCGCCAAGGACATGCCGACGAGGCTTCCGGACGGCTTGTATCTCTCGGCCTACCTGCCGCGCGAAGACATCCGTGATGCCGTCATAGGCCGCACGGCGCCGAAGCTGATCGACCTGCCGCATGGCGCAACTGTCGGCTCCTCGTCGCTCCGCCGGCAGGCGCTGATCCGCCGCATGCGCCCCGACATCAAGGTCATCACGTTTCGCGGATTGGTCGATACCCGGCTGAGAAAGCTGCAGGAGGGTCAGGTCGACGCTACGCTGCTTGCGCTTGCCGGCCTGAAGCGCCTTGGCAAGGTCGATGTGATCACCGACATACTCGATGCCGATACCTTCCCGCCCGCACCGGCGCAGGGCGCGATCTGCATCGAAAGCCGCATCGGCGACTCCCGCATCGACGCTTTGCTCGGCCCCATCAACGACATCAGGACCTTCGACGCTGCCTCCTGCGAGCGTGCCTTTCTGGCCGCCCTCGACGGCTCCTGCCGGACCCCCATCGGCGGCTATGCGGTTTGCGAAGGCGACCTGATCCGCTTTTCCGGCCTGATCATCACGCCGGACGGACGCAACCAGCACGCAGTGACCATCGATGGCCATCGGCGCGACGCGGTTGCTCTTGGCACGCGGGCCGGACAGGACATCCGCGCACGCGCCGGCAGCGTCTTCTTTGAAGACTGGAGCTGACAACGCCATGCGCGTGCTCGTGACCCGTCCCCTGCATTCGGGCAAGCGCACCGCCGAACGCCTTCGCGAGATGGGACACGAACCGCTGTTGCTTCCCCTGTCGCACCCGGTTCACGATGTGGGTGCGGCTCTCGACGGGCTGGCGCGGACCGATGGCGCGATCGCGGTCACCAGCGCCGAAGCCATTCGCGCAATCACTGAACGGAAGGACGCGATCGCATTTCATGTCCAGCGCCCGCTCTATGCTGTGGGCGAGGCGACGGCGGATGAAGCCAAAACAGCGGGATTCCGGTCTGTCGTCGCGTCGTCCGGCAGCGGTGCCGATCTTGCCGACACGATCGCAAGCCTCGGTCGCGATCGGGTCCTTTATCTGGCCGGATTTCCGCGCGCCGAAACGTTCGAAGCCCGCGCCCGCGAAATCGGCCTGAACATTACTGTCGCGGAGTGCTATCGCATGGAGCCGTTTCCAATTGACGCTGCCTGGTTTCAGACGATCCTTGCGGAGCAGCGACCAGATTCGATACTCTTCTATTCGCGACAGACGGCGGAGAGCTTTTTCGGCCTCCCCGGAATGCGAACGCGTCAGGATGTAATCGCAGGCATTCGCCTGCTATGCCTGAGCGCCGCCGTCGCCGCAGCCATTCCCGCGCCGCTGCGGGAAAATATAGCCATCGCCGAAATGCCGGAAGAACGGAGCCTTTTGTCGCTCCTTTGAGCGCTTTTGTGCCCAAATTTTATCTAACCTCTTTCCTTAGCTGGCATCACTGACTAGTTTCAAACCAATGCAGGAATAAGAGGGTCTCATGGCACCAGGAAATCCGCCACGCCATTCGAAGAGTACCGAAGGACCGGTCACGATCGATCTGGATGCGCAGGAAATTGCCTCTGCCAACAATACCGAAAAAGACGTTCAGTCGCCGGTCGCCCCGGATGTGCCGTTTGCAGCCGGGGCCCACGCCAAGGAGGACGTAGACAAAGTCGCGCTCCCTCCGCTTGGTAGCACTCCCGATACCGCCGATGAGCCTCCGTTGGACGAGCCTCGTCCTCAAGGCGGCAGGGGATCCGGCAATACATCCAGCTTGATTGCAGCCGGCATCGTCGGTGGGTTGATCGCACTTGCCGGCGCTGGCGCCATGCAATATGCGGGCTATCTGCCAGGTACATCACGCAGCCAGCCGCCGTCGGTCGATGTGGGCAATCTCTCCGCGGAAGTCGAGGCATTGAAGCGATCGGTATCCAACCTCGCAGCCGCGCCTCCGGCCGGACCCGATGAAGCGTTGGAGGTTCGCCTGGCAGCGCTGGAATCAGCGGCAAAAGCGCCGGCGCCGACACCTGCTGCCGGAGCAGACACCACCACTGTCGACGCACTCAATCAGAAGATTGCTGATTTAACCGGTCAGATCGACCAGCTGCGCGCCACAGTCTCGCAGGCCACCGAGCAACGGGCATCAAGCGGGGTCGACATCGAGAAGCGCCTTGCCGAAGCAGAGAAGAAACTGAACGAACCACGGCAGGATGTTGCGGTCGCCCAGGCGATTGCCGCGGCGGCGCTCAAGGCCGCGATCGATCGTGGTGGCCCGTTTGTTTCCGAGCTCGATACCTACGCTGGCGTCTCTCCCGACGATCCGATTGTCGTCGACCTTCGCAATTTTGCCGAGACCGGCGTGCCCTCACGTGCCGAACTCATCCGCCAGGTGCCTGATGTCGCCACAGCGATCGTCGATTCGGTCAATCAGACCGATCCGAACCAGAGCTGGTCCGACCGCCTGATGACGAGCGCAAAGTCGCTTGTGAAGGTCCGGCCGGTCGGCAATATCGAAGGTGACAGTGTCGAGGCCATTGCCGCGCGCATGGAGGACAAGGTGAAGAACGGCGATCTTCCGGGCGCCGCTGCGCAATGGAACGATTTGCCCGCTTCGGCCAAACTGGCATCGGCGGCGTTCAAGCAGTCGCTCGAAGCGCGCATTCGCGTCGAGGACCTTGTCGGCAGTGCCCTGTCGAAAGCGATCTCCGGCACTGGCAAGGAGGGCTGAGGCGTGATCAGACTCATCGTATTCGCCCTTCTGATACTCCTTCTCGGCTATGGTTTCTCTTGGCTGGCTGATCGCCCCGGCGATCTCTCGCTGATCTGGGAAGGCCAGCTGTATCAAACCAGGCTGATCGTCGCCGCAAGTGCACTGATAGCGTTGATAGCGGCTGTCATGGTGCTATGGTGGCTTGCGCGTGTCATCTGGACCTCGCCGCATTCCGTCACCCGCTATTTCCGCGCCCGCAAGCGCGACCGCGGCTATCAGGCGCTATCGACGGGCCTGATAGCGGCAGGTGCGGGCAACGCTCTGCTGGCCAGAAAGATGGCCGCGCGTTCGCGTGGCCTTATTCGCGCCGATCAGGAACCTCTGATCGCTCTTCTTGAAGCGCAGGCAGCCCTGATCGAAGGCCGCCACGACGAGGCGCGCGCCAAGTTCGAAGCGATGGCCAGCGATCCGGAAACCCGCGAACTCGGGCTGCGCGGTCTCTACCTCGAGGCCAAACGACTCGGTGCCAACGAAGCCGCCCGGCAATATGCCGAAAAGGCCGCGGACAACGCTCCCTATCTCCCTTGGGCTGCCCAGGCGACGCTCGAATACCGCAGCCAGGCCGGCCGCTGGGATGATGCGCTCCGCCTCCTCGAACAGCAGAAGGCCGCCCGCGTCTTCGAAAAGCCCGAGGCCGACCGGCTGCGCGCAGTGCTTTTGACCGCCCGAGCGACGGAGAAGCTCGAAAACGATCCGGCGGGCGCGCGTGACGACGCGATGCATGCGCTCAAGCTGTCGGCAGATTTCGAGCCCGCAGCCATCGTTGCGGCAAAGGCGCTGTTCCGCGAAGACAAGCTGCGCAAGGCGGCATCCATTCTCGAGCAGGCGTGGAAAGCCAGCCCGCATCCGGAGATCGGCCAGACCTATGTGCGCGCCCGCAGCGGCGATTCGGCAGCCGACCGCCTGAAGCGCAGCGAACGGCTCGAGAACTTGAGACCCAACAACATCGAGTCTCTTCTCGTCGTCGCAAAGGCCGCTCTCGACACGCAGGATTTTGACAAGGCCCGCTCCAAGGCCGAGGCCGCCGCGCGGATCGAGCCGCGTGAAGCCGCATTTTTGTTGTTGGCCGATATTGAAGAGGCTGAGACCGGCGATCAGGGCCGCGTTCGGCACTGGCTCGCGCAGGCACTGAAGGCGCCGCGCGATCCGGCCTGGGTTGCCGACGGCTTTGTGTCCGACAAGTGGCTACCGCTATCGCCCGTCACGGGGCAGCTCGACGCCTTTGTCTGGAAAGCTCCGTTTGGGCAGGTCGAAGGCCCTGTCGAGGACGGCTCGGTCATTTCGATCGACCGTGCGCTGAAGACGTTGCCGCCGGTGCGCGAAACCCGCCCTGAAAGCCCGGCGAACGACCACCGCATCATCGAGCTTGAGCGCGCGGCAACCATCGCCGAGGCGGCACGCCCGGCCGCAGTGACCCCGGCAACATCCACCCGGCAGACCTCCGGCGCCACTCCGGAAACACGCCCATTTTTTGGCGGACCACCGGATGATCCGGGCGTCCGCAACCCGGCGGCTGAGCCTGAACCCAAGACACGGCTTCGCCTCTTCTAGATCAAAACAGGACCCGTATGTTCGAACGCTTCCAGGCATTCTTTCAAAATCTCACCGCAGACAATTCAAAAAGGGGCTTCGCGCCGGACGATCCGCGCATCGCCGTGGCCGCGCTCTGTATGCAGGTCATGGAAGCCGACGGGCAGGTGAAGGACAGCGAGACGAAGCGGCTGCGCAAGCTGCTGAAAGACCAGTACGGTCTCGATCGCAAGCAGCTCGACGCGCTGATCGCGGCCGGTCAGGAAGCGGAAAGTGACGCCGTCGACTATTACCGCTTCACATCAGACCTGAAGCGTCATCTCAACACCGAGCAGCGCCTCGAGCTGATCGGCGTGCTCTGGGACATCGTCTATGCCGATGGGGAACGCAGCGAGATGGAAGACGACGCGATCTGGCGTATCGCCGAGCTTCTCGGCGTGTCGGCGCGCGAACGGATCCAGAAGCGACAGGAGGCGGCAAGGCGCGTGACCGACGTCGCAGTGGTGCAGGACGATGCCGACTGATTGCCTTCCGACAATGCGCGACCGCCCGATCCTGATTGTTCTGCATCAGGAGCGCTCGAGCCCCGGCCGAGTGGGTCAACTGCTGGTCGAGAAGGGCTTCGCCCTGGATATCCGCCGCCCGGTGCTCGGCGACAAACTTCCGTCCACGCTCGCCGGCCATGCAGGCGCCGTCGTCTTCGGCGGCCCGATGAGTGCCAACGATCCGGATGATTTCGTCAAGGCAGAGATCAACTGGCTGGATGTGCCGCTCAAGGAAAAACGGCCTTTCCTTGGCATCTGCCTTGGCGCGCAGATGCTGGTGCGCAATCTCGGCGGCCGGGTGCAGCCGAACGACGACGGCTCGACCGAAATCGGCTGGTATCCGCTGCACACCACCGAAAAAGGCCGCATGCTGATGCATTGGCCGAAGATGGTCTATCACTTCCATCGCGAGGGCTTCGACCTGCCACGCGGCGGGGAGCTTCTGGCAGCAGGCGACGCCTACCAGAATCAGGCGTTTCGCTACAATAACCATGCCTGGGGCCTGCAGTTTCACGCGGAGTTGACCCGGGCAATGATGCACCGCTGGGTCGTCCACGGTGCCCATCGTTTCATTCTGCCAAACGCGCAGCAGGGTCGAGAGCACCTCGAAGGCCGGATGCTCTTCGATTCGCCGCTCAAGGCGTGGCTCAACGAGTTCCTCGACATCGTGTTCGAGGGCAAGTCGGCAAGGGCCGCCCCAGCTGCAAAAGCAGTCCTTTCGTCATAGGTGCGCACCGCATCGCGCCATGCTAAAATCAGGCCTCGACTGATTTTCACAGTTCAATAGCAAGCGTTCCAATCCACGATCCGGCCTAACGGTTGCGTCCCATGGCGCAGCAGTGACCGCAGCCACATCAGGGGAACACCATGTCGAATTACGAACAGAAGCTCGCCTCCATGGGTCTGGTCCTGCCCCAGCCCCTGAAACTTCCGTCAAACATGGTCCTGCCATTTCCCTGGGTGAACGTGCGCGGCAACCGCGCCTTCATTTCGGGCCACGGTCCGCAAAACAGCGACGGATCGCCGGCCGGGCCGTTCGGCGCCGTCGGCGATACCGTTTCGGTGGAAGAGGCAAAGGCATCCGCGCGAAAGGTGGCTCTCGCCATGCTCGGCAGCCTGAAGCGCGAACTGGGCAGTCTCGATCGCATCACAGGCTGGTGCCGGGTTTTGGGCATGGTCAACTGCGCGCCGCGCTTTGCCAATCCCCCCGCCGTCATCAACGGATTTACCGAGCTGATCCTGGAAGTGTTCGGCCCGGAGGTCGGGCATCACTCCCGCTCGGCGATCGGCGTAGCCGGCCTGCCGCTGAATTTTCCTGTCGAGATCGAGGCAGAGGTGCTGATCTCGCCCTGACCGCCAGAGCAAGCTGTTCAGGCCTGCTCTTCGCGCTGTGGCGCGTCGAGCGAATCGATCTTGCGCAGTTGTGGGAAGCTTGTCGCCCAGATGGCGGCAACGGCCAGCGTTCCAATGCCCCCGATGATCACCGCCGGAACCGCGCCGAATATCGAGGCCATGGTTCCCGCGCGGAACTCTCCGAGCTCGTTGGAGGCGCCGACGAAGACCATGTTGACGGCGTTCACTCGGCCGCGCAGCTGGTCCGGCGTCCAGAGCGCAATCAGGCTTTCGCGGACATAGACGGAAATCATGTCTGCCGCACCCATCAGCGCGAGCGCCGCGATCGACAGCTCCGTGCTCTTCGAAAATCCGAAGACGATGGTGCCGAGACCGAACAATGCGACGCCGATGAACATATAGATTCCGGCGCGATGCTTCAGCGGATACCAGGCAAGCAGGATGGCCATCACAATCGCGCCTAGGCCTGGCGCCGACCGCAGCAGGCCCAGCCCCCACGGGCCGAGCGTCAGGATGTCTCGCGCAAAGATCGGCATCAACGCCGTGGCGCCGCCGAGAAGCACGGCGAAAAGATCGAGCGAAATGGCCCCGAGCACGACCTTCTCGGCGCGGATGAAGCGGAAGCCGCCGAGGATCATGTCCCAGCTTTTCGCCTCTCCCGTGGTCTTCTGCATCGGCTTCGGGATCATGTAGAGCAATGCCGCACCCAGCCCCGCGAAGACGACCGCAACGACATATGCGGTGTGGGCATTGATGCCATACAGCAAGCCGCCGAGCACCGGACCTGTGATCGCCGCAAGCTGCCACGAGGAGGAGTTCCAGGCAATTGCATTCGACAGATGCTCCGGCGGCACCAGGTTCGGCGCCAGCGACTGAACGGCCGGCGACATGAAGGCGCGCTCGATGCCGAACACCAGAAGCACGGCGAAGACCGGGATCGGCGAGAACGTGCCCGTCATGGTCATGACCAGCAGCGCCAGTGTGCACAGGGCGCTTACGAGCGAGCAGACGGCAGCAATGGCCCGCCGATTGTGACGGTCCGCGACCGAGCCCGTGATCAGGATCAAAATCAGCGACGGCAGGAACTGTACAAGCCCGATCAGGCCGAGATAGATCGCGCTACCTGTCTGGTCGTACATCTGCCAGCCGACCGCGACGCTGACGATCTGCTGCGAAAAGGAAAGAAGAAACCGCGCATAGAAGAAACGCGTGTAGGACGAGTGCCTGAACGCGGCAAACCGGTCTCCGCTGGCTGAAAAGGACATGGGAGCTTTCCAAGGAACCGGCAACGCATCGCTGCCGGGCGCGCCTGTTAAACATGAATTACGACGTGTTTACACACGGCACTTGCCCGTTTAGTCGCCAATGTCTACATGTCTGTCAACAACGAACTGGAGACTGCGATGATTGCCGTTTTTCAAACCATTGATTTGGCTTTGAATCTTTACACCTGGGTGCTGATTGCCAGTGCAATTTTCTCCTGGCTCTATGCGTTCAACGTTATCAATTCCAGCAACCAGTTCGTCAATTCGGTCGGCATGTTCCTCTATAACGTGACCGAACCGGCGCTCCGGCCGATCCGCCGCGTGCTGCCGAATCTCGGTGGCATCGACATTTCGCCGATCATCCTGCTGCTCATCATCTTCTTCCTGCGCTCGCTGATGTGGAACACGATCGTCCCGTTGGTTGTTTGAGCCGCCCCTGGACGGCATTCGACGCTCACCTCTTGATCACCGTCAGGCTGACACCGAACGGCGGGCGTGACGCGATCGATGGTGTCGAGCTGGATGCCGAAGGCAGGGTGCACCTGAAAGTGCGTGTGAGCGTGGTTCCCGAGAAGGGCAAGGCGAACAAGGCACTGATCGCCCTCGTCGCAAAGACTCTAGGCCTCGCCAAGTCTTCCGTCAGCCTCGAATCGGGTGACACATCACGCAAAAAAATCCTCCGGATCGACGGCGACCCGGAGGATTTGATCAAAAAGCTGAATGCTGTTTCAGGCCTGTGATCAGGCCTTCTCCTTCTTGGCGCGTTCGATCGCCTCGAGGATCAGGGCTCCGGCTTCCTTCGAATCACCCCAGCCAAATATCTTCACCCACTTGCCGGGCTCCAGGTCCTTGTAGTGCTCGAAGAAATGCTCGATCTGCTTCACCGTGATCTCAGGAAGGTCGGTGTAGTCCTTGACCTTGTCATAGCGCATCGTCAGCTTGGGCGACGGAACGGCGATGATCTTCTCGTCCTTGCCGGAATTGTCTTCCATCTTCAGAACGCCGATGGGGCGCACGTTGATGACGCAACCCGGGACGAGCGGACGGGTGCTGGCGATCAAGACGTCGATCGGATCGCCGTCTTCGGACAGCGTATGTGGGACGAAGCCATAGTTGCCGGGATAGGTCATCGGCGTGTAGAGGAAGCGGTCCACGACCAGCGTGCCGGCTTCCTTGTCCATCTCGTACTTGATCGGGTGACCACCAACCGGCACTTCAACGATGACGTTGACGTCTTCAGGTGGGTTCTTGCCAATGGAAACGGCGTCGATGCGCATGCGATACTCCCGCGACGTGATTGTTCGCAGCCAGATAATCGGTTTCATGCCGCGACGCAACACGGCACGTCAGCAAAGGTGAATGAAGTTTTGCGCGGCTCGCCGCAAAAGGCAGTCCGGACGCCTGTGCGCCGCTTCAATTCCAGATGAAGCCGATCTTCTTCAACTGCTTGTGGTCGAAGGTTTCGATTCCCTCGCAATAGTCGGCGCCGCCATGGCTGCGATAGAATTCTGCGCCGTTCTCATTTTCTTCGAGGCACCAGACCACAAGCCCGTTGCAGCCCAGCGACTTCAGAAGGCGTTGCGCCTCGCCGAACAGCATGTGCCCAAGGCCGATGCCCTGATATTCCGGTCGAAGATACAGCTCGTAGATCTCGCCCTCTTGCGGAAGGGCACGAGCACGATTGAGACCAAGGGTCGCGTAGCCTGCAACGCAGCCGGCGACATCGAGAACAAGCAGTGTTGCCGGCCCGCGCGTGGCCTTGCGCCACCAGCTTTCGCCGCGGCGCTCGATCATCTGCGTCAGCGCGCGGTGCGGAATGATGCCCGCATAGGTATGCTGCCACGCAAGCCGATGCACCTCCGAAATGGCTCGGGAATCCTGCGGCTCGGCCCGCCGAACATCGATCGACAACGTCTTCATAACGCTTACTCTGGTCCTCTTGCCGACAATTAACCATACGCACCAGCGCATTCCGGCCAATTGCCCACAGACTTAACATGTGGACTGCAGCTGAAAGTTAACGCTTTTTTAACTATTGCGACAAGCAGGATTCGGAACAGCACACAAATAAAAAACCCCGGCGCGATGGCCGGGGGTTCAAGTCTGTAAGGACCGTATTGGCTTTAAGCCGACTTGGCCTTGCTGAAGCGCTTGCGATCGTTTGCGTCGAGATACATCTTGCGCAGGCGGATCGACTTTGGCGTCACTTCCATCAGCTCGTCGTCCTGGATCCAGGAGAGCGCGCGGTCGAGCGTCATGCGGATCGGCGGCGTCAGCTTGACGGCTTCGTCCTTGCCGGCAGCGCGGATGTTGGTCAGCTGCTTGCCCTTGAGAACGTTGACTTCAAGGTCGTTGTCGCGCGAGTGAATGCCGATGATCATGCCCATGTAGACCTTTTCACCCGGCTCGATCATCATCGGGCCGCGATCTTCCAGGTTGAACATGGCGTAGGCTACAGCTTCACCGGCAGCGTTGGCTAGCAGAACGCCGTTCGTACGGCCGCCGATTTCACCCTTGAAAGGCTGGTATTCCTTGAACAGACGATTCATCACAGCCGTGCCGCGCGTGTCGGTGAGGAGTTCCGACTGGTAGCCGATCAGGCCGCGGGTCGGTGCGTTGAACACCAGACGAAGGCGATTTCCGCCCGAAGGACGCAGCTCGGCCATCTCTGCCTTGCGCTCGGACATCTTCTGCACGACGACGCCGGAATGCTCTTCGTCGACGTCGATGACGACTTCTTCGATCGGCTCCATCAGCTGGTCGTTTTCGTCACGGTGCATCACGACGCGCGGACGCGACACGGCAAGTTCGAAGCCTTCGCGGCGCATGGTTTCAATCAGAACGGCGAGCTGCAATTCGCCACGACCGGAAACGTAGAAGGAATCTTTGCCCTCAGCTTCTTCGATCTTCAGCGCGACGTTGCCTTCGGCTTCCTTGTAGAGACGGTCGCGAATGACGCGCGAGGTCACCTTGTCGCCTTCGGTGCCAGCGAGCGGGCTGTCGTTGACGATGAAGGACATGGTGACGGTCGGCGGATCGATCGGCTGCGCGGTCAGCGGCTCGGTTATGGAAGGATCGCAGAACGTGTCGGCAACCGTACCCTTGGAGAGGCCGGCGATTGCAACGATGTCACCCGCATGCGCTTCATCGATCGACGTGCGTTCGATACCGCGGAAGGCGAGAATTTTCGAGATACGACCATTTTCGATCAGCTTGCCGTCCTGGCCGATAACCTTGACGGCTTGGTTCGGCTTGATCGAACCGGAATTGATACGGCCGGTGATGATACGGCCGAGGAAGGGGTTGGCTTCGAGGATCGTGCCGATCATCGTGAACGGGCCTTCGGCAACCGTCGGCTCTGGAACATGGCTGAGCACGAGGTCGAGCAACGGTGCGAGACCCTGATCCTTCGGGCCTTCTGGCGCGACGTTCATCCAACCATCGCGGCCGGAACCGTAGAGGATCGGGAAGTCGAGCTGTTCGTCGGTTGCATCGAGGCTTGCAAAGAGATCGAAGACTTCATTGATGACTTCTTCGTGGCGACCGTCCGGACGGTCGATCTTGTTGATCGCGACGATCGGGCGAAGGCCGACCTTCAGCGCCTTGGAGACGACGAACTTCGTCTGCGGCATCGGGCCTTCGGAGGAATCGACTAGTACAATCGCGCCGTCCACCATCGACAGGATACGCTCGACTTCGCCACCGAAGTCGGCGTGGCCGGGGGTGTCGACGATGTTGATGCGCACGCCCTTCCATTCGACCGAGGTTGCCTTGGCAAGAATCGTGATGCCGCGCTCTTTTTCCAGTTCGTTGCTATCCATGACGCGTTCTGCAACGCGCTGGTTCTCGCGGAACGAGCCGGACTGTTTCAGAAGCTCGTCAACCAGGGTCGTTTTGCCATGGTCAACGTGCGCGATAATCGCGATGTTGCGAAGTGCCATATGTTTAGATCTCTGAGGCTGGGGCGCCGCGCTGGGAGAAGGCGCCAATTTCGTTTGGCGGGCTCATACAGTGTTTTTCGTCATTGCGAAAGGGGGGAGCCCGGAATGAGAGACATGCATGGTGTTAACTCGATATCGGGATCGAGAACGACACGCCAGAGTTCGGTATCATTCCTGTCCATCAGCCGAACCGTCAGCTGCTCGGTTTGCCCGTCGATGCAGGGGTGCGGTACGGAACTGCCCGACGATGGGATCCGAAAGGCTGTTCACATCCTGCAGGTCCGCTGCCCGGAATCGATAGAAGACCTCCTGATCCGCCGGAAGCCCTTGCAGCAAAAGCTTGCCCGCAAGATCGGTCTCGGGCGTGACGTCGATCGGCGCGACGCGCACCGTGTTGGAAAATCTGTCGCTCGTCGCATACTCGACGTGGATCCGTGATGGCCTGTCGACTCGCGTCCAGATCACGCCCGAGTTGGCATCCACATCGCCGGACTGGACGCCTGATGTGAAGAGCGGACGGCTGGATGAGCCGCGCGCATAGTAGGGCATCGCGAGCCCTGCCACCGCAAATCCGCCGACCGCTCCCATGGAGGTGAGAAAACGTCGGCGGGTCGTATCGGTCAGTGTCATGCCAAGGCTTATCCGGCTTGCAAGTTCGGGAGCGAATCTCCCGCAACCAGCCTACGGCGCCCGTCATGTCATTGCCTTGAAGCTGGCATGACGGTTTTCCGAAACTTGGGCGACAGTTTTGTTACACTGAGCCCTTGCAGAAGCCTCAGGCGTCGCTGCCGGAAAGCTCCTCGAAGGTCGCAAGTCCCTTCTTGACGAGCATTGCATCCGGGCTCGGCAACTTGCCGCGGAATGCCTTGTAGGCATCTTCCGGATCGATCGAGCCCCCGACGGAGTAGATGTTGTCCTTGAGCTTTTGCGCCATGTCGCCATTGAAGGCATCTCCCGTTTCCTCGAACGCGGCGAATGCGTCGGCATCGAGGACCTCGGACCACATGTAGGAATAATACCCAGCCGAATAGCCGCCGGAGAAGATATGCTGGAAGTGCGGCGATGCATGGCGCATGCCGATGGACTTTGGCATGCCGAGATTGGACAGCACCTCAGCCTGCACAGCCATCGGATCATCGACTGCCTTGCGGGTGTGGAAGGCCATATCGACAAGCGCAGAAGACGTGAACTCGACCGTATTGAAGCCCGAATTGAAGGTCCGCGCCGCCAGCACCTTATCGAGCAGCGCCTGCGGCATAGGCTCCCCGGTTTCAAAATGCACGGCATACTGCTTGAGGATCGAGGGCACGGTCAGCCAGTGTTCGTAAAGCTGTGAAGGCAATTCAACAAAATCGCGCGAGACGCCGGTCCCGGAGACCGAGGGATAGGTGACGTCGGACAGCATGCCGTGCAGGGCATGGCCGAACTCGTGAAACAGCGTCCGCGCATCATCGAGCGATAGCAGTGCCGGCTTGCCCTCAGCGGGCTTCGCAAAATTGCAGACGTTGTAGATGATCGGCAGTTCGCCGGTCCGGCCGTCCTTGAGCGGCAGCTTATGCTGCGACTGAAACGAACTCATCCACGCTCCGGAGCGCTTCGAGCTCCGGGCAAAATAGTCACCCAGGAAAAGGGCGACGAGCTTGTCGTCGCGGTCGCGGATCTCGAATACCCGCACGTCGGGATGATAGGCCGCGACGCCTTTCTTCTCGACGGCGAGAATGCCGAACAGCCGGCCGGCGACCTCGAAACAGGCGTCGATGATCTTCTCGAGCTGCAGATAAGGCTTCAGCTCGGCTTCTGAGAAGTTGAACTTCTGAGCCCTGATCTTCTCGGCGTAGTGCCGCCAGTCCCAAGGCATGACGTCGTGGTTCTTGCCCTCCTGCGTGATCAGCTTTGCGATGTCGGCTTCTTCTTCCTTCGCCCGCTCGACCGCTTTTCCCCAGACTTGCCTCAGCAAGTGGTTCACAGCCTCCGGCGTCTTCGCCATGGTGTTGTCGAGCTTCAGTTCGGCGAAATTGCCGTAACCCAGAAGGGTCGCGACCTCGTTGCGCAGCGCAAGCGTCTCCCCGATAACGCCGCGATTGTCCGTCGGGCCGTCGTTTGCGCCGCGCGCCGCCCAGGCCTCGAAGGACTGCTCGCGCAGATCGCGGCGATCCGAGAATGTGAGGAAGGGTTCAATGATCGAGCGCGACAGCGTCACCGCGAACTTGCCGTCCTCGCCGCGCTCGCGCGCAGCTGCCGCCATCGCATCCTTGAGAAAATCGGGCACTCCGGCCAGATCGGTTTGCGTAAGGACGAGCGCCCACCCCTTTTCATCGGCCAGAACGTTCTGGCCGAATTGCGTGCCAAGTCCTGCAAGCTTTTCGTTGATGCCTGCAAGCCTTTCCTGCTCGGCTTTGGGAAGCTTCGCGCCGGACTTGACGAAGCCTTTCCAATGACGCTCAAGCACCCGCGTCTGCTCCAGGGTCAGACCAAGGCTGTCCCGCTTTTCCCAAAGTGCATCGATACGCGCAAACAGTGCCGCGTTCATCCCGATCTTGGAATAGTGCCGCGACATTTTCGGCGAGATATCTCGCTCGAGCGCCTGGATCGTGTCGTTGGTATGAGCCCCCGCCCGGTTCCAAAAAAGCGCTGACACCCGCGAAAGCGCGTCGCCCGCAGTTTCCAGGGCAACGACAGTGTTCTCGAACGTCGGCTCGGCCGGATTGCCGGCAATCTCGTCGATCTCCCGCTCGTGCGCGGCAAGCGCCGCATCGAAGGCGGCAGCGAAATCGCCGTCATCGAATGCCTCGAAGCGCGGCAGGCCATGCAGGCCGTTCCAGTTGACGAGCGCCGGATTGAATTCTGGTGTGGAAGGCATGCTGGCATCCTTTGTGGCAAGCGACTGAATCGGCAATATAGGGATGGTTCGGTGCGATTGGTATTGCGGGCATCCGGTCACTTTGACCGAGACTGCGAGTGACGCGGACTACAGAAAATGCACCACAACAAATGGTGCATATGAATTAACCAATCGTTAACGATTGACGGAAGATCGCAACGCAGGGTATTTTTACGCATCATCTTCACAACTGGACATTCGCTATGGAAATCATTTCTATGCGGTCTTCGCCAAATTTTCTTTTCAGAAGTAGTTCCAACAATCAGAAGTCCTATAACAAACCTGAAGACCATTTCGAGCCCGCGAAGCGCGTGTTGACAGTATTTCAGGTCAACGACGTCAGCACCGACGAGCCGGATTTCTCGGCTATCAGCCCAAGTGAACTGCGCAACTATGCGCGGCAGAGCTACAACACCGGTGCGATCGACCAGGACACCTTCGCGGCAATCTCCGAACCGTTGCCGATGCGCACGATCGATCCGGCCGGCGACATCCTCGACCTCTCCGGCGTCTCCGACGGCACAAGCTTCAATTTCCGCGACTACTACAAGGACCAGCTGCAGGTCGCCATGTCGATAGGAGATCCCGAGACGGTCGAGACGCTGAAATCGATCGTCAGTTTCCTCGACGTCTGAGCTCAGGCTTTGCGCCAACCAAGCAGGCCGGGAGTTGCGTGAAAAAGCGCCTGCGCCGCAAATCCCATGAAAAGTACGCCGGAGCAGCGCACGATCAGCCGCTCGTGCGAGCGGTAGAATCGTCGCACCGCACCTGTACCTACGACGGTGATCAGGATCATGTCGGCAACGATGAAGCCAAGGAAAGAGACCGCAAGCAGGACTGGCAGCGCCTGGAACTGCAGCGCGCTCGCTGAACCCGCCACCAACGCAGTGAACGTCGCGAGCGCCACGGGATAGCCCTTCGGATTGGTGACGCCGAAAATGAGGCCGCGGCGAAACGGCCGATCAACCGTCATCAGCGCCTGCCCATCGCCCTTCGGCTTCGCACGAAAGGCATTCCAGCCGATCCAGGCCAGATAGAAACCGCAGAGAAGGCCGAGCGCATCAAACACGAAGGTGCCGATCGTCTTTGCGCCGATGATCGCGACCAGCGCCAGCGAAGCCCAAAGCACGTCTCCCACCAGGTGCCCGCAGACGAACTGGGCGCCGGCGCGGCGTCCCTGCCCGGCGCCGATGCCAAGCAGCGCAAGAAACGCCGGGCCGGGAATGAGCACGTATAGAAGGGCGGCCAGGAAGGCGCCCGCCAGCAAAGATTGCGTCATCGATTATACTCCGGAGGCGACGTTTGCAGACTATGCGTTCCCCCATCCCCGTCAAGCCGCAAGCACGACTCATCAGATTTTTGAATTGCTGTATCAACCACCTTCGGCCACAAAAGGGAAAGCCCTTCCCTTTCCGCACCGCCGGTGCCCATGGAGACCAGTGCCCCCATGTCCCCATTCCGGATGAGCGAGCGGCGAACGAGCGTCCTCGGCGCGCTGCTAGCCACTATCGGCCCGATTTCGATGTCGATCTACACGCCTGCCATGCCAGCACTGGTCAGTGCGTTCCACACAACGGACGCCGCGATCAAGATGACGCTGTCGCTCTATTTTGCCGGCTTCTCAGTAGCCCAGCTGCTGGCCGGCCCCTTGTCGGACGCCTTCGGGCGGCGGGCGGCAACGCTGCTCTTTATCGGCATATACGTAGTCGGCAGCCTGCTCGCTGCCTTTGCGCCAGACATCGAATGGCTACTGGCCGGTCGCCTGATCCAGGGTATTGGCGCGTCGGTGGGGATCACCGTGGCGCGCGCCATAGTCCGTGACCAGTTCACCGGTGCCGAAGCGTCACGCATCATGAACCTGATTGGCATCATGATCGCAATTGGCCCAGCCATTGCGCCGACCGTCGGCGGGCTGGCGCTTGCAAACTTCGGTTGGCAATCGGTGTTCTTCATGCTTATCGGCTTCGGGTTGCTGATCTGCCTCTCCGTACTCGCCTTCATGCGCGAGACCAGCGTGCCGGATCCGCGCCGGATCCGTCCCGGGCCGCTGGTTTCGGCCTATGGTGAGCTTGCGCGTGAAGGCCGCTTCGTTGCCGCATCGCTCGTTCTCGGCGGCTCGGTCGGCGCGCTCTATGCGCAGGCAACGCTGCTTCCCTTCATCCTGATCAAGGTCGTAGGCCTTTCGCCCACCGACTTCGGTCTCGGCATGCTGATGCAATCGGGCTCGTATTTCCTTGGTTCCGTATGCCTGCGCCACGCCGCGCCTCGTCTTGGCGGCGACGGCTCCGTGCGCGTCGGCCTCGGTTTGCTCGCTCTTGCAGGCATACTGATTGCGCTCTCCGTCCAATTCGTCACGCCGTCCTATCTCTCGATCATGGTGCCGATCGCCTTCCTCGCATTCGGTCTGGCCTTTCTCACGCCGCACATGACGACCTCCGCGCTCTACCCATTCCCGCATATCGCCGGTTCGGCATCGGCCATGATGGGCTTCATACAGATGGGTGGGGGCTTTGCGGGCGGCGTCGCGGCTTCCCTGATCGGCATGCCGCTGATCGCCTTCGGCACCGTGATCCCGACAATGGCGTTGATCTCGGTCGCGAGCTACGTCTGGTTCGTCCGCGCCTCGCGGCGCTGCACGTCGCTGCCGCATATAACGAATAGCTGATGAGAAGGCCCGCACGACGGCGGGCCTTGAGAGCTTGAAGGGTATTTGCGCTGCGACCGCGTCGCTTACTTCGTCAGGTTGCGCTTGGCCAGCGTGCGCAGGCGCAGCGCATTGAGCTTGATGAACCCGGCAGCGTCCTTCTGGTCGTAGGCGCCCTGGTCATCCTCGAAGGTGACCAGCTTGTCGGAATAAAGCGATTTCGGGCTTTCGCGACCGGTGACCATGACGTTGCCCTTGTAAAGCTTCAGCGTCACTTCGCCTTCGACATGCTCCTGGCTCTTGTCGATCAGGGCCTGCAGCATTTCGCGCTCCGGTGAGAACCAGAAGCCGTAATATATGAGCTCGGCATATTTCGGCATCAGCTCGTCCTTGAGATGCGCCGCGCCACGGTCGAGCGTGATCGATTCGATGGCGCGATGAGCCGTCAGAAGGATCGTGCCGCCGGGCGTCTCGTAGACGCCGCGTGACTTCATGCCGACATACCGGTTCTCGACGAGGTCGAGGCGGCCGATGCCGTTGTCGCGGCCGTAGTTGTTGAGCGCGGCCAGCAGCGTCGCCGGGCTCATGCGAACGCCGTTAATCGAAACCGCATCACCCTTCTCGAAGCCGACCTTGATCACGGTCGCCTTGTCGGGAGCAGCTTCCGGGGAGATCGTGCGCATATGCACGTATTCAGGCGCTTCCTGAGCCGGGTCTTCGAGAACCTTGCCCTCGGAAGACGAATGCAGAAGGTTTGCGTCGACGGAGAACGGCGCTTCGCCCTTCTTGTCCTTGGCGACAGGGATCTGGTGCTGCTCGGCAAAAGCCAGCAGATCGGTACGGCTCTTGAAAGCCCAGTCGCGCCACGGCGCGATGATCTTGATATCGGGGTTGAGCGCATAAGCGGAGAGCTCGAAGCGAACTTGGTCGTTGCCCTTGCCGGTTGCGCCGTGGGCGATTGCGTCGGCGCCGGTCTTCCTGGCGATGTCGATCAGGTGCTTGGAGATCAGCGGACGGGCGATCGACGTGCCTAGCAGATAGACGCCTTCGTAAACGGCATTGGCGCGGAACATCGGGAAGACGAAGTCCTTCACGAACTCTTCGCGCACATCCTCGATGTAGATTTCCTTGATGCCGAGCATCTCGGCCTTCTTGCGCGCCGGCTCCAGCTCTTCGCCCTGTCCGAGGTCGGCCGTAAACGTCACGACTTCAGCGCCGAGTTCCGTCTGCAGCCACTTCAGGATGATCGAGGTATCGAGGCCGCCGGAATAGGCTAGCACGACTTTCTTCACGTCTTTTTTAGATGCCATGATGATGAGGTCCGTTGCATGAGGGCGAGCGGCAGACCCGCAAAGCCCGGTGTCGCGGGCACTTTTAGCGAGATTGGCGCGCGACGCAAGGGGAACGGCATCCGTTGACCCGCTTCGGATTGGGTTTGACAGCGCAAGATGGGAACCCATATCTGCCAGCGTCCGAACAATGCTCGAGGAGAGGCTACGCCCGTGACGAATATTCAAGACATCATCAAGCCATCCAACGTCGCGGTCATCACCGGCGGCGCCTCCGGCATTGGGCTTGCCACGGCCAAGCACTTCGCGATCGCCGGCATGAGTGTCGTCATTGCCGATCTTGGCGGCGACCGCCTGGCTGCGGCCGCCGATGAGCTGAAGGCGATATCGGGAGAAGAGCATGTGATGGCCGTCGAAAGCGACGTCGCCGACAAGGCTTCGCTGGAGGCGCTGGAGCGTGCCGTCATTCAACGCTTCGGTCGCGTACATGTGCTCATGAACAATGCCGGCATCGGCCCCGACACTTCGATCTTCAGTGCCCAGGCCGAGTGGGACTCGATCTTCGGCGTCAATCTGCTTGGCGTGATCAACGGCACGCGCACCTTCGGCCCGCATATGCTGGCGCACGGCGAACCCGGGCTCATCATCAACACCGGTTCCAAGCAGGGCATCACCACCCCGCCCGGCAACCCGGCCTACAACCTCTCGAAGGCAGGCGTGAAGGTTTTCACCGAAGCACTGCAGCACGAACTGCGCAACACCGACGGCGCAAACATCTCCGCGCACCTGCTGATCCCCGGCTTCGTCTTCACAGGCCTGACCAAAGGCGACAGAGCCGAGAAGCCAGCCGCCGCCTGGACCCCGGAACAGACGGTGGATTTCATGATCGAAAGCCTCGCCCGCGGCGATTTCTACATCCTCTGCCCCGACAACGACGTGACCCGCCCAACCGACGAGCGCCGCATGGCCTGGGCCGCCGGCGACGTCATCGAAAACCGCCCGCCGCTGTCGCGTTGGCATCCCGATTATGCCGACAAGTTCAAGGCCTTCCTCGACGCCGAGGATTGATTGGACATTTTGCCAAAGCCGGATATGAGAGCTTGCTTTCCTATCCGGTTTTCAGGGTGCACCATGAATTTCCTGCCGAACCTTCCGACGCTGCTCGCCTTCGCCGCGACAACGCTTCTGCTTGCCGCAACGCCCGGTCCCGACATGACGCTGTCGATCAGCCGCGCGTTGGCGCAGGGCAAGAAGGCAGCACTCTTCGTCGTCCTCGGAACAAGCCTTGGCATCGTGGTCCATACCATGCTGGTCGCTTTCGGCATTTCGGCGCTGATTACCGCCTCGCCGACCGCCTTCCTGATCCTGAAGACGGGCGGGGCCGCCTATCTCCTCTGGCTTGCCGTTCAGGCGATCCGCTTCGGATCGAAGCTGTCGATCAAGAAGGTCGAAGAGACGAAGGCAACGCCGCTGGCAAACATTTCGTCCGGTTTCTGGGTCAATCTCCTGAACCCAAAGGTCATCATCTTCTTCATGACCTTCCTGCCGCAGTTTGTCAGCGCCGGCGATCCCGCCGTCACACACAAGCTGCTCTTCCTCGGCTTCTGCTTCATCCTGATCGGCATGCCAGTCAACGCCGCCGTCGTCTTCGCCGCCGATTGGCTTTCCGGCTGGCTGCAGAACAACAGGCAGGTGCTGCGCGGCATGGACTATACCTTTGCCGGCGTCTTTTCGGTCTTCGCTGCGAAGGTCCTGTTCACGCAAGCACGCTGATGCGAGCCTCGGATCAGCCAATCAACAGCGCGTCGTCATCCAGCGTCTGCCCGCGCATCTTGCGGAACATCGCAATCAGATCCTCGACCTGAAGCGTCTTGCGGCTGTCGCCGCTGACATCGAGGACGATTTCGCCGCCGTGCAGCATCACGGTGCGATGGCCGTAGTCCAGTGCCTGCCGCATCGAATGCGTCACCATCAGCGTCGTCAGCTTGCGCTCCGACACGATCTTCTGCGTGAGCCCCATGACGAATTCCGCCATGCCGGGGTCGAGTGCGGCGGTATGCTCGTCAAGTAGCAACACTTCAGAGCCCGCAAGCGTCGCCATGACAAGCGACACCGCCTGACGCTGCCCACCGGACAACAGGTCCATGCGGTCCTTCATGCGCGTTTCGAGGCCGAGATTGAGCTCGGCGATCCGCTCGCGAAAATGCTCGCGACGCTTCGGCCCGAGCGCCGAAGAAAGTCCACGCCGTTCGCCGCGTCGAGCGGCCAACGCAAGGTTTTCCTCGATCGACAGCGCCCCGCAGCTGCCGGTCAGCGGATCCTGGAAGACACGAGCGACAAGCCCGGCGCGCGCCGCCGTCGGCTTGCGTGTCACGTCGGTATGGCCGATCAGTACCTCGCCTTCGCTCGCCAGCACGTCGCCGGCAAGCACCCCGAGCAAGGTCGATTTGCCGGCACCGTTGGAGCCGATGACGGTAACGAACGAACCTTCCTCGATCATCAGGTTGACGCCGTTCAGCGCCTGCTTCTGCAACGGCGTTCCCTTGCCGAAAACGACTTTCACGTCTTTGAGGTTGATCACGATGCGGCCCCTCCGCGGCGAAGGCGGGGAAGGACGAGCGCCACCGTCACCAGGACCGCCGTCACGAAATTGAGATCCGAGGCCTGCAGGCCGATGACGTCGGTCGACAGCGCCAGCTGGATAGCGATGCGATAGAGGATTGAACCGAGCACGCAGCCGATCAGCGCAATCAGCAACCCGCGCCGCCCGAGCAGCGTCTCGCCGATGATCACAGCCGCCAGGCCGACGACGATGGTACCGACACCTGACGTCACGTCGGCAAAGCCGTTTGTCTGAGCAAACAGCGCGCCGCCGAGCGCCACCAGCGCATTCGAAATTGCCATTCCGAGATAGATCTGGCGGCTGGTATCGACGCCCTGCGCCCGCGCCATGCGGGCATTGGCTCCGGTCGCACGCATCGCCAGACCTGCGTCGCTTTCAAGAAAGCGCCAGACCACGATGACGGCGATCAGAACAAGGATGCCGACGAACAGCGGCCGGACGTAAAAATCCCTGAGACCGTGGCCGAGGAACGGGCTGATCATCGTATCGGCATTGATCAGCGCGACATTCGGCTTGCCCATGACGCGCAGGTTCACCGAGAACAACGCGATCATCGTCAGGATCGACGCGAGCAGGTTGAGGATCTTGAAGCGAACGTTGAGAAGTGCCGTCACCATGCCCGCGGCGGCACCCGCCGCCATCGCGATCGCAGCCGCCAGCCACGCATTGACGCCAGCGATGATGAGAACCGCCGTAACCGCAGCGCCCAGAGGAAACGAGCCGTCGACTGTCAGATCCGGAAAATCCAGGACACGGAAGGCAAGGTACACGCCAAGAGCGACGAAGGCATAGACCAGCCCCAGCTCCACGGCTCCCCAGAATGCGATCTGACTCAAGGCTCCTGCCCCTTCTTCTCTCGTATTTCGCACACCCTGCGAAACCAGATTTTTAATACGATCAGCCGCTCCCGTGCAAACGGGAGGCGGCCGGTCACTCTGTTCCGGGCGATAGGGCTTAGTCGATCGTCTTGGTGGCGCGGCTGAGAACGCTCTGCGGCAGGGTCACGCCCATTTTGACGGCCGCACCCTTGTTGACCACGAGATCGCTGCCGGCGGCAACCTTGACCGCGATATCGCCCGGGTTCTCGCCCTTCAGGATGCGAACGACGATATCGCCCGTTTGCTTCCCGACATCGTAGTAGTTGAAGCCAAGTGCCGCGATCGAGCCGCGCGAAACCGAATCCGTGTCGGCGGTGAAGAGCGGCAACTTGCTTTCCTCGGCAACGGCGACAGCGCCTTCCAGCGCGGAAATGATCGTGTTGTCGGTCGGAACGTAGATCGCATCGGCACGGCCGACGAGCGCGCGGGTAGCGCCCTGCACTTCGGCAGACTTGGTCGCGGCAGATTCGACCACCTTCAGGCCGGCCCTTTCGGCTTCGACCTTCAGAACGGCCAGCAGCGACACGGAGTTGGCTTCGCCCGAGTTGTAGAGGTAGCCGATCGTTTTCACGTTGGGCAGGATTTCCTTGATCAGCGCGATATGTTCGGCAACCGGCGACATGTCGGAAAGTCCGGTAACGTTGCCGCCCGGCGTGTCCATGCTTTTCACCAGCTGCGCGCCGACCGGATCGGAAACCGCAGTGAAGACGACGGGAATATCACGCGTCGAGGAAACGACGGCCTGCGCTGACGGCGTGGAGATCGGCACGATCACATTTGGGCCTTCGCCCGCGAACTGGCGCGCGATCTGCGCGGCCGTCGCCGGATTGCCCTGTGCGGATTCGAACATGAACTTCAGGTTCTCGCCTTCCTTGTAGCCGGCCGCCGTCAGCGTATCGAGAACGCCCTTGCGCACCGCATCAAGCGCCGGATGTTCGACGATCGCCGTCACGGCAACGGTTACGTCTTCGGCCTTTGCAGGCAGGGAAAGGGCCAGGGTGGCCGCGACGGCGAGCAGAATCGAACGCATGGGTATCCTCCAGATATGATTTTGGGCTGCTTTTAAGAATAGCAGCCCACGAAATCAATCATCAGAAGATGCTGTAAGGATCAAACTTGCTGATCAGTCGTCCGCCCCGTGATTGGCAATCATCATCGCTTCGAATGCAAGGCGCTCGGTTTTGCGCATGCGCTCGGATTCCGATTTCAGCTGGCCGCAGGCAGCCAGAATGTCGCGGCCGCGCGGCGTACGAATTGGCGAAGCAAAGCCGGCAGAGTTGATGAAATCGGCAAATTTCTCGATCTGCGCCCAGTCCGAACACTGGTAGTTGGTGCCCGGCCAGGGGTTGAAGGGAATGAGGTTGATCTTCGCCGGCACGCCTTTCAGGAGCTTGATCAGCCCCTTGGCGTCCTCCAGGCTATCGTTGACGTCCTTCAGCATCACGTATTCGAAGGTGATGCGGCGGGCATTCGAGAGGCCCGGATAGGCGCGGCAGGCGTCGATCAGTTCCTTCAACGGATATTTCTTGTTGATCGGCACTAGGATGTCGCGCAGGTCGTCGCGCACCGCATGCAGTGAGATTGCCAGCATGACACCGATCTCGTCCCCCGTGCGGAAGATCTCAGGCACGACGCCGGACGTGGACAACGTCACGCGGCGCTTCGAGAGCGACAAGCCATCGCCGTCCGTAGCGATCAGCAGCGCCTGCTTCACGGCATCAAAATTGTAGAGCGGCTCGCCCATCCCCATCATCACGATGTTGCTGACCTTGCGCCCCTCAGCCGGCATGACCGTGCCCTGCGGCGCCTCGCGATCCGGGAAGTCGCCGAGCCGGTCGCGGGCAAGCAGAAGCTGCGAAAGGATTTCCTCGGCCGTCAGATTGCGCACCAGGCGTTGCGTACCGGTGTGACAGAAGGAACAAGTGAGCGTACAGCCGACCTGGCTGGAAATGCAAAGCGTGCCGCGGCCTTCCTCGGGAATATAGACGGTCTCGATGTCAACCGGACGGCCAGCGCCGCGCGCCGGGAAGCGCAGAAGCCACTTGCGAGTACCGTCATTGGAGACCTGCTCCTCGACGATTTCAGGGCGTGCGATCGTGAAATGCTGCTTCAGCATCTCGCGCATATCCTTGGCGATATTCACCATCAGGTCGAAATCGGAGACGCCGCGCACGTAGATCCAGTTCCAGAGCTGGCTGACGCGCATCTTGATCTGCTTGTCGGCGACACCCTTTTCGCGAAGCACAGCGCCCATCTCTTCGCGGCTGAGGCCGATCAGCGAAGGCTTGGGCAAGGGTTCGCCCTGCATTTGCGAGGCGGCAGGCTTGATAACGGTCATCGCATCCATGACGGACATAGGTCTAAATCCCGAATTCAACATGCGATCCTCCCGGTAAGCCGGATGACTTGCGGGCACGGAGGGCATGATGGCAGAAATTGAGTGCGGAGTATGCCGGCAAGCCGCAATCTATCCGCTGTTGTGCGCGCCTTTAGCATCATTTTTGCCGCCCGTCACTATAGATGGAAACGGCAAAGGCCGGCGCAAGGCCGGCCTTTGAATTTCGTCCGCATCGAGCGCGCAGCTTACTTGCAGGCTTCGATCTGCTTCAGCGAGGCGGAAATGCCGGACAGCGAATAGCTGTAGGAGGTTGCCGTGCCCTTGCGCGACGTCGCATTGACCGTCATCGAATGACCGCCCTTCATTGCGGCAACGAGAGCCGGCTCCTGCGCCGCGTTCTCGACCCAGCCGGCCTTGTCCTTGGTGAACATCACGAAGCTCTTGTTGTCGATCACGACTTCGATCTTCGAGCCGTCTTTGACGGTGTAGCCCATCATCGCCTGAGGCTCGTAGGATATGTTCTGGCCGGGCCGCTGCGACACGATGAAGAAATTCTCGCCGTGGTCGAGTCCAGCCGGCTTCTTTTCGGTCGGAACCGACAGCACGTAGCATACGGTGCTCGCACCAGCTTTGTACGAATAGGCGCCCCAAGCCTGGAACTGCTGGATACGCGTCGGCGCAGAGGAAGCCGCTGCGGCCGGCTGCTGCGTTGGTGCCTGTGTCGCTGGCTTCTTGGACTGGGCGGATGCAATGCCGGCGCCGGCGACGACGAGAGAAAGTGCGATTGCGAGACTTCTTACAAACATGGATATCCTGCCGGTTCTTGCGATTCGAGCCCGAAGCGAGCGGGCGGCGCATAATCACGATCTGCTTTATTTTGACTTAATTCAGGTTACCAAAGCGTCAACACAGACCGCAAGAAGTGCCTGCCTGTGTCATTTCCGCCCGGGTGTCAATGTTGAGCGCTGGTACCTCGCCCGAGATGATGTGGTATTGCGATGGTGGTGAACTGTTGCCTCTGATGAATTTAAGACAGAAAGATTCAGGCGAGAGTTTGACCTTTCGAAAATCCGTTGTAGGTCATTGAGGTATGGAATTCCGTTAAGGATTTCGCAAAGCTAGAGGGTCTTCGACAGGAAATGGATGCGGAGGAAAAACAGCGCTTCGCTGCCCTCGCGAGGGCGGTCGCGGAACGCCGCGACCAGCAGGCCTTTTCCATCTTGTTCGACTTCTTCGCGCCCCGCCTCAAATCTTGGCTACTGCGCCAGAAGATGACCGGGAGTGAGGCCGAGGAGCTGGTGCAGGAGGTCATGATCGTCCTCTGGCACAAGGCCGGCCTCTACGATCCATCGCGCTCGTCGCTATCGACCTGGCTCTTCCGCATCGCCCGCAACCGCCGCATCGACCTTCAGCGCCGCGCCCGCGCCCGCATCCTGGACGAGGCAGACCCATCGCTGCAGCCTGTCGCGGAAATCGGCGCCGACGAGATGGTGGCGAACGACGACCGCGACGCGCATGTGCGCGCGGCAATCAGCCAATTGCCGGAAGAGCAGCGCGAGATGCTGCGCGCTGCCTTCTTTCTCGGCCAGTCTCATTCTGAGATCGCCGAGGCGACCGGGCTGCCGCTCGGAACGGTCAAATCACGAATCAGGCTCGCTTTCGGCAAGCTCAAGAAGGTTCTGGAAGCGGAGAACGCCTAGCGGCACCCTCATCCCCTCAAATCGTCTTCATGCCCTCGGGCTTGTCGGCGAGCGCGCTGTCGGCCGACTCGTAGTGGTTCGGCTTGATGTGGCGACTGACCATCGCGAAGGCAGCAGAGAGCACCGCAATGTCGTCGGAGAATCCGATTCCGACAAACACATCCGGGATCATGTCGATTGGCAGTACGAAATAGGCGAGCGCGGCAAGCAGCGTACCGCGAACCTTGAGCGGGGTCTGCGGATCGAGCGAACAGTAAAAGGCTGCGACGAGATCGCGCGAAAACGGAATCTGGCGGACGGCCTTCCGGAAGGTTGGCCAGAATTTCTTCCGCACCGTCCGCTCGCGTCGGGTCTGCGTATCGTCGTCGCCCGGCAACAGAATCTCACCGTATTTGACGTCATCCATTCCACGTCATCCTTTCGTTCACGCGAAGATATGGGTGATGGCCGCGCCCGATTCAATCGATCCGTCGCGCGGCGGCCTTCTCCATCGCGCTCGCAAGCTTGAAGTCGAGCTCTGTCAGTCCACCGGCATCATGCGTGTTGAGCTTCACGTCGACACGCGAATAGACGTTGAACCATTCAGGGTGATGGTCAAGTTTTTCGGCAGCCAGAGCCGCCTCGGCCATGAAGCCGAAGGCCTCGACGAAGTTTGCGAACTTGAACCTCTTCGAAATAGACGCGGCACCGTCGTCGAGCGACCAGCCCCTGAGCTTCGCAAGCGCCTGATCGATCGCCTGCCGTTCCAGTTTTTCCCTTTTCATGCGATGCTTCCTCCTCTTTTCGACATGGATCTCCAATGAAACGCGTCAGCATCCTGTTTATCTGCATGGGTAATATATGCCGTTCGCCACTCGCCGAAGGCATTTTTGCGCATCTGGTCGATGAGGCCGGCGTGGCAGATCGCTACACCGTCGATTCCGCCGGCACTGGCGGCTGGCACCAGGGTGATCGGCCGGATCGCCGCTCGATTGCGACGGCGCAAAACCATGGCGTCGATATATCTCGGCAACGCGCCCGCCAAATCAAGACCGAGGATTTCAATGATTTCGATCTGATCCTCGCCATGGACCGCGCCAATATGGCGGAACTGCGCCGTATGGCGCCGCAAGCAGAGAACATTCGCCTCTTCGGCGATCTCGCACTAGAGACCGGCGAGGAAATCCCTGATCCCTATTATGGCGGCAGCAACGGTTTCGCGCTGGTCTATGCCAGGCTTTTCGCGGGCTGCAGGAAGCTGCTGGACGCGTTGGGCGCCGACAGCGCTTCATGGAGCGGAAAGACTTCTTCCGTCAGATAGGGACCGCCGCCCACCGACTCCCGGGACGACAGGAGTACGAAACGGGGAACAGTGAAGGCTGAGGTCTGAAAGTTTCCGCGGCCGGCAAGGTAGTGAACCACCTCGTCGACACGAGAGGATTTCAGCCGTGCCAGCGTCACGTGCGGTGTGAATTTACGGGGATCGGGCGGTAGCCCGATACGCTGGCAGATCCGCTCGATTTCGCCCTGAAGCGCATGCATTTCTGGCGAAGGTGTCACGCCGGCCCAAATCGAATGCGGCTTCTTGGAACCGAAGGAACCGATGCCGTCGAGACGCATTTGGAATTCGGGCCTGTCGATGCGGTCGAGCCGGTCGACGATTTCGTCTGCCGTGCGTCCATCGACATCACCGATGAAGCGTAATGTGATGTGGTAGTTCTCCACATCGATCCATCGGGCACCAGGGAGACCACCGCGCAGCAATGACAGACTCATCGCGGCATTGCGCGGAATTTCGAGGGCGGTAAAAAGTCTCGGCATAACGAGCACTCCCCGAATCTTTTGCAGGTGCTCACACGGAATCACGCATTCCGCACCTGCGCAAGCCCCTAATTCTTCACAGTAGAAATCGTTCCAATGAATTGCGTGATAGCCGGCACCATCTTCTCGACCATCGTTTCTACCCCTTTGGTGTTCGGATGCATACCGTCATCAAGCTTCAGCGCAGCGTCCAGCGCCACCCCGTCGAGGAAGAACGGATAAAGCGCAACACCATGTTTTTTCGCGAGTTTCTCGTAAATCGGATTAAAGCGCGCCGCATAGTCCCCACCCATATTCGGAGGCGCAATCATGCCCGCAAGGAACACGGCGATACCGCGTTCCTTTAGCCGGGCAATCATTTTGTCAAGATTCTTTTCGCTCTCTTCTGGCGAGATGCCGCGCAGCGCGTCATTGGCTCCGAGTTCGAGAATCACGCCATCCGTATCATCCGGCACCGACCAATCGATTCGCGCAAGACCGCCGGTCGTCGTATCTCCCGAAACCCCCGCATTCGACACAGAGACGTCCAGGCCCTTGGCCCTTAATGCCGTCTGCAGCTTCTCGGGAAAGCCGTCTCCGGGGGCAAGCTGATACCCCGCCATAAGGCTGTCTCCGAAGCCGACCAGCGTGATTGTGCTCGCATTCGCCGTCACCGCGAACACCAGCGAGACAACAATGACGGCGATGTGAAGGCCGGCAACTTTAAAACTCATTCCGCTTTCCCTAGATTGGCAACACGATCGGCACTTATATAGGGCAATTACTGTTGGCAAAAACCATCATCGAATTGAAGCGCGCCGATTTGACGCTCGGCAGCGCCGCCGCGTCCGTCCACGTGTTGAAAGGCATCGACCTCAGCATCACCGCCGGCGAATCAGTCGGCATCGTCGGCCCGTCCGGCTCCGGCAAATCGACACTGCTCATGGTCCTGGCCGGGCTCGAGAAACTCGATAGCGGCGAGATAAACATCAGCGACACGCCGCTGCATGCCCTGACCGAAGATCAGGTCGCGGATTTTCGTGGCCGCAACATCGGCATCGTCTTTCAGTCGTTCCATCTGATCGCTAACATGACGGCGCTCGAAAACGTCGCGGTGCCTCTCGAGCTTGCCAATGTTCCAAACCCGTTCGAGATCGCCCGCCGCGAGCTGAAGTCCGTCGGTCTCGGTGATCGGCTGAGCCATTACCCCGGACAACTCTCCGGCGGCGAACAGCAGCGCGTCGCCATCGCTCGCGCGCTCGCCCCATCACCGGCTCTCCTGATTGCCGACGAACCGACCGGCAATCTCGACGCCGATACCGGCCGCCAGATCGCCGACCTCCTGTTTTCGAAACAAGCCGAACGCGGCATGACGCTTCTGCTCGTCACCCACGACATGGCGCTCGCCAAACGCTGCTCGAGACAGATCCGCGTCCGCTCCGGGCGGATCGAGGGCGACAGCGCGGCGGTGGAACCCGAAGCGGCTATCGCATGACGCTCGTGACCCCGCGCGTCTCGCTTGCCTTCCGCCTGGCGCTCCGCGAGCTGCGTGGTGGCCTCAAGGGCTTTTACATCTTCCTCGCCTGCATTGCGCTCGGCACCGCCGCGATCGCGGCAGTCAATTCTGTCTCGCAGTCGATCACCGACACGATCGCAACCCGCGGCCAGGAGATTCTGGCTGGCGACGTCCGCTTCGAACTCAACAATCGCGAGGCGAGCGAACAGGAAATGGGCTTCCTGCGCGGCTTGGGAAAAGTGTCGGTTTCAACCGGACTGCGGTCCATGGCGCGCAAGCCGGACGGCTCGGATCAGGCGCTGGTCGAGGTTAAGGCCGTCGATGGCGCATATCCGCTCTACGGGACATTCGAAGCCGAGCCGAACTATCCGCTACACGCCCTTCTGGCCAACCAGAGCGGGACCTACGGTGCTGTCGCGGCCCCGCTGCTGCTGGAGCGTATGGGCCTGAAGATCGGCGACGAGCTCCTTCTCGGCAACGTCATCCTCAACATAACGGGTACTGTGAAAACCGAGCCCGACGCTGTCTCCGAAGGCTTCGGCTTTGCCCCGCGCCTCCTCATCAGCGAAGATTCGCTCCGCGCCTCCGGCCTGATTCAGACCGGCAGCCTCGTCGAGCATGCCTACAAGATCCGGCTGGACGACCCGGGCGACATGCCGACGGTCCGGGACCGCGCCGCAAAGGAGTTCCCCTCCGCCGGTTGGTCGATCCGCACGAGCGACCGCGCCGCGCCGTCACTCACCGAAAACATCGAGCGCTTCTCGCAATTCCTGACGCTGGTGGGCCTGACCGCCCTCATTGTCGGCGGCGTCGGTGTCGCCAACGCCGTGCGCGCCTTCCTCGATTCCAAGCGCACGACAATTGCCACCTTCAAATGCCTCGGCGCGCCTGCGGCAACCGTCGTTCTGATCTATCTCTTTCAGATCGGCATCATCGCGCTTGCCGGAATGGCGATCGGCCTTGTGATCGGCGCGCTGGCGCCGGTGCTGGCAGCGCAGTTCCTTGCCCAATTTCTGCCAATGTCCACTACCCCGACCCTTTATCCGGCGGCGCTCTCGCTTGCCGTCCTCTTCGGCGTCCTGACGACGCTCGCCTTCGCGATCATGCCACTCGGCCACGCCCGCGAGGTGCCGGCAACCGCGCTCTTCCGCGAGCAGGGCTTTGAAGCCCGCCGCCTGCCGTCGTGGCCTTATATCGTGCTTGCGGCGGTGTTTCTGATCGCGCTTGCAGGCCTTGCCATCGTCACCGCCCATGACCGCTTTATCGCTGTCGTGTTCACCGCCGCGATCGTATTTGCATTCGTGATCCTGCGCCTCGTTGCGGCCGGCATCGCATGGCTCGCCCGGCACAGCCCGCGGGTCAGCTCGCCGGCGTTGCGTCTGGCGATCGGCAACATCCACCGCCCTGGCGCCCTGACCGCCTCCGTTGTCCTGTCGCTTGGCCTCGGCCTGGCGCTGCTCGTAACCCTGACGTTGATCGACGGCAACATGCGCCAGCAATTGACCGGGCGCATGGCAGCGGGGGCGCCGAATTTCTTCTTCGTCGATATTCAAGGATCGGAAGTCGAAAACTTCCGCAATCTGGTCAAGACACAGGCGCCTGAAGGCAAGCTCGTCGAAGTGCCGATGCTGCGTGGCCGCATCCTTTCCTTGAACGGTCAGGACGTAACCAAGATAAAGGTGTCGCCCGGCGGTCAGTGGGTGTTGCGCGGCGATCGCGGCATCACCTATTCGGACACGCCGCCGGAAAATGCCTCGCTGGCAGAGGGGGCATGGTGGCCAAAGGATTATAGCGGCGAACCGCTGGTCTCCTTTTCGGCTGATGAAGCCAAAGAGCTCGGCCTGAAGGTCGGCGATACGGTCACCGTGAACGTCCTCGGCCGCAACATCACCGCCAGGATCGCCAATCTGCGCAAGGTCGAGTGGGAAACGCTCTCGATCAATTTCGTCATGGTCTTTTCGCAGAACACGTTCCGGGGCGCACCGCACGCGTGGCTGGCGACGCTGAGCGACCCGTCGGCGACGTCAAGCCAAGAGGTTGCGATCCTCAAATCGGTGACCAACGCCTATCCGACGATCACCAGCGTCCGGGTCAAGGATGCAATCGACATCGTCAATACGTTGGTCGCACAGCTCGCGACTGCCATCCGCGCGGCCGCCTCCGTTGCCCTCATCGCCTCGGTCCTCGTGCTTGCGGGTGCGCTTGCAGCCGGAAATCGCGCACGCACGCACGACGCGGTGGTCCTGAAGACGCTCGGGGCGACCAGACGCATGCTGATGCGCGCTTTCTGCTACGAGTATCTCATCCTTGGCGCCGCGACGGCGACCTTTGCACTCTTCGCCGGTGAGATCTCCGCCTGGTTCATCGTCGCGCGCATCATGCGCATTCCCTCGCACTTCCTACCGGACGTCGCCGGAATGACGCTTGTAACGGCGCTGACGCTGACGGTCGGTATCGGCCTGATCGGCACATGGCGGATCCTCGGGCAGAAGGCAGCACCCGTTTTGCGCGAACTCTGATTGAAGCCGCTGAGAAATTCCCTTCACCTTACGGCGATTTAACCCGATCTCGGGTTGCAAGGCTCTTGTTTGCAAAGGGCGAAAGGCTCATATTGTCTGCAGGCATGCTGGAGCTCCGCAGCGGCGCCCGGGTCGAAAACCCGACACCGTGTTCACATCGGAGCTGTCAAGAGGAAACTATGGCTGACCTACGTAACTACCAAGGCCGCGTGCAAACGCAAACCGGCGAGATAATCGATCAGGGCCTCCGCTCGTATATGCTCAAGGTCTACAACCTTATGGCATTGGGCCTGGTGATCACCGGCTTGGCCGCCTACTTCGCCTTCACATTCGCCGTCTCCGACGGCCAACTGACCGCCTTTGGCACCGCCATCTATACCAGCCCGCTCAAGTGGGTGGTAATCCTTGCTCCGCTCGCAATGGTCTTTTTCCTGAGCTTCCGGATCAATAGCATGAGCGTGTCCGCCGCGCAGATGACCTTCTGGGTCTATGCGGCGCTTGTTGGTCTATCGCTGTCGTCGCTGTTCCTGATCTACACGGGTCAGAGCGTCGTGCAGACCTTCTTCGTAACGGCAGCAGCCTTCGGCGGACTGTCGCTCTATGGCTATACGACCAAGCGGGATCTCTCCGCCATGGGCTCCTTCCTGATCATGGGTCTGTTCGGCCTGATCATCGCTTCGATCGTCAACATCTTCCTGGCGTCATCTGCCATGCAGTTTGCGATCTCGGCGATCGGCGTGCTGATTTTTGCAGGTCTTACCGCCTACGATACGCAGCGTATCAAGGAGATGTATTACGTCGCTGACGACGCGACCGTGGCTGGCCGCAAGGCGATCATGGGTGCGCTGACGCTCTATCTCGACTTCATCAACCTCTTCATGTTCCTTCTGCAGTTCATGGGTGACCGCAAGTAAGCGAACGGGTTACTGGAAAAGGCGGCTTCGGCCGCCTTTTTTGTTGCGCGGTTTTTCAGGGAGTGATTTGTGAACCATCGATCGTTCCTCTCATGGCCGGCCTGTTCGAATGCCCATTTCCCTTCGCGACGCCTCCTCCTCGGACGTCGATGCCATCACCGAAATCTACCGCGAATCCGTTCTGAACGGAGTTGCAAGCTACGAAATTACGCCGCCCGTCCGAACTGAAATGGCAAAGCGGTTTTCCGCTGTGATCGATCAGGGCTATCCCTACATCGCCGCAGTCGACGTGGATGGCATGCTGCTGGGTTATGCATATGCGTCGGCCTTCCGCGCGCGCCCCGCCTACCGCTGGATGGTCGAAGACTCGATCTATATGGCGCCGGAAGCGCGTGGGAGAGGCATCGGCAAGCTGCTGCTGGCGGAGCTCGTGGCACGTTGCACGACGCTCGGTTTCCGCCAGATGGTGGCTGTCGTGGGTGGGGCCCATCCGGCGTCGATCGCGCTGCACGCCGCACTGGGTTTCGAGGAGACAGGACGCCTCAAAGGCACCGGCTACAAGCACGGCCGCTGGCTGGATACGATGATGATGCAGCGCTCGCTCGGCGACGGAACGGCGACGGATCCAGACCTGTCGGTCTATCCGGGCACCTTGTTCAAGGGTTGATCGCGTTCACGTCTCGATCAGCTTCAGCGACTTGCTGAATATTTTGAGAACCTGCTGCAGCTCGTGTCCGCGCTTTAGAATGACTCCATGGGTGTTGACCACGGAATAGGCGCCCTGCTTGGCAGCAAGCTTGGGGTTTTTCTCTATGCGGAAGAGCGGCATTTCGCCGGAGCGCTTGAAAACGGAGAAGACGGCCCGGTCCTTCAGATGATCGATTGCGTAGTCCCGCCACTCGCCGTCGCCGACCATGCGGCCATATATCCAGAGGATGGCATCTAGCTCGCGCCTGTGAAAGGTAACCGGAAGCGGATCCTTGCTTTGCTTGTATTCCTTGAGATCCACGACAATGGACGAACTGCTGTTGGCGGACCGGCTTTCGCCATGCCGCAAATCCGGCTGATCTGTCATCAGTCTCCCAGCGCCTCCATTCGTGACAGGAGAATGATAGTTTGCCTTAGCGTTTACAAATTGCAAGCGGGCGATCGGTCACATTAATCATAGTCTGTGCAATCTCCCGCGCGCCGCATTTCAGTCAAAACAGCGCCTCATTTGCAAGGGAAATTCCCCTCGATCGCGCCGCGGACCGAATCGCAAACCGCCGATCTACTGATATTGCGTGCAATCCTTCGCGACTGGAGGAGTATGCGAAAGTTTGGCGCCAGCGCGCCAAAGGGCCCGGCTGGACGTATCGACCTTAACCCCAGCCCCGAATACGATCAGCCGGGCCGCCCCGTTTTTGCACCTGCCGAAGCAGATGAAACCCATCAGATATTCTTGCCTGCCATGACGACCGTCGCGCCGAGTATGGCCGATGGCGTACCATCCTCGGTGGAGGACTGGAGCAGAATCGCACACCCCTCAAGATCCGGCTTCTGCAGGACATTGGCAGGCAGCGTCAAGCTCGTTTCCTTACCGTCCCACATGCCAACGGTTTCAACATCGGCAACGCTGTTGAGATAAGCGATCTTCTGGCCGCTGTTTTCGCCCTTCTCGACGTCGATCACTTTTTCGCGGTTGAAATAGACCATGACAACGTTGGCTTTGCCCGGCCCGGCGCCGATCTTGACCTCGAGTTCATCGCCATTGACCTTCGCGGCAATCGGCACCGTCAGCCCCTTGCCCTCGGTAAGATATCCGTCGATCTTGTTGGTGATGCCGCCAAGGTCCGCGCCCGCCACATGATCTCGGCCGTTGACGACCACCTGCGGCGTGTAGACGTTGCCGCGTCCCATTGTCCGCGCATAGCCATACTGCCGCTCGGTGTTTTCCTTTGAGCTCAGCGTGTCGGCCCAGCCGAGATAGTTCCAGTAGTCAACATGATAGGCGAGAGCAATGACGTCTCCGCGCTCGACAAGCTTGCGAAAAGCCGCATCGGCGGGCGGACAGGAGGAGCAGCCCTGCGACGTGAAGAGTTCGACCACACCTTTCGGCGCCTCCTGGGCAAGCGACGGGCCTGCGAGAGCCATACCTGCAACCAGTGAAATCAAAAACCGCGGGAACATTCACCTTCACCTTTTTCTTCAGCGCCGGCAGCCAACGAGAGGGCCGCCGATACCGATCAATGAACGTAGAGATAGTCTTTCCCCGGCCAAACGAAAAGTCACGAACGGGTGAGACCCAAGCGTCTGAAAGCACCGACGAAACACATCGTCGTGAGCCGCGCGACCAGTGCCTCCCGGCCAAACAAAAACCGCCGGAGATTTCTCTCCGACGGTCACTATCAGTGCAGTCTGTTAACAATCAGGCTGCGAGGTCGCGCAGAACCGTCTGCAGGATGCCGCCGTTGTTGAGGTAGACAACCTCGTCGAGCGTATCGACGCGCGACAGCAGCGGAACGTCCTTCACGGTGCCGTCGCCGTAGGTGATCTTGGCGATCTTCTTCTCGCGCGGCTTGATGTCTTCCAGGCCCTCGATGGTGACGAGTTCGTCGCCCTTGAGGCCGAGCGTTGCCCAAGTCGTACCCTCTTCGAAGACGAAGGGAATGATACCCATGCCGACCAGGTTCGAGCGGTGGATACGCTCGAAGGACTGGGCGATGACGGCCTTGACGCCGAGAAGGTTGGTGCCCTTCGCGGCCCAGTCGCGGGAAGAACCGTTGCCGTATTCGACACCCGCGAAGATGACGAGCGGCACGCCCTCGGCCTTGTACTGCATGGCGGCGTCGTAGATCGATTCCTCTTCCTTCGACGGGTAGTGGATGGTGTAACCACCTTCCTTGCCGTTCGGGCCGAGCATGTGGTTGCGGATGCGGATGTTGGCGAAGGTGCCGCGCATCATGACTTCATGGTTGCCGCGGCGCGTGCCGTACTGGTTGAAGTCAGCAACGCCGACATTGTGTTCGAGCAGGTACGCACCGGCAGGAGACGCCGCCTTGATCGAGCCGGCTGGAGAGATGTGGTCGGTGGTGATCTTGTCGCCGAAGAGGCCGAGAACGCGGGCACCCTTGATGTCGGAAACACCCGAACCCGTCTTGCCCATGCCGACGAAATACGGCGGGTTCTGGACGTAGGTCGAATTGTCGTCCCAGGCATAGGTCTGACCCGGAGGCACCTGAACAGCCTGCCAGTTCTCGTCGCCCTTGAACACGTCGGCGTACTTCGATTCGTAAAGTTCGCGGGTGACGTATTTCAGGATGAATTCCTGAACTTCCTTGGAGGTCGGCCAGATGTCCTTCAGGAACACCGGGTTGCCGTTCAGGTCTTCACCGAGCGGCTCCTTGGTCAGGTCCTTCTGGACCGAACCGGCAAGCGCGTAGGCGACGACGAGTGGCGGGGAAGCCAGGTAGTTCGCCTGGACGTCCGGAGAAATACGGCCTTCGAAGTTACGGTTGCCGGAGAGCACGCCCGAAACGATAAGGCCCTTGTCGTTGATGGTCTTCGAGACCGGCGCCGGCAGCGGGCCGGAGTTGCCGATGCAGGTCGTGCAGCCGAAGCCGACGAGGTTGAAGCCGAGCTTGTCTAGATCGGCCTGCAGGCCGGACTTGGATAGATACTCACCTACGACCTGCGAGCCAGGTGCGAGCGAAGTCTTGACCCAAGGCTTTGTCTTCAGGCCCTTGGCGACCGCATTGCGGGCGAGAAGGCCGGCGGCGATCAGGACGGACGGGTTGGAGGTGTTGGTGCACGACGTGATGGCGGCAATCGCAACGTCGCCATGCCCCAGATCGAAGTCGGTGCCTTCGACAGCATAGCGGTTCGAGAGCTGGCCGGGCTTCTTGTAGTCGGCATCCATCGAGCCGGCAAAGCCGGAAGCGATGTTTTCAAGCGGGATACGGCCTTCCGGACGCTTCGGGCCGGCCATGGCAGGGACCACATCGCCAAGATCGAGTTCCAGCGTGTCGGTGAAGACGAGATCCGAACCGTCGCCTTCGCGCCACATGCCTTGCGCCTTGGAATAGGCTTCGACCAGCGCGATACGGTCCTTGGTGCGGCCCGACATGTTGAGGTAGTTGATGGTTTCGCCGTCAACGGGGAAGAAGCCGCAGGTTGCGCCGTATTCGGGACCCATGTTGCCGATCGTTGCGCGGTCGGCGAGCGGCATGTTGTCCATACCAGGACCGAAGAATTCCACGAACTTGGAAACGACACCCTTCTTGCGCAGCATCTGCACGACCATCAGCACGAGGTCGGTCGCCGTGACGCCTTCCTTGAGCTTGCCGGTGAGCTTGAAGCCGATGACCTCGGGCAGCAGCATCGAGACCGGCTGACCGAGCATGGCAGCTTCCGCCTCGATACCGCCGACGCCCCAGCCGAGAACGCCGAGGCCGTTGATCATGGTGGTGTGCGAGTCGGTGCCGACGCAGGTATCGGGATAGGCGATCGTTTCGCCGTCCTCTTCCTTCGTCCAGACGGTCTGGCCGAGATATTCGAGATTGACCTGATGACAGATGCCGGTGCCCGGAGGAACGACGCGGAAGTTCTTGAACGCCTGCTGGCCCCACTTCAGGAAGCGGTAGCGCTCGCCGTTGCGCTGGTATTCCAGTTCGACGTTCTTGGCAAAGGCCTGCGGCGTGCCGAATTCGTCGACGATGACGGAGTGGTCGATGACAAGGTCGACGGGCACCAGCGGATTGATCTTCTCCGGATCGCCGCCGAGCGACACCATCGCGTCACGCATCGCGGCAAGGTCGACGACGGCGGGAACGCCAGTGAAGTCCTGCATCAGAACGCGCGCCGGGCGGTAGGCGATTTCGCTTTCGACAGCACCCTTGTTGTTCAGCCAGTCGGCGACCGCGAGGATGTGTTCCTTGGTGACGGACTGACCGTCTTCGAAGCGCAACAGGTTCTCGAGCAGAACCTTCATCGAATAGGGAAGCTTCGAAACGCCGGCAAGGCCATTCGCCTCAGCCTTCGGAAGGCTGTAATAGACATAGTCCTTACCGTCCACAGTCAGCGTGGAACGACAATTGAAGCTGTCAAGAGATTTAGACACGAGAGACCCCGTTTCTGATAGCGAACACAGTCGTGCGGACGCCTATGCACGTAATGCACATCAGGATGCGGGTACGGCCATTTCCGCTGTCCGCCCGTGGAACAAATGCTCCATGTTCGGCGCAAGGATGAAATTCACGCCGACCGCTGGCGTGGTTGCGGGTCTTATAGATAATTTCTATGAAAGGTGCCAGAGAGGGCATACCCCATTTTGGACATTTTTTGCATTGCGATGACTGAAAACTTAAACGACGGATATGCCATGCATCTCGACGCCGCCAATCTTGCTGCACGCCGGGGCGAAGACTTGATTTTCGAGGGTCTGTCCTTTCACCTGGAATCGGGCGAAGCGCTGGTTCTGACAGGGAAAAATGGATCCGGAAAGTCAACTTTACTGCGCGTCGTGGCCGGTCTGCTGCATCGGGAACGAGGTACTCTGACGTTCACTGATTCGCGTGGTTCGACGGACAGCAGCGTCAGCGAAGTCAGCCACTATCTCGGCCACCGCAACGCTATGAAAAGCGAGCTGACGGTCGATGAAAATCTGACCTTCTGGCGCGACTTCCTTGGCGATGGCAACGGCGCTCCCCGGTTCTCGGTCGAGGACGCCGCTCATGCAGTGGGGCTCGCCGGTATCACCCATCTGCCGTTCGGCTACCTCTCCGCCGGCCAGCAACGCCGCTTCGCCTTCGCCAAGCTGCTCGTCGCCCACCGGCCAATTTGGATTCTGGACGAACCGACGGCAGCGCTGGATTCAAGCGCCGACCGGCTGTTTGCCGATCTCATCGAGGCACATCGCAGACAGGGCGGCATCGTGCTTGTGGCGACCCACCAACCGTTGGGGCTGAGGGATGCGAGGGAACTGCAAATGACCGGCTTTGCCGGCGTCGATCACGGAGCCTGGGGATGATGGCATCTGTAGCAAAGTCCCCGCCCCAACTTTCCCCCTCCCCCTTGCGTGGAGGGGTTGGAGATGAACCTGCCATCGCATGCATCGGGCAGGGGTCTTCCGCCACAGCCGGCACCCTGTCCGCCGAAAAGCCCGCCCCCCAGGAGCCAACACCCCGCCCATGACCGCACTCCTCCTGCGTGACCTCAAGCTTTCCATCCGCGCCGGCGGCGGCGCGCTGATCGGCGTGCTGTTCTTCCTCACGGTCGTCGCCGTAATTCCCTTCGGCGTTGGGCCGGATCTCAAGCTGCTTTCCCGCATCGGGCCGGCCATCGTCTGGATCGGCGCGCTGCTGGCCGCCCTCCTCGGCCTCGATCGCCTTTTCCAGGCCGAGCGCGACGACGGCTCGCTCGACCTGATGCTGATGCAGGAAACGCCCCTGGTCATCACCGTACTCGTCAAATGTCTGGCGCACTGGATTGCTACCAGCTTGCCCCTTGTCATCGCTTCGCCACTGCTCGGCCTCTTCATGAATATGAACGAAACGGCAATCGGTGCGACGATGCTGACGCTGCTGGTCGGCTCGCCAGCCATCACCTTTATTGGCGCCGTCGGCGCAGCCGTCGCAGTTGCTCTTCCGCGCGGCGGTCTGCTGGTCTCGATCCTCGTCCTGCCGCTGGCGATCCCGGTGCTGATCTTCGGTGTCAGCGCCACCTATGCCGCGGTCGAAGGAGCGACACCCTTTCTGCCGCCCTTCCTGATCCTGACCGCGCTGACGCTGTTCTTCGCCGTGATCGGGCCCGCCGCGGCAGCGCTGGCGCTGCGCAACACATCGGATTGATTGAGCGCTCGATTGCGGCAAGCGACAGATCGCGGTAAGGAAACGACATGAGCGAAACGAGCCTAGCCATCAGCAAATTCAGCGACCTCGCCAACCCGACGCGGTTTCTGGCGTTGGCCGCGCGCGTCATTCCATGGATGGCCGCCTTCACGGCCCTCTGTTTCATCGTGGGGCTGTATCTCAGCTTCACGACCGAGGGCGACTACCAGCAGGGCGAAACGGTCCGAATCATGTACATCCACGTGCCGGCAGCGTGGCTGGCGATGATGGGTTATACGATCATGAGCGTCTCGGCGATCGGCACGCTGGTCTGGCGCCATCCGCTGGCCGATGTGTCGGCCAAGGCAGCCGCGCCGCTCGGCGCCGCCTTCACCCTGATCGCACTGGTCACCGGCTCGCTCTGGGGCAAGCCGATGTGGGGCACCTGGTGGGTCTGGGACGCACGGCTCACCTCCGTATTCATTCTCTTCCTGATGTATCTCGGCCTGATTGCACTGAACCGCGCAATGGACGACCCATCGAAGGCAGCGCGCGTCAGCGCCGTGCTGATCCTCGTCGGTTTCGTCAACATTCCGATCATCAAGTTCTCGGTCGAATGGTGGAATACGCTGCACCAGTCCGCCAGCGTCCTGCGCATCGGTGGGCCGGCGATCGATCCCGAATTCCTGCGCCCGTTGCTGGCAATGGCGATTGCCTTCACTGCCCTCTTCTTCATGCTGCATGTCATGGCAATGCGCAACGAGATCTGGCGCCGCCGCATCGCCGCCCAGCGCCGCATGGCAGCGCGTCTCGCGAACCGCGAGGGATGACCGTGACACACGCTTTCTACGTCTACAGTTCCTACGTCTTCGCCGCCCTCGTCACCGTCGCAGCAACACTCTGGACATGGGCCGACGGCCGAGCCCGCCGGAAAGAAATGGCGACGCTCGAAGCCGCTGGCATTCGCCGCCGCTCGGCAGCCGGAAGGGACGGCCAATGAACAGCGCGGCGCCGGAAAACAAAAGGCCGAAGCGCGGCCTCGGACGCTACGTCTTCGCGCTGATCCCGCTCGTCGTCTTCGGCGGCATCGCCGCCACGGCTGCGAAGATGCTCTACGATCAGCAGGTCCACGGCAAGGATATTTCGGAAATTCCCTCCGCGCTGATCGGCACCAAGGCGCCGTCGCTGAACCTCGCCCCACTGGAGGGCGCCAACCTGCCGGCACTGACGGACAGCGCAGTGAAGGGCAAGCTGACGCTCGTCAACGTCTTCGCCTCCTGGTGCATTCCCTGCCGCGAGGAACATCCGATCCTGAAGGAACTGGCCAAGGACAGCCGCCTCAACATCGTCGCCATCAACTACAAAGACAAGAACGACAACGCGCTGCGCTTCCTCGGCGAGCTCGGCAACCCCTATACTGCGATCGGCGTCGATCCCAAGGGCCAGGCAGCCATCGACTGGGGTGTCTACGGCATTCCGGAAAGCTATCTGGTCGGCCCTGACGGGACCATCCTCTACAAGCGCGTCGGGCCGTTTGATGACATCAGCCTTCGAGAAGGCCTGGCTCCGGCGATGGAGAAGGCGCTGGGCAAGCCTGTTTCGTAGGCGTTCTGGTCAAAAGCCCCTCCCCACCCCTCTCCACAGGGAGGGACTACGATGTGGCACCCACTTGTGCCGATCGCAGCACGTCAAACCGCTGAACGGTCTCTTTGAGATTCTGTAAGGATCCACGGGGCGAGCGGGGGAGGGTTGGAGGGGAACTTAATCCTTGCACATCCGGACAACTCTACCCCCCACCCTGCCAGGTCTTCACGGCCTCCAACGGCCACACCAGCATCACCACGTTCAGCGTCAGATTATCGCGGATCATATAGCCGGTGAAAATCTCGAAGAAGATGGCGATAGCGACTGTCAGCGCAACGGGTGCCCTCGAGGCGAAGAGGAAGCCGAGGACCATGAACACCGTGTCCATCGCAGAATTGAGGATGCTGTCGCCGTAGTAGTCGAGCGAGATCGTCGCCGTACGATAGCGGTCGATGATCAGGGGAGAATTTTCCAGCAGTTCCCAGCCGGACTCGATGACCAGCGCCAACAGCAACCGCATCGCGATCGGTTTGCCGCGCAGGAGAAGGTGCGCAAGCCCATAGAAGATGAACCCGTGGATGATATGCGAGGGCGTGTACCAATCGGACAGGTGCTGCGAATTCCCGCTGGAATTGACAGTGCCTTCCCATAGCTTGATATAGCCGCAGCTGCAGATCGCGGTGCGCCCCATCATGTATTCGGCAACGATCTGGATAAGCAGAACCGCCAGGCATGCGGCGAACCAGAACGTCTGATGCTTGGTTCTCTCTGCCGTCTCCAGTGTCGTCAATTCTCGGACTCTCCCGCGGGCGTTACCGTATGCTTCATGATCAACGGCATCTGCGCAAGCGTGAAGATGATGGTCACGGGCATTGTCCCCCAGACCTTGAAGGCCACCCAGAAATCATCGGAGAAATTGCGCCAGACGACTTCGTTGAGCACCGCAAGGAAGAGAAAGAAGATGCCCCAGCGGACGGTGAGCTTGCGCCAACCCTCGGCATCGAGCTGAAAGGCCGCATTGAAGACATAGCCGAGCAGCGACTTGCCGAAGGCGAGACCGCCGAGCAAGGCGACGCCGAACAGCGCATTGACGATCGTCGGCTTCATCTTGATGAAGGTCTCGTTCTGCAGGTAGATCGACAGTGATCCGAAGATCAGCACGACGAGACCGGAGACGAAGGGCATGATCGGCAGATGGCCGAGCACGATCTTCGACACCAGCAGGGAAACGATCGTGGCCGCCATGAACAGAGCGGTTGCGACGAACAGCGGGCCGCCAAGTGCCGTCAGCGCCGGAAACGTCTCGACCAGCCAGGAACCGCGCAGATTGGCAAAGAAGAAGATCATCAGCGGGCCGAGTTCCAGCGCCAGCTTCAGCATCGGATGGTGCCGGTCGGCCGCACTTGGGGTGGTATCGCTCTCGGTTGTCATTCTATCTCTCGTCCGTTCTCTGTCGCGTCACGCTTGGCCTCGCTTGAGGGCATATCTGTGTCATCATTAATTGAGACCGGCAATGGCATGGGCGAAATCCTCGGCCTCGAACGGCTCCAGGTCGTCGACGCCCTCGCCGACGCCGATGAAATAGACCGGCAGCTTGTGCTTGGCCGAGATCGCGACGAGGATGCCGCCGCGCGCCGTGCCGTCGAGCTTGGTCATGATCAGGCCGTTGACGCCGGCAACGTTGCGGAAGATCTCCACCTGGTTCAGCGCGTTCTGCCCCGTCGTGGCGTCGAGCGTTTGCAGCACCGTATGCGGCGCATCCGGATCGAGCTTTCCGAGCACGCGGACGATCTTTTCAAGCTCGGCCATCAGCTCCGCCTTGTTTTGGAGGCGACCGGCGGTGTCGATGATCAGCACATCGCACTTCTTCGCCTTCGCCTGCTCGAAGGCGTCATAGGCAAGGCCGGCCGCATCGGCGCCGAGTTTGGTGCCGATGAATTCCGACTTGGTGCGATCCGCCCAGATCTTCAGCTGCTCGATGGCGGCCGCACGGAAGGTATCGCCTGCGGCGACCATGACCTTGAGACCGGCGCCCGAGAGCTTGGCCGCCAGCTTGCCGATTGTCGTCGTCTTGCCGGTACCGTTGACGCCGACGACGAGGATCACATGCGGCTTGTGGCTGAGATCGAGCTGGAGCGGCTTTGCAACCGGTTTCAGCACCTTGGCGATTTCGCTCGCCATGATGCGGCTGACGTCCTCGCCGGTCACATCCTTGCCATAGCGTTCGGAAGCGAGCGTATCGGTGACTCGCATGGCCGTTTCGACCCCGAGATCGGCCTGGATCAGCAAATCCTCCAGATCCTGCAGCGTATCGTCATCCAGCTTCCGCTTGGTGAAGAGCGCCGAAATCTGGCCCGTCAGCTGCGAAGAGGTGCGGGCAAGACCGGCGCGCAGGCGTTGAAACCAAGAAAGCTTGGGCGCCGGGACGAGTGGTGCCGGCTCAGGAACCGCCGGCGCAGTGGCGAAACCTTTGGGCAGGATGGGTTCGGGAGGGGCCTCCGCATTCTCGCCCTGCCCTGGCGTCGCATCAGGCAGGTCGGCGTATTCAAACTCCTCCCCTGCCCTGCCGGGCATCTGCTCCACAGGAAGGGGGAGACTCGTGGCACCGTCTTCTTCCCCGGCACCACCCAGATCACCCTGGGAAACGCCTGTACCAGATCGGCCAAAGGAACGGGAAACGTCCTCCAGCTCCATTGCATCCTCGACGAACTCGACTGACTGGACGAGGTCTGGCTCCGGGTTCGTCCCCCCACCTGTGGGGGGGATGGCCGGCAGGCCGGGAGGTGCATCCGCAGTCTCGATCGCCTCGGCCGCAGCCTCGGCCTCCAGCAACGACAGCGGCACAAGCCCCATATCGCCTGTCACGACCTCGGCAGGCAATACCTCCGAAACATCGTCCTCTTCGGCAGCCGGCGGCAGTTCAGGCTCATCAGCCTCCGCATCCGCTGGCGCCGGTCCATCGTCACCGACATCTCCGGCCGGCCCACCGGCTGTGTCCATCTCCTGCGGCAGCACCGGATCGGCCGAAACCGGCAGGTCTTCAACCCGCGAAGGCGGCTCCAGTTCGGTCTCGACCGCTTTCGTCTCGACCCGGTCAGACGCCTTCGCTTCCGCCGTTTTTTCGGGGCCGAAGGTGAAGACCTTTTTGATGAAACTGAACGCCATGAGGATTCCGTAAACTCAGGCCGCGTCGGCGGCCGTCAATTGCATGTCGAGATGCTTGCCGTTGTGGCCGGTGATCGTCACCGGCACCAGCGCGCGGGGGCTAAGGCCCGACGCTGCAACAAGCGTGAAGTTTTCCGTATGCGCCAGACCGTTGTTTTCCACCAGCAGCCATTGCTGCGTTCCGACCATGCCGTCGAGATGGGACTGATGCAGCATATGTCCAGTGGCGCGAAGCCTTGCCGCCCGTTCCTTGACCAGCGCCCGGTCGAGCTGCGGCATGCGAGCAGCCGGCGTTCCGGGCCGCGGGCTGTAGGGAAAAACGTGCAGATGTGCGATTGCGGCCTCATCGGCGAGCCGCACGGCATTGCCGAACATCTCTTCGGTCTCGGTCGGGAAACCGGCTATCATGTCGGCGCCGATGCTGATCTCCGGTCGCAATCGCCTGACCTCGTTGACAAAGGCGAGCGCATCGGCACGGGAATGCCGGCGCTTCATACGCTTCAGGATCATGTCGTCGCCATGCTGCAGCGACAGATGCAGATGTGGCATGAACCGCGCCTCGTCGGCGATAAGATCCAGCAGATGCTTGTCCGCCTCAATGCTGTCGATCGAGGAAAGCCTCAGCCGCCGAATATCGGGAATTTGCTTGAGCAGCGTCTTGGCAAGCAGTCCGAGCGTCGGCTCGCCCGGCAGGTCGGCCCCATAGCTGGTGGCATCGACGCCGGTCAGCACGATTTCGCAATAGCCGCTCTCGACAAGGCGCCGCGCCTGCTCGACGACCGCGCCCATCGGCACCGAGCGCGAATTGCCACGTCCATATGGAATGATGCAGAAGGTGCAGCGATGGTCGCATCCGTTCTGAACCTGGATGAAGGCGCGCACGTGCCCGTCGATGTGCTTGATCATCTGCGGTGCCGTCTGGCGCACGCTCAGGATGTCGTTGACGCGCAACTTCTCCTCGGCGGAAACACCGAAATCAGGCAGCCCGCGATAGGAGATGCTTTTCAGCTTCTCCTCGTTGCCGAGCACGGCATCGACCTCGGCCATCTCAGAAAAGGTCTCTTTCTCGGTCTGCGCGGCACAGCCCGTAACGATGATGCGGGCATGCGGATTCTCGCGCCGCGCCCGGCGGATCGCCTGGCGGGCCTGGCGCACGGCCTCGCCTGTCACGGCGCAGGTATTGACCAGAATGGCATTGTTGAGCCCGGCCTTTTCGGCCTCGGCGCGCATCACTTCGGATTCGTAGGTGTTGAGACGACAGCCGAAGGTGATGACCTCGACGCCACTCACCGCGCTTCCGCCCCCTGCGTCTCGTCGCGCGACCAGATCCCGGTCGACGGATCGACGGTACCGGACCATTCCCACTCGGCAGGGCCGGTCATGACGACATGATCGTCGCTCTCGCGCCAGTCGATGGTCAGCGACCCGCCGTGCGGGCTGCTGGCTACCTTGACGGTCACCTTGCGACCGGTACGCCCGATCCGCGCTGCCGAGACCGCCGCCGCACAGGCAGCCGATCCGCAGGCGAGCGTCAGCCCTGCGCCGCGTTCCCAGGTGCGCGTCGTAATCGACGTCGACGAGGTCACCTCGGCGAGCGTGATATTGGCGCGCTCGGGAAACATCGGATGGTTCTCGAGCAGCGGCCCGAAACGGGCGAGATCGAAAGACATCACATCCCGGTCGACCCAGAAGATCGCATGCGGATTGCCCATCGAGGCGACGGAGGGCGAATGCAGCACCGGATTGTCGATCGGCCCAATCTGCAACTCGATGCGGCTGGTATCGTGAAATTCCTCGGCAAGCGGGATCTTGTCCCAGTCGAACACCGGCTTGCCCATATCGACCGAGATCGTCCCATCTTCGAGCTCTACAGCATTGAGGACGCCGGCGACGGTCTGAAAGGTGAAAACCTTGTTGCCGGTCTCGGCCGCCAGCGCCTGCACCACGCAGCGCGTGCCATTGCCGCAGGCCTGCGCTTTGGTGCCATCCGAATTCAGGATATCGATCCAGGCATCGGTGCCGGCAGCCTTCGGATCATGGATCGCCATGATCTGGTCGAACTGCGTCTCGCAAGCAGCATTCAGTGCAATCGCCGCCTCCGGCGTCACCTTGTCGGTGCGTCCGCGCATGTCGACGACCAGGATCTTGTTGCCAAGCCCGTTCATCTTCGCGAATTCGACCGCTGCGCTCATCATCTCATGTCCATGTGTGTTTGGGCTGTATATGGCGGAAATGCGCGCGAATTACCAGTGGGTGCGGCAATGGCTAGCGAACGACGCTTCTGACTTGTCGCGTTCGTTGGGGCATTCCGATCCCGGAGATAACCGCCAGTCCCGGAACTTCTACTGTACTGCACGAAAGATCACGCGAACTGGACCATCGCACCTGTATTTAAGAAAGATCGCAACTATCTAGCGCTTTGCCTCAGTTGCAGGCATTCTTTGTTTTCGGACGCGTGCTTTTGGCTATGGGAGGATTGCCGATGCGCTGCTTCACGGTACTTGGACCTTCACAGACGGGAAAATCGACGCTGGCGGCAAAGCTGGCCGCGTTGGAAGGCCCCCCTCGAAAGTCTGTCTCTCCATACGGATCGAGCCTCACGGAATTCGATTTCCGAGGCGATACATGGTGCGCACTGGACACACCTGGCACGAACGAATCCCTGGCGCTTGCGCAGGATGCGCTCCTGGCAAGCGACGCCTGTATTCTCTGCGTCTCGCCTGCCCCTGATGAGGCCGTCTTGGCTGCACCTTATCTGCGGGCTGTCGAAGCCTCGGGAACTCCGTGCATCCTGTTCGTCAATCGGATCGACGAGCCACAGGGTCGTCTTCGCGATGTCATCGCCTCGCTGCAGGCCTATTCAAGCCACCCGCTCGTCCTCAGGCAAGTGCCGATCCGCGAGGGAGATACGATCGTCGGCAGCTGCGACCTGATTTCGGAGCGTGCCTGGCGTTACCGCGAGGGCCAGCCGTCCGCACTCGTCGAACTTCCCGACAGCTCAGCCGAGCGCGAGCACGAAGCGCGCGCCGAGTTGTTGGAACAGCTTTCAGAATTCGACGATTGGCTGCTGGAAGAGCTCATCGAAGATCGCGAGCCCGCGAGCGACGCGCTCTTCGCCATCGCCTCGCGCACGCTGAAGGAAAACAGGATCATTCCGGTGCTCTTTGGCGCCGCCTCGCATAGCAATGGCATCAAGCGGCTGATGAAGGCCCTGCGTCACGAGGCGCCGCCGGTTGCGGCTCTTCGCGGGCGCCTTGCCGTGGCCGGAAGTCTCGATGAAAGCACACTGCTCGCCGTCAGCTTTCACGCGCACCACCGCGCCAACATCGGCAAGACAGTGCTGGTGCGCGCGCTTGGCGATGGACTAAAGCAGGGTGCGGCGCTCGGCGGCGCCGGGCTGGGCGCCATTCAGGAAGCCGGCACCGGGCGCCCGCTGGCGGGCAATATTCCGGCAGGCCATGTCTTCGGCGCCATCAAATCGGACCACCTGCCGGTACCCGCGCTGCTGACTGCAACGGCCGCGGCAGCACCGCCCGAATGGACCGAGCCGCCGACCCCGATGCTCGAACGTATCCTCGTGCCGGGCAGCGAACGCGACGAAACCAAGCTGTCGGCAACGCTTGCAAAGCTTGCCGAAACCGATCGCGGCCTGAGGGTGATGCAGGAGGAGGGAACGGGAGCGCAGCTCATCTGTGCGCAAGGACCGGTGCACCTGCGCGATCTTCGAAAGACATTGTCGGAGGTCTTCCGCGTGGAGGTGACAGACCGGTCGCCGAGTCCGGTCTATCGAGAAACCATATCGAAGCCCTCGAACATTCACTACCGCCATCGCAAGCAGACAGGCGGCGCCGGACAATTCGCGGACGTGCAATTGAGCGTGCGCCCAAACGAACGCGGCCAGGGCTTCACCTTCGGGGAGACGGTGAAGGGCGGAACGGTGCCGCGAAACTACATACCGGCAGTGGAGGCGGGTGCGCGCGAAGCCATGGAGAAGGGCCCGCTCGGTTTTCAGGTTATCGACGTCGAAGTGACACTGACCGACGGCCAATACCATTCCGTCGACAGTTCCGAGTTCGCCTTTCGGGCTGCGGCCAAGATGGGCGTCAAGCAGGCATTGTCACAGGCAGCAGCCGTACTTATGCAGCCGGTGGCACGGGTCGAAATCCACATACCGTCGGTCTTTTCAGGCGGCGTGGTGGCGATCGTGTCCTCGTTGAGGGGGCAAGTGCTCGGCTTCGATCGCGATGAGAGCGCGAAGGGATGGGATATCTTCCGCGCGCTCGTACCCGGCGGAACACTCGAGGAACTGGCGCGGGCCTTGCGCTCGGCCACGCAAGGGATCGGATACTTCTCCAAGACCTTCGACCATTTCGAGGAATTGTACGGCAAGGAGGCCGATGCGATCATCAACGCCCACGGTGCTGGGACGCACCCGAGCTGACGACGCGCGACATGTCACGCCACGGGCACGTCGAAAACCTGCCCCGCTCTCAACGGCCGAAAACGCTCGGGCTCAATCCCCTGCTCCCGGAGTGCGTCCTCAAGTGCGGAGACCGGTGCGTCGATCGCTTCGTCGGTCAGCTGGAATGTCGCGAAGTGATGTCCCGCCACGTAGGCAGCGTTGCTCAACTCCATCCCGGCCACGGCTTCCGCCGGGTTCTGGTGCTGCCCCTTCATGAACCAGCGCGGCTCGTATGCGCCGAATGGCAGGATCGCGAGGCGGAAACCGCCATGCTTTTCCCGGGCAGCCTTGTAGTTGACACCCCCGTGAAAGCCGGTGTCGCCGATATGGTAGATCTTGCCCGCGCGCGTCGAGATGACGAAGGCCGCCCAAAGGGCCATTCGGCGGTCGCGGGTGCCGCGCGCCGACCAGTGATGTGCGGGCTCGGCGTCAATCGTGATGCCCGCCGAAAGAGTGATACGCTCGCCCCAATCCGTCACGCTGATCCGTGCTTCCGGCAAAGCGCGCCGAATGATCGTGTCGTTGCCGAGCGGCGTTATGATATGCGGACTGTGCTCCGCCTGAAGCCGCTTGAGCGTCGCGACATCGAGATGGTCGTAGTGATTGTGTGAAACGAGGACGAGATCGATCGGTGGCAGATCCTCGAAACGGATGCCCGGCGAGACAACACGCTTCGGACCGGCCAGCCGGAAAGGGCTCGCGCGCTCCGACCATAGCGGATCGGTCAGTATATTATGGCCATCCACCTGGATCAGCATCGAGGCATGCCCCACCATGGTGACGCGCAAGCGGTCGCCGGAAATGCGAGCCTCGGGCCTTGCCGGCGGAAACGGGCTTGCGACCTGCTTCGGCCAGCGATCGCGACGGCCTGCAAACTGCCACCTCAGGAGATCGCGAAAACCCAGCGGCTCCACGCCACCGGGGTTGAAAAAATACGTGCCGTCGAAATGGTCGGATACCGGGCCTTGGTAGTAGGGGTTTTTCGGTTTGGCACTTGGCATATGGCAGCGGCCTCGATGGATGGGAGCTGAATTTGGGTTGCTTAGTTAGGTTTTGAAAGGCCGCAACGCGCTTATTTGACTGCTTTGCCTTGACTCTCCGGCCGATTTCCTGTTTACCGCCGCTCAATCTGCGACGAGCTTCAAGACTCGAGCCACCGACCGGGACCCTTAAAGGTATAAAACGATCCCGGAGGTCCACACCCGACAGCGCGATGCGCCCTCGGGTGCTTTTTGGCTATGCGTCTTGTTTTCGTCAAGGAAAAGCACGAGGTTTCCGCCATACCGGAAACTGTAAGGAAGAGCCGATGTTTGAAAACCTCCAGGACCGTCTTGGATCCATTCTGAATGGACTGACAGGCCGTGGCGCGCTTTCGGAAGCAGATGTTTCCGCGGCGTTGCGCGAGGTTCGCCGTGCGTTGCTGGAAGCCGACGTCGCGCTCGACGTCGTACGTGGCTTCACCGACCGTGTGCGCGAAAAGGCCGTCGGTGCCGAAATCCTGAAGTCCATCAAGCCAGGCCAGATGGTCGTCAAGATCGTCCATGACGAGCTGATCGAAATGCTCGGCGGCGAAGGCGTTGGCGTCGATCTGCACGCCGCCGCCCCGGTCGTCATCATGATGGTCGGCCTGCAGGGCTCCGGCAAGACGACCACGACCGCGAAGATCGCCCACCGCCTCACCACGCGCGAGAAGAAGAAGGTGCTGATGGCATCGCTCGACACGCGCCGTCCGGCAGCGCAGGAGCAGCTTCGCCAGCTCGGCGCGCAGGCCAGCATCGACACCCTGCCCGTGATATCGGGCCAGTCCCCGACGGATATTGCCGCCCGCGCCGTGCAGGCCGCCAAGCTCGGCGGCCATGATGTTGTCATCCTCGACACCGCCGGCCGCACGCATATCGACGAGCCCTTGATGGCCGAGATGGCCGATATCAAGAAAAAGTCGAACCCGCATGAAATCCTGCTGGTCGCCGATTCGCTGACCGGTCAGGACGCCGTCAATCTCGCCCGCAGCTTCGACGAACGCGTCGGCATCACCGGCCTCGTCCTGACCCGCATGGACGGCGACGGCCGCGGCGGCGCGGCCCTTTCGATGCGCGCCGTGACAGGCAAGCCGATCAAGCTCGTCGGTGTCGGCGAACGGATGGGCGAGCTGGAAGAATTCCACCCCCGCCGTATCGCCGACCGCATTCTCGGCATGGGCGATATCGTTTCGCTGGTCGAGCGCGCTGCCGAAAACATCGACGCCGAGAAGGCGGCTGCCATGGCCGCCAAGATGGCCAAGGGCAAATTCGATCTCAACGACCTGGCCGACCAGCTGCGCCAGATGCAGAAGATGGGCGGCATGGGCGGCATCATGAGCATGATGCCGGGCATGTCAGGCATGAAGGACAAGATGGCCTCCGCTGGCCTCAATGACAGCCTGTTCGGCCGCCAGATCGCCATCATCGGCTCGATGACCAAGGCTGAGCGCTCCAATCCCGACATGCTAAAGCACTCCCGCAAAAAGCGCATCGCCGCCGGTTCCGGCACCGAGGCCTCCGACATCAACAAACTTCTGAAGATGCACCGCCAGATGGCGGACATGATGAAGATGATGGGCGGCAAGGGCAAAGGCGGCATGATGAAGCAGATGATGGGCGGCCTTGCCGGCAAGATGGGCCTCGGTGGCCTTGGCGGCGGCATGCCCGACCTGTCGAACATGGACCCGAAGCAGCTCGAAGCGCTCCAGAAGCAGGCTGAAGCCGCGGGTCTCGGAAAGCCGGGCGGCGGCATGCCTGGTCTCGGGGGCATGCCGGGTGGCTTGCCCGGTCTCGGTGGCGCCAAGCTGCCAGGCCTCGGCGGTGGTTTCCCGGGACTTCCCGGCTTGCCCAAGAAGAAGTGAAGGGGTCGCGTAAACGATGACTGATCCTGAAATCAAAGCCCAGCTTGCGAGCTACCGCCAGTCGATCGACAACATCGACGCGGCACTCGTCCATATTCTGGCCGAACGGTTCCGCTGCACCAAAGAGGTCGGCGTTCTCAAGGCCAAATACAGATTGCCGCCGGCCGATCCGGCGCGCGAGGAATACCAGATCGAACGCCTCCGCCACCTGGCGAAGGATGCCAATCTGGACCCGGATTTCGCCGAGAAGTTCCTGAACTTCGTCATCAAGGAAGTCATCCGGCATCACGAGCAGATCGCAGCGGATCACGCCGAGAACGGCGCCGTCGCAAAATGAACCATGCCGCCAAACCAGGCGGTCCAGAAAAGTCGAAGGAGTAAAGAAAATGGCACTGAAAATTCGTCTCGCCCGCGGTGGCTCCAAGAAGCGTCCGTACTACCACGTTGTTGTTGCCGACGCTCGCTCGCCGCGCGATGGCCGCTTCCTCGAAAAGCTCGGTTCCTGGAACCCGATGCTCGCCAAGGACGACGCAAAGCGCGTTGAACTCGACGCCGAGCGCATCAAGCATTGGCTCGACAACGGCGCACAGCCGACCGACCGTGTTCTGCGCTTCCTCGACGAAGCCGGCGTTGCAAAGCGCGAAGTCAAGAACAACCCGGAGAAGGCAAAGCCAGGCAAGCGCGCTCAGGAGCGTGCTGCCGAGAAGGCTCAGAAGATCGCTGACGCTGCCGAAGCTGCTGCTTCCGCAGAATAATTCGGGATCTTTCCTGATTGAACGGGTGGCATGGCGACATGCCGCCCGTTTTCGTTTCCATTCCGCCCCACTTCGTTTATGAGAAAACCACATTTCCGGCTTCACATGAAGGACGCCATGACAAAGCTTGAAAACCCGGTGCTGATGGCAACCATCGGCGGCGCGCAAGGCCTTCGCGGCGAAGTGCGCGCCAAGGCCTACACCGCCGACCCGACCGCCCTGGGCGACTACGGCCACCTGCACAGCCTCGACGGCCGCAGCTTCGAGGTTCTTGAAATCCGCGAGGCAAAGAACGTCGTCGTCGTCCGCTTCCGCGGCATCAACGACCGCAATGCGGCCGAAGCCCTGAACGGGCTGGAGCTCTACGTCGAGCGCGACAACCTGCCGGACGAGGAGCTGGAGGAAGACGAATTCTTCTACGCCGACCTCGAGGGGCTGGAAGCCCTGGATGACCAGGGCGTCAGCTACGGCACCGTGACCGGCGTCTTTGATTTCGGCGCAGGCGACCTTCTCGAACTCAAGGGTCCCGGCAAGCGTCCGGTCCTGATCCCCTTTTCCGAAGCTTCGGTCCTGGAGATCGATCTAGAAGGCGGCAGGATCACCATCGATCCGCTGGCAGCCGGCCTTGTCGAGAACCCGGATGAAGACCCGACGTTTGCGCCGGACAAGCCAAAAAAAAAGAAGTGAGACAGCCCATGGGTTTCCGGGCGACCGTGCTGACGCTCTATCCGGAAATGTTTCCGGGCCATCTCGGTGTCTCGCTTGCCGGCAAGGCGCTGGAGCGTGGCCAATGGTCGCTGGACGCCGTGCAGATCCGCGATTTCGCCACCGACAAACACCGCACGGTCGATGATACGCCCGCTGGCGGGGGTGCTGGCATGGTGCTGAAGGCGGATGTGTTGGCCCGCGCCATCGACACCCACTCCGACAACGACACCCGTCCACGCCTGCTGATGAGTCCGCGTGGCAAGCCGCTGACACAGGCGCGCGTGCGCGAACTCGCCTCTGGAGACGGCGTGATCGTTGTCTGCGGCCGGTTCGAAGGCGTCGACCAGCGCGTCATCGACGCGCGCCAACTGGAAGAGGTCTCGATCGGCGACTACGTGCTGTCGGGCGGCGAACCGGCCGCACTGACCATGCTCGACGCCATCGTGCGCATCCTGCCGGGCGTCATGGGCAACGATCTCTCGGGTCTCCACGAAAGCTTCGAAGGTGGTCTGCTGGAGCATCCGCACTATACCCGCCCGCAGCAATGGGAGGGCCGCGACATTCCCCCGATCCTTACCTCCGGCAACCACGGTGCCATCGACAAGTGGCGGCGCGAGCAGGCGGTGGAGCTGACCAGAGCGCGGCGGCCCGACCTGCTGGATAAGTAGCGAAAAATGCCCGGCCGAGGCCGGGCATTTCGATGTCAGGTGGCAGCGCCGACTGCAGATCGCCGTGCGCCCATGCGCAATAGATAATAGACCCCGCCGCCGATGCCGACGCCGAAGAACCAGCCATAGGTGCCCCACCAGTCAGGCAGGAACGAGGTGAAGGTCGGAAGGATGGAGGAGAACAGCGAACCGATCGCGAATGCGATGAAGGCATTGACATGCCAGCCACCCTGGAACCGGAACTCGCCGTTTTCCTGATAGAGCGCCGCAACGTTCAGTTCGCCCTTCCGGATCAGATAGTAGTCGACCATCATCACCCCGAAGATCGGTCCCATGGTCGAGCCGATGAAGTTGACGAAGTGCGCGGCACCCGTCTCCCATGGTGCGAACGGATAGAGCACCAGCGCGATCAGAGCGGCGATATACCCGCCACGCTTGAAACTGATCTGCCGCGGGAAGACATTGGAGAAGTCGAAGGCCGGCGAAACGAAGTTCGCCACCACGTTGATACCGAGCGTCGCGACGGCGAATGTAAGCGCCGCCAGCAGAGCGAGGAACCAGCTGTCGAACTTCGCGGAGATCGCTTCGGGATGCAGAAGCACTTCGCCATAGACGGTGAATGCCGCCGTCGTCGTCACGCCGGCCACGAGGCAAAAAGCGATGAGATTGATCGGTAAGCCCCAGAGATTGCCCTTGCGCAGCGTCTTGACGTCCTTGGCGTAGCGCGAAAAGTCGCAGAAGTTCAGGTAGAGCGCCGCAAAATAAGTGATCCAGGTCGCGGCGACGGCGGCAAGCGCCGGAAACGAACCCGGCTCTCCCGGAATGCCGGCATCCTTCGTCTTCTCCAGCAGCACGTCGCGCGGGATCTCGCTGCCGAACGAGAAGGTGCCTGCCTTGATCACGAGATAGACGGCGAGAACAAGCATCATTATCCAGACGGCAGGGCCCGCCAGATCCTGAAACTTGCGGACGGTCTCCATGCCGCGCTGGATGATCAGTAGCTGCAGCGACCAGACGATCACGTAGCAGATGACCTCGAGCGTCGAATGTCCGAGCAGATGATTGTTCTGATGGAAGGCGAGGAGGCTCTCGTTGCGCATCAGAAGCGCGACGATCGCGCCCGATGCCGCTGCCGTTTGCGCACCCTACCAGAAGCAGGCGACCACGGCACGCACGAGCGCCGGCGCATTGGCTCCGAACGTGCCGAATGAGGCGCGCGCGAGCACCGGAAACGGAACGCCGGTCTTGACACCGGCATTGCCGACGAGGCTCATCAGGAAAAAAATCACCAGCGACCCGATGCCGATGGCGATCACGAAGTTGATGAAACTGCCGCAGAGCAGAAAAAGGCTCGCAGCGAGGTAATAGCCCCATAGGCTGTGGACGTCGGACGTCCACACATTGAAGATGCTGAAGGCGCCCCACTTCCTCTCCTTGGCGGGCGCCAGGTCCTCGTTATACAATGAGAGCGATGGATTGCTGATTGTCATGATTCCCCTCTCCGATCTTCGGGGCCACAAAATAACCACAATCAAGTGTGCTGCTAACTTGTGCATTTGACAAATAATTAATCAAATAATGCACAGACTTGATGCCGCGCCAGCGTCATGGAGCCACCCATTCGACGCTATCGGACAATGAAATTTGTGCCGCGAGGGGTGACAAAGACCGCGCAATAGGGTATGCGCACGCCCGGAATGGGAAATTTCCCATCAACCAAGCAAAGAAAGACAGACGAATTCGCTCCTGCCCTTACCGGCAAGTATCCGAGGCTTGACCAAGGATAGATCGTTTAGAGCGCTCTGGCTGTTGAACCAACAAAGAGGTTGAGTCATGAACATCATTCAGCAGCTTGAGGCCGAACAGGTCGCCAAGATCGAAGCCAAGCGCACGCTTCCGGAATTTTCCCCGGGCGACACCGTCCGCGTCAACGTGAAGGTCACGGAAGGCACTCGTACCCGCGTTCAGGCCTATGAAGGCGTCTGCATCGCACGCTCCGGCGGCGGTCTGCAGGAAAACTTCACGGTCCGCAAGATTTCCTACGGCGAAGGCGTCGAGCGCGTATTCCCGGTTTACTCCCCGATGATCGAAAGCGTCGACGTCGTTCGCCGCGGCAAAGTTCGTCGTGCGAAGCTCTACTACCTGCGCGACCGTCGCGGCAAGTCTGCTCGTATCGTTGAAGACACCGGCGTTCGCGCCCGCAAGCTCAACGACGCCGAACGCGCTGCCATCGCCGAGGAAAAGGCACGTCTGGAAGCCGAAAAGGTTGCAGCAGCTCAGGCGCTCGCAGCCGAAAAGGCAGCACAGGAAGCGGCGGAAGCCAAGGCAGCTGCAGAAGCAGCAGCCGCAGCAGCTGCGGAACCGGCAGCAGAATAAGTTCTGCGCTGACGCAAAATTCTTTGCGCGAAAAGGCGGTCTTCGGGCCGCCTTTTCTGTTTTTGGACCTTTCGGCTTAGGCAATTGCCCTTGCCATCCACTTTGCAACTATGACAGTTTTCCGCCAGCCACAATTCGGGGAGACTTTTTCAAAATGCCGTTCCGCCGCACCGTCCTCGCAGGACTGACCGCTCTTGTCCTTTCGCCGCTAGCGACCTTTGCCGCCGACCTTCCCGATCTCGAGGGCAAGGCGGTCGTCGTCGTCACTGAGAATGCCTACCCGCCGCTTCAGTTCGTCGACCCGAAGTCCGGCAAGGCCATCGGCTGGGAATATGACGCGATGAACGAGATCGCCAAGCGGCTGAACTTCAAGGTCGAGTACCAGAACACCAGCTGGGACGCGATGATCCAGGCAGTGTCCGACAACCAGTACAACATCGGCATGACCGGCATCACGATCAAGGACGACCGCAAGGCCAAGGTGGATTTCTCCGACCCCTACTTGYGCTCGCAGCAGTTCATGCTGGTACGCGGCGATGAAAGTCGCTTCACGGATGCCAAGACCTTCGGCGCTTTCAACGACGGCCTCGTCGGCGCGCAGCCGGGTACCTCCCCCTTCTACACTGCGGTCTACGAGATCCTCGACGGCAACGAGCAGAACCCGCGCATCAAGCTGTTCGAGACCTTCGGTGCCACGGTACAGGCGCTGAAGGCCGGCGACGTCGACGTCGTGCTGACCGACAGCGTCGCAGCCAAGGGCTATGTCGATGCCTCGAGCGGCGGTCTGAAGGTCATCGGCGGCCCGCTCGGCACCGAGGACTTCGGCTTCATCTTCCCGAAGGGTTCCGATCTGGTCGCCCCGGTCAACGCCGCGATAGCAAGCCTGAAAGCCGACGGTACCTTCGATGCGCTGAACAAGAAGTGGTTCCTCGATTACAAGATGGGCGAATGATCCGGTCTTCAGCTCCCCCATGCTAGCTCCTCAGCCGCCCCCCGGTGGGCATAGCAAGGGCGACTATCCCTGGTGGTTGGTCGCCCTCGTCGTGATCGGCATCGTCCTTGCCCTCGTCATCGTCACCAACGACATCTACGCGCAGGTCTTCCGTACCGTCTTCAATGGCGTCGGCATCACTGTCTTTGTGACGTTGGTGGGCTTTGCGCTGGCCATCGTGCTCGGCCTCGGCATCGCCCTTCTCGGCCTTTCCGACAGCGTGGCTCTCCGCCAGATCTCGCGCTTCTACATCGAGGTGATCCGCGGCGTGCCTATGCTGGTACTGCTGTTCTATGTCGCGTTCGTCGGCGCGCCAGGGATCATCGCGGCCTACAATTTCCTGATCGGCCCGCTGGTCCGCGCGGGCCTCGCGGACTTCGTGCTGGTGCGCGATTTCTCGCTCATGTGGCGGGCGATCATCGCGCTGATGATCGGCTACTCCTCCTTTATCGCCGAGGTCTTTCGCGCCGGCATCCAGTCCGTGGACCACGGGCAGATCGAGGCCGCCAAGGCGCTCGGACTGTCGCGCTACCACCGCTTCCGCCTCGTCGTCTTCCCGCAGGCGATCAAGGTGATCTTCCCGCCATTGTCCAACGACTTCGTGGCAATGGTGAAGGATAGCTCGCTCGTCTCTGTGCTCGGTGTCTCCGATATCACGCAGATGGGCAAGATCTACGCCTCCGGTTCCTTCCGCTTCTTTGAAACCTATTCGATCGTCACCTATATCTACCTCATCCTGACGATCGGACTGTCCCTTGCGCTGAGGCAGGTAGAGAAGCGAATGCGTGGGAAAGACCGGCGATAGCGGCTTCATGATTCGAATTGCCGCCGTCACCAAAAATTGATATGTGACGGCTCATGGAATCCAAGTTCAAGTGCATTGGGGCGCATATTTTCGTGCTGCAGGATCATTATCGCCTGCCGGCACGTTTCTTTGCGACTGTTTCCGGTGCTCTCAACAGCCGACTTCGTTGATCGAATGACGGCCGGCGGACCAATCCGCCAAACTCCATTCTCCATATGCATCAAAAAACGGACATACTGCCATGAGCGCACCGCGTACCCTCTACGACAAGATCTGGGACGACCACCTGGTCGATGAACAGCCAGACGGCACCTGTCTTCTCTACATCGATCGCCACCTGGTCCACGAGGTCACCTCGCCGCAGGCCTTCGAAGGCCTGCGCATGACCGGCCGCAAGGTTCGCGCCCCCGAGAAGACGCTCGCCGTCGTCGATCACAACGTCCCGACCTCGCCTGATCGTCACCTGGGCATCAAGAACGAGGAAAGCCGCATCCAGGTCGAGCAACTTGCCATCAATGCGGCCGAGTTCAACGTCGAGTACTACTCGGAGAACGACAAGCGCCAGGGCATCGTGCACATTATCGGGCCGGAACAGGGCTTCACGCTGCCCGGCATGACAATCGTCTGCGGCGACAGCCACACCTCGACCCACGGCGCCTTCGGCTCCCTCGCCCACGGCATCGGAACCTCCGAGGTCGAGCACGTTCTCGCTACGCAGACGCTGATCCAGAAGAAGGCGAAGAACATGCTGGTGCAGGTCGACGGCAAGCTCCCGGCCGGCGTGACCGCCAAGGACATCGTTCTTGCCATCATCGGGGAAATTGGCACTGCCGGAGGCACGGGCTACGTCATCGAATATGCGGGCGAAGCTATCCGCGCGCTGTCGATGGAAGGCCGCATGACCATCTGCAACATGTCTATCGAAGGCGGCGCCCGCGCCGGCCTGATCGCGCCAGACGACATCACCTTCGAATACATCAAGGGCAAGCCGCGTGCGCCGAAGGGCGAAACGCTGGAGCAGGCGATTGCCTACTGGCGGACGCTGACAACTGACGAAGGCGCACACTACGACCGCGTCGTCACGCTGAACGCCGCCGAGCTGCCGCCGATCGTGTCCTGGGGCTCCTCGCCAGAGGACGTCATCTCTGTCCAGGGCATCGTTCCGAACCCGGACGAGATCCAGGACGAGACCAAGCGCAGCTCGAAGTGGCGCGCTCTGGACTATATGGGCCTGAAGCCCGGAACGAAGATCACCGACATCGCAGTTGATCGCGTCTTCATCGGCTCGTGCACCAACGGCCGTATCGAGGATCTGCGCGCAGCCGCCAAGGTTGTCGAAGGCAAAACCGTTGCTTCGACCGTCAATGCCATGATCGTTCCGGGCTCCGGCCTGGTGAAGGAACAGGCGGAAGCCGAGGGCCTCGACAAGATCTTCAAGGCTGCTGGCTTCGACTGGCGCGAGCCGGGCTGCTCCATGTGCCTGGCCATGAACGACGACCGCCTGAAGCCGGGCGAACGTTGCGCATCGACCTCCAACCGCAATTTCGAGGGCCGCCAGGGATTCAAGGGCCGCACCCACCTCGTCTCTCCCGCGATGGCCGCCGCAGCTGCGATCGCCGGTCACTTCGTCGATATCCGCGAGTGGAACTGACGCAAGATGCTTCCCTCGCCCATTGGTGAGGGAAGCAAATCCGTCTTCGCAAGACATGACGCGCATTCGGTGCCACAATATGTCACGCGACTGCCTGGCTGTTGTTTGTTCGGGTGAGCGACATGGATGCGTCAAGCAATAGCGCGCCGCAGTGGCGACGCCTTCTTCTTCTACGCCACGCGAAATCCGCCTGGCCGCCGAATGTCGCTGATCACGACCGTCCGCTGGCAGAGCGTGGGCAAAGGGCGGCGCCGCTGATCGGGGCCTACATGGCCCACGAAATGCTGCTGCCAGACCTCGTCCTCGTCTCCACAGCGCGACGCGCACAGGAAACATGGGCGCTCGTGGCAAGATCACTGCCTGCTGCGACCTCCTGGCGCGACGCACCGGAGCTTTATGAAGCATCGGCCGCCCGCATGGCCGGCATCCTCGTCACCGTCGATCCGACGATCCGGACAATCATGTTGGTCGGGCACAATCCCGGTTTGGGCGACTTGGCGGAAGAGCTCGTCGGTACAGGCGATTCCGATGCGCGCAGGCTCATGTCGGAAAAGTTCGCGACTGGCAGCCTCGCGGTAATCGCCTTCCAAGCGGGCAATTGGAACGACGTCTCACCGGGAAGTGGAAGGCTGGAGCGTTTCGTGACGCCGCGCATGCTCACCTGAATGCATAGCGTGCCATAAATGACTGAGGGCGACTTGGAGCCGCCCTCCTCGCATATCAGAATGTCGCCGTCTTCGGGTCTGGCCCGATACGGGCACCTTGATTGTCGAGTTTCGCGATCGATGCCATGTCGTCACCGTCGAGCTTGAAGTCGAAGACCTTGAAATTCTCCTCGATGCGCGACGGCGTTATCGATTTCGGAATGACGACGAGACCGCTATCCAAGTGCCACCGGATGATGACCTGCGCGGACGTCTTGCCATGTTTTCTTGCGATTTCGCCGATCACCGGATGATCGATGAGCTTACCCTGGCCAAGTGGGCTCCAGGACTGGGTCGCGATATTCAGCTTGTTGTGTGCCTCTTGCGCGACCTTCTGCTGAAAGTCCGGGTGCAGCTCGATCTGGTTGATGACCGGAACGGTGCCGGTTTCGGAAATAAGCCGATCGATGTGCTCGGGATAAAAGTTCGATACGCCGATCGAACGGGCGCGACCGTCTTTCTTCAGCTGGACGAAGGCCTTCCAGGTATCGACATATCGGTTGCGCGTCGGTGCCGGCCAGTGAATGAGGTAGAGATCAACATAGTCGGTACCAAGCCGCCTCAGGCTCTTGTCGAAGGCCTTCAGCGTCGAATCATAGCCCTGGTCGTCATTCCAGAGCTTTGTCGTCAGAAAGATGTCCTTGCGATCGACGCCGGAGGTGCGGATGCCCTCCCCGACACCGTCCTCATTTTCGTATACCGCGGCTGTATCGACATGGCGATATCCGGCCTCGATGGCGGTGCGCACCGTGGGCGCGGCGATATCATCGGGCGTCCGCCATACGCCGAGGCCGACCTGAGGAATGGAATGGCCGTCATGAAAAGTGATGATCGATTGCTGTGCCACAATATGTCTCCGAAAGCTCAATGAATCGAACTGGGTGTAACCGCAGTTTCCCGCTGACGTGCCTGCGCGCATCTCAGCCCGAGCGCAGGTCGAAACGCATATAGGTCATCGCATCCCGATTATCACCCCTGACGTCAGAGAACTCGAACCACTGTCCCTCGGCGCATGAACGGTAGCAGGCGGCGCATGTCACGCGGATGAATTGCGACGCATCCTGCCGTCGGCTCGTATCCCGGCTTGATCAGGTGGAAGAAGATGGCGGAGCCACGGTTGCGCGCACGCGATGTGACATTCCAGTCCATCACGAGGCAGATGTCGTAAAGCCCGTCGTCGCGCTTCAACTCTTCGTGGCTCGGTCGAAACGGAGCCTTGACGAGGCGGTTGTAGTTCGGATCGCCCGGCTGATCGCACCAGAGCATGTCGTTGCGGATGCGACGAATCGGAAGCAGCGTTCGGAGGCACGCCGGCCGCTCGCCGCGTCGGAAGCCGGAAAGCAGCTTCATCGACGCAATCGGCGTTGCGCCATCGCCCTCGCGTTTCAACACGGTTCGGCCCGAGCGACCGATTGCGGCCGGCACCACTATTGCACCGAATTGAACCAACGCTCGGCTTTTCTGACCCGGCGCGGGTCGAACAGTAATGATCGTTGACTGTATACATCGCGGCCGCCTTGTTTTTTCCATCTTTCTCACGTGTTTTCGCAATTGCTTGGGCAATGATTGAAATCATATAGCACCATATACGACAACAGCTTGGTCTCCTGATCTTTGCCAACGACCGAAAGTGGCGTAGGACTATGGAACCAGATGGCGAGGACAGAGCCGCATGACCGCACGCACCATTCTGTTGGTGGACGATGACGATGATCTTCGCGAAACCCTCACGGAGCAGCTTTCGCTCTATGATGAGTTTACTGTTTTACAGGAAACAACTGCGGCGAAGGGCGTGGAACGCGCACGGGCGACGCCGATCGATCTGCTGATCATGGACGTCGGCCTACCCGATATGGACGGCCGCGAGGCCGTCAAGCTTCTGCGCAAGGGTGGCCTGAAGGCACCCATTATCATGCTGACGGGACACGATACGGACTCGGATACGATCCTTGGCCTCGAAGCGGGCGCCAACGACTATGTCACGAAGCCGTTCCGGTTTGCAGTTCTGCTTGCCCGCATCCGCGTGCAGCTACGCCAGCATGAGCAGAGCGAGGATGCAACCTTCAATGTCGGCCCGTATGTCTTCAAGCCAAGCCAGAAGCTGCTGACGACGGACAACGGCCAGAAGATCCGCCTGACGGAGAAAGAGGCGGCAATTATCCGCTATCTCTATCGCGCCGAGCAGAAGGTCGTCACCCGCGATGTGCTGCTCGAAGAAGTCTGGGGCTACAATTCCGGCGTCACGACGCACACGCTCGAAACGCACGTCTACCGCTTGCGGCAGAAGATCGAGCGTGATCCATCCAACGCCGAAATTCTGGTAACGGAAAACGGCGGCTACAAGATCGTACCGTAGAATGGCGCTCAACGACGATATCCGCCTGCTTTCGCAGCTGCCGCTTTTCAACGAGATGTCGGAGGATCAGCTCCGGCTGATCGCCTTCGGCGCCGATCGGCGTTCGATATCAGGCGGACAGCTGCTGTTTCGCGAGGGTTCCCCGGCGGAAGGCGCCTATGTCATCCTGACCGGCAGCGTCGAGCTCAGTCGCACGGGCCGGAACGGACAGCAAGAGGTACAGGCCGTCGTCGGCGCTGGGACGATGCTTTCGGAGCTTGCACTCATCACCCTGGTCGAGCGCAAGTTCACCGCGGTCGCCAAGGAGGATACGAGCATCATCCGGATCACCCGGGCACTATTCCACCGCCTGATCGAGGAATATCCTGAAGCCGCGCAGCTGATCGAAAATCGCATACGCAACAATATCGCTGTGCTGGCGGCCAAGGCCGCTGCGGAGCTGCACCGCTTCGCCTGACAATGTCTGAAGATCAAAGCCCTAGAGATCGAAATGGGCGGTCACCGGCACGTGGTCGGACGGCCTTTCCCAGCCGCGGGCTTCCTTGAGAATGTCGATGCGTTGAAGATGAGGCCCGAGATCCTGCGACGACCAGATGTGGTCCAGGCGCCGGCCCCGATCGGCAGCCTGCCAGTCCTTGGCCCGGTAGCTCCACCACGTGTAGAGCTTTTCGTTCGCCGGAACATGCTGGCGCATCAAGTCCAGCCAGGCACCGTGCTTCATGACATCGAGCAGGCCCTCGGTTTCGACAGGCGTGTGGCTGACGATCTTGAGAAGCTGCTTGTGCGACCAGACGTCGTGCTCGAGTGGGGCGATATTCAGGTCGCCGACCAGAATGGAGGAGGTATTGGCCTCTCCGTTTGCCTTGAGCTGCTTCATCTCCTCGACGAAATCGAGCTTGTGGCCGAACTTCGGATTGATTGCTCGGTCGGGCTCGTCGCCGCCCGCCGGCACATAGAAGTTGTGAACACGGATGCGGCGGCCCCCGCGCTCGAAAACCGCGGAGATGTGACGGGCATCGCCAACGCGGCAGTAATCCTGCCTGTGGTCTTCCGTCAGCGGAAAGCGCGAGGCGATGGCAACACCGTGATAGCCCTTTTGCCCGTGGATGATGATGTGGTCGTAGCCCATGGCGCGCAGCGGTGCTGCGGGAAACAACTCGTTCGGCACCTTGGTTTCCTGCAGGCAAAGAATGTCCGGCCGATGCTTGAGAACGAGTTGCTCGACGATTGGCATGCGCAGCCGCACCGAATTGATGTTCCAGGTGGTAATCGAGAAGCTCATTCCGCTGCCTTTCAAATCCGCATTGCGATCATGGCTTTAGAGCAAAGGCATGCAGGATGGAACGCAAAGGCGCAAAGAAAAACGCCCTGCTATCACAGGGCGTCTGAGATCATGTGGATACAAATCAATCGCGGTAGGCGGCAGTACCCGGAATGACCTCGTAGGGCACCCTGAAGACCTTGTCGTCGAACTGCATGCCGGTCTTCACGTTAAATACCATGACCGATGTGTCCTTGCCCTGGTTGTCCGTAATCGTCCACTGCCGGAGATCATAGGTCTTAGGGTCGAACATCATCGTGATTGTCGAATTGCCGAAGACCGTGTTGTTGCCGAGTGCGATGGTGGTGAGATCCGACTCTTCCTTCACGCTCTTTACCGAGCCTGCTGAAAGGTCGATCCGCTGAGCGAGAAGCAGGCTGAGCGGCGTCTTGGACAGAGGATAGAGATCCCAGGTCTTGAGCTTCATGTTGCCGATCGCAACGTTCTTGCCGTCGGCGATGACGCGGATGGGCGACGGATCGTCATAGTTGAAACGCAACCGGCCCGGGCGCTTTATGAAGAATTTGCCGCCGGTCTGCTCCCCACGCGGACCGAACTGAACGAATTCGCCCTGCATGGTACCGACGCTCGAAAAATGGTCGGCGATGGCCTGAGCGGTCCGGTTGTTCGACGCTGCGGCGGCCGCCTGCGCAAAGACGCTCAGTGGAATCGCGGTCGAGGCCGCAGCGACAGCGATGGCGCCGAACATGTGGCGCCGGGTCAGCGAAATGCGGTTCAGGAAGGAATCGGAGTCGGTCATCTAAGTCTCCTTTATGCAATCTGAATGCTGCTGAAACACGGCGTCTTGATGGCGCATTCAACGGCCTGCGGCAAGGTAACGGTTTCGGAGCGATCAGGTTTCCGTGAAGTCCGGTTTCGCGAAAATATTCCGGACTTCAACGGTCGAGAATGTCACCCTCGGTCGGAACGAGAATCTCGCGCTTGCCGGCATGGTTGGCCGGCCCGATGATGCCTTCCTGCTCCATGCGCTCGATCAGCGACGCGGCCCTGTTGTAGCCGATACCCAGCCTGCGCTGAATATACGATGTCGAGGCCTTTCCGTCACGCAGAACAATTGCAACCGCCTGATCGTATGGATCCTCGGAATCCGCGAGGTTCGAGGCGCCGGACGGCCCCCCACCGTAGTCGCCGTCTTCTTCGTCGTCGGCGGTGATGGCATCGAGATACTGCGGCGATCCCTGCGTCTTGAGATAGGAGACGATTTCCTCGACCTCCATGTCGGCGACGAACGGGCCGTGCACGCGCTGAATGCGGCCGCCGCCTGCCATATAGAGCATGTCGCCCATGCCCAGCAGCTGTTCGGCACCCTGCTCGCCGAGGATCGTGCGGCTGTCGATCTTGGAGGTGACCTGGAAGGAAATGCGGGTCGGGAAGTTCGCCTTGATCGTGCCGGTAATGACGTCGACAGAGGGACGCTGAGTCGCCATGATCACGTGGATGCCGGCTGCGCGCGCCATTTGCGCCAGGCGCTGCACCGCGCCTTCGATGTCTTTGCCGGCGACCATCATCAGATCGGCCATTTCGTCGATGATCACGACGATGTAGGGCATCGGCTGCAGGTCGAATTCTTCCGTCTCGTACATCGCCTCACCTGTGTGGCGGTCGAAGCCGGTCTGGACGGTGCGCGAGATCGCCTCGCCCTTGGAGAGGGCCTGCTCGACGCGGCTGTTGAAGCCGTCGATGTTGCGGACGCCGATCTTCGACATCTTTTTGTAGCGCTCTTCCATCTCTCGCACGGTCCACTTGAGCGCCACGACGGCCTTCTTCGGATCGGTGACGACAGGCGAGAGCAGATGCGGGATGCCGTCGTAGACGGAGAGTTCCAACATCTTGGGATCGATCATGATCAGGCGGCACTGCTCGGGGGTCAGGCGATAGAGCAGCGAGAGGATCATCGTGTTGATGGCAACCGATTTGCCCGAACCAGTGGTGCCGGCGACCAGCAGATGCGGCATCTTGGCAAGATCCGCGATGACGGCTTCGCCGCCGATCGTCTTGCCCAGCGCCATGGCGAGCTTCGCCTTGGAGCCTTCGAAATCGCGCGAGGCGATGAGTTCGCGCAGATAAACGGTCTCACGCGTCGAGTTCGGCAGTTCGATGCCGATCGCGTTGCGACCGGGAACGACGGCGACGCGAGCGGCGATCGCGCTCATCGAGCGGGCGATATCGTCGGCAAGGCCGATGACGCGGGATGACTTGATACCAGGGGCCGGCTCCAGCTCATAAAGTGTGACGACAGGGCCGGGACGGACGTGGATGATCTCCCCCCTGACGCCGAAATCCTCGAGAACGCCCTCGAGCATGCGGGCGTTCTGCTCCAGCGCTTCGGCCGACAGCGTCGAATCGCGGATGACATTCTTCGGTTCTGCAAGGAGATGCATCGACGGAAGCTGGAAGCCCTCGGGACGAATGAAGGAACCCTGCTGCTCGCGTTCGATGCGAGCGCCGGGCTTCGGACGCGAGGACGGCTGAACGACGCGAGGCTCGGGCCTTGCGCCGGTCGATTTTGCCGGCGCGCGCATCATCCAGTCTTCGTCGTCATCGGGAAGAATATCGGCGGGACGCGGCGGCATGTCGTTGTCGAACGGCAGGCCATCATCCTCGTCGTCATTCAGCGAGATCGATGGTGCAGAAACGATGCGGCGCTGCGAGGCAGCGCGCGATTCCATCGAGGGCTCCAGCCGTTCGCCGCGAGTCGCGGGCGCCTTGGCGCGAACGGGCTCGTTCAGCTTGCCGAACTCGTCATCGTTGAAATCGTAGGGCGACTCGAAGTCTTCCTGCCGACGTTTGCGCGGACCCATGCCGAGCAGGCGGCGCAGGCGCGCTTGGCTCATGTACCATGCATGCGTCAAAGCGCCGAAGGCGAGCCAGCCGCCGTCCTCGTCGTCTTCGTCCTCGTCACCCACCGAACGCAGCTTGGAACGGCTGGCGGCATAGTTTTCGGCCTCCTCTTCCGCTTCCTCCTCGTCGGTACGGCCGACGATGCCCGCGGCAAACAGCATCATCCAGACGGTCGGGACCGAAAGGACGCAACCGATCGCGGTCGCGAAGGCACCCGTCGGATAAGCACCGACGAACAGGGCGGGAAAGCGCAGGATCATATCGCCGACGACGCCGCCGATTCCGTTCGGGATCGGCCAGGTGAGCGGCGGCGGAAAGCAACCGAGGACGGCGGACGACAGTATGGAGCCCAGGCCCCACGCTGCGGCCCGCGCCGAAATACGGCTGAGGCGGCGGCCGGAAATCAGCGCCAGCGCCCAAGCGACGACGGGCAGCAGCGCCACGACGCTGGCCAGCCCAAAGAACTGCATGAGAATATCCGCAAACGCGGCACCGCCATAGCCAAGAATGTTGGTCGGCTCATTGCCGGTCGCATAGGAATAGCTTGGATCGGCGACGTTCCAGGTTGCGAGGGCCGCGACCGCCAATGCGAGCAGCAAGAAGATGGCGAATCCCAAAAGGGTCTGCGCCTGCCGGAACATGAACCCCGAAAGGGAGAAACGGTCCGGCCGGCCATCCATTGCTGGCGATGTGCTTCTTGCCATGTTTATACCCGTCCAATGCCTGAAAGCGTGCGAATCGCTAATGCGCCTCGCGCCCAATGCGTCCGCTCCACCTAATCAAACGACGGTTAAAGCCGTATTAACCATGCACTCCCCATATCTCGCATTGGAAAATAAAAAGCCCCGAACCTTTTGAGGGTCGGGGCCAAAGCGGCTTAAACGTTTCGAATAGGCCGCTACGGGCTGTTTTGCGGCGCCCATGACAGGACGCCGCAAGCCTTGATTACGAGTGGTAAGCGGCTTCGCCATGCGTTGCGAGGTCGAGACCTTCACGTTCCGCTTCGACAGTGACTCGCAGACCGACGATGATATCGACGAGCTTGTAGAGGATTGCCGAGCCGATGCCGCACCATACGATGGTGGTAGCGACGGCCGTCAGCTGGGTGACGACCTGACCGCCCATGGTGACACCTTCGACATAGCCGACACCACCGAGCGATGCGGAAGCGAAGATGCCGGTGGCAATCGCGCCGAACATCCCGCCGATGCCGTGGACGCCGAAGACGTCAGCGGTATCGTCGTATCCGAACTTGTTCTTGACCACGGAGACGAAGAAGTAGCACAGCGGCGAAACGATCAGGCCCATGATGATTGCGCCCATCGGACCGACGATGCCCGCAGCCGGCGTGATCGCAACGAGACCAGCGACCATGCCGGAGGCGCCACCGAGCATGGATGCCTTGCCGCGGGTAAGCGTTTCGACAACCGCCCATGAAACGATGGCTGCAGCAGTGGCAATGAAGGTGTTGACCGTTGCGAGCATAGCGCCGCCGGAAGCTTCCAGGTTGGAGCCGGCGTTAAATCCGAACCAACCGAACCAGAGCATCGACGCACCGACCATGGTCAGCGTCATCGAGTGCGGAGCCATCATGTCCTTGCCGAAACCGGTACGCTTGCCGACCATGATCGCACCGATCAGACCGGCAACGCCGGCGTTGATGTGAACGACCGTGCCGCCTGCGAAGTCGAGCGCGCCCATCTTGAAGAGCAGGCCGTTGGCATCCCAGACCATATGAGCGATCGGAAAGTACACGAAGGTTGCCCACAAGGCGCAGAACAGGACCACAGCCGAGAACTTGATGCGTTCAGCGAAGGCACCGACGATCAGTGCAGGCGTGATCGCCGCAAACGTCATCTGGAACAGTGCGAAGATGAACTCAGGAATGACGACACCCTGCGAGAAGGTCGCAGCCGTCGAATCCTTCGTGACGCCAGCGAGGAACATCTTCGCCGTGCCGCCCCAGTACGGGCTGTCGGAACCGCCGAAAGCGAAGGAGTAGCCGTAGATCACCCAGATCAGCATCAGTACGGCAGCAACCATCGTGCACTGCATCAGCACGGAGAGCATGTTCTTTGCACGAACGAGGCCGCCGTAGAACAGCGCAAGACCCGGCAGGATCATGAACAGAACGAGCAGGGTGGAGATGAACATGAAAGCTGTATCGCCCTTGTCAGGAACAGGGGCAGCAGCGGCAGCAGGGGCGGCGGTCGCGGCAGCGTCCTGCGCGAAGGCTGCAACCGGCGCCAGAAGCACTGTGGACGCGGCGGCAAGACGCGCGTAGGTGGAAGTAAACTTCGAAATGGACATTGAGAAAAGCTCCTTGCTCGGCCTTACAGCGCTTCTGAGTCGGTTTCGCCGGTACGGATGCGCACGGCATGGTCGATCGAATAGACAAAGATCTTGCCGTCGCCGATCTGACCCGTCTTGGCCGACGACGCGATAGCTTCGACTGCCTTTTCTACGATTTCGCTGGCGACTGCGATTTCGATCTTGAGCTTCGGCAGGAAGCTGACCGCATATTCGGTGCCGCGATAGATTTCGGTATGTCCCTTCTGGCGCCCGTAGCCTTTTACTTCGGTCACGGTCAGGCCCTGAATGCCGATCGCCGTGAGAGCTTCGCGCACCTCATCGAGCTTGAACGGCTTGATAATGGCCATCACAATTTTCATCTGGTTTCCCATCCTTCGTTACCCTCGGCACGGAGCCGACTCTCCTTGCCGCTGACGTTCACGAACAGCGACCGGCGATATACATTCAAGGGGCGTGCCAGATTCGAAATGACAACTAAGTAATTGAAAAATAAACACGATAATTGATGGCACTAATAAACAGGCAAATGATTGCCCGATAATCGCTCAAAAAACACCCAAATGAACGAAGATGCGCATTTATTACGCATTTGCTCTTTTACGAATCAGCCCCTCCTGAGCCACCGAGGCAACCAGGACACCATTTCGCGTAAAGAGGCTACCGCGCGTCAGACCTCGCGCTCCGGAGGCAGAGGGACTGTCCTGTGTGTAGAGGAGCCAGTCGTCGAGGTGCGTGGGACGATGAAACCACATCGAATGATCGAGGCTGGCGACTTGAAGTGTATGATCGAAGATTGACGTTCCGTGCGGATAAAGCGACGTGTCCAGCAACGTCATGTCGGATAGATAGGCGAGAATGGACGCCTGATAGAGCCTGTCGTCCGGAACAGGACCGGTCGCCCGCACCCAGACGTGCTGGAACGGATCGAGCTTCTTGCTCGAGAAGTAGTGCGTGAGCGCCACAGGCCGGATTTCGATGGGCCGCTCGCGTTCCCAATACTTGCGGATCGCCGCCGGGGCATTGACCAGATACTGTGCGGCGATCTGCTGCTCATCCAACAGCGTCTCGGGCTGCGGCACGCCAGGCATGTCGATCTGATGATCGAAGCCCGGCTCTTCGATCTGGAACGAGGCTGACAGCGCAAAGATCGCCTTTCCATGCTGGACAGCGACGACGCGACGCGTGTTGAAGCTGGAGCCGTCACGAATCCGCTCGACTTGATAAACGATCGGAACGGCGGGATCACCCGGCCGCATGAAATAGGCGTGCAGCGAATGCACGAGACGTTCGCGCTCGACCGTCCGTTGCGCCGCCATCAGGGCTTGTGCGATCACCTGGCCGCCAAAGACGCGCTGCCAGCCGACCTGAGGGCTGACGCCACGGAAAATATCGACTTCGATCGGCTCCAGATCGAGCGTCGACAACAACGTTTTCATGGCGGTCGGCTTTTCGGTGTCGCGCGTCATTTTGTATGGCTCCGGACGGTAGGAAGTGCGGCGGCGATGATCTATATAGATCAATACGATATTCACAGGCAAAAGGACTGAACGCTATGCGGGACATGCTGGTTGTTGGCGCGGGTTATATCGGTCTTTCCGCTGCCGTCGCGGTCAAGCAGGCCGCCCCTCATCTCGACGTCGCCGTTGTCGAGGCAGCGCCGGAAGAGGCCTGGCAACGCGACACGCGCGCGTCCGCCGTCATCGCCGCAGCAACGAAGATGCTGGAGGTCTTCGGCATCTGGCACGAGATTGAACCCGACGCACAGCCGATCACCAAGATGATCGTCACCGACTCGAAAACCGCCGATCCCGTGCGCCCCGTCTTCCTCACCTTCGACGGTGAGGTGTCCGAGGGCCGGCCATTCGCGCACATGGTTCCCAATGTTGCACTGGTGAGGGCGCTGCGCGGCGCCTGCGGCCGGCTTGGCATAGAGATCCACCATGGGCTCGGCGCCACCGGCCTGAAGACAGGCGATACACATGCCGAGGTAACGGTTTCCGACGGCACGGTGCTGGAAACGCGCCTGGTGGTCGCCTGCGACGGCGTCCGCTCGCATGTCCGCGAACTGGCCGGAATCAAGACGGTGTCCTGGGATTACGGCCAATCGGGGATCGTTACGACGGTCGAGCACGAGCGCCCGCACAATGGCTGCGCCGAGGAACATTTCCTGCCCGCCGGCCCCTTCGCCATCCTGCCGCTGAAGGACAACCGCTCGTCGCTGGTCTGGACGGAACCGACCGCGGAGGCAAACCGCCTGGTCAAATCCGACGATCTTATCTTCGAGGAGGAACTGGAACGCCGCTTTGGCCACAAGCTCGGCACGCTGAGGGTCGTCGGCGACAAGCGCGCTTTTCCGCTCGGCCTCACCCTCGCACGCGCCTTCGTGGCTCCGCGTCTTGCCCTTGCCGGCGATGCGGCACACGGCATCCATCCGATTTCCGGCCAGGGACTGAATCTTGGGTTCAAGGATGTCGCAGCCCTTGCCGAAACAATCGTCGAGGCCGACAGGCTGGGTCTCGACATCGGCTCGATCAATATCTTGGAGCGCTACCAGGCTTGGCGCCGCTTCGACACCTTCCGCATGGGGGTGACGACCGACGTACTGAACAGGCTGTTTTCCAACGATCTTGCGCCGATCCGGATTGCCCGCGACCTCGGCCTCGGCATCGTCGACCGGCTGCCCGGCCTCAAATCCTTCTTCATTGGACAGGCCGCCGGCACGACGGCGAAAGACAATCCACGCCTGCTTGCCGGCCAAGCAATCTAATCGTCCAGCTCCCGCGCCTCCGACACCAACATGATCGGGATGCCGTCGCGGATCGGGTAGGCCAGACGCGCCTTTTCCGACACCAGCTCGCTATGATCGCGGTCGTAGGTAAGCCTACCCTTGGTCAGGGGACAGACCAGCAGTTCCAGAAGCTTCGGATCAACGCGGCTGAGTTTTTCGTCCATGTGTCCGCCTTTACTGCAGCACCGTGTCGGAGTCACCGAAGACGCGCGCAAGCACGATTTCGGTGATTGCGATAAGCGTTTCGGCTCGCGTCTTCAGGTCGGGCGCTTCGAGCAAAGCCTGCTTCTCGGCCGGCCCGAAGGGCGACATCATGGCAAGCGAGTTGACCAGCGTCAGATTGCTGGCACGCTCCACGCTCTCCCAGTCGGCCTCGAGCTTGTTGGCGTCGAGATAGGCTTTGAACGCGGCAAGAAGCGCTACTCGATCGACGGCATCTTCCTCGTCACGCGCCGAAAGATCGGCGATGAAAGGCGCGATGCGGAATGTGCGGAACGGCTGATGCGTTTCCTTCTGTTCCAGCAGACGGAAACGGCAGATGCCGGTGAGCGAGACGATGTAGCGGCCGTCGCCTGTTTCCGCAAACGAGGTGATACGGCCGAGGCAGCCGACTGAAGCCAGATTGGCATCGCCATGCTTATCCTCCGTATCTCCAAGCGCAGGCTGCACCATGCCGATCAGCCGGTTGCCCGTAAGCGCGGCGTCGAACATCGACAGGTAGCGCGGCTCGAAAATATTCAGCGGCAGCTGTCCTGTGGGCAGCAGAAGCGCGCCCGCCAAAGGGAAAACGGCGATCGTGTCAGGCAGATCGCCGGGTTTCAGATATCGTGCATTCCCCACTTGCATAGAGGCTGGTCCCGCATCATCGGCAAGGCGCAACGTCACGCGCCCGCACTAACGGAATGTGGGGTACGCCCTCAAAAACGCAAGGGCCATTCTCGCAAACTTAGGAGAAGAGCATCGCTGAAAGCTTGCGCCGCGCAGCAACGGTCGCCGGGTCCTTGAACCCCCACACCTCGAAGAACTGGAGGAGCTGGCGACGTGCGCCGTCGTCGTCGAACGTGCGGTCCTTGCGCATGACATAAAACAGGTGCTCGGCCGCTTCGTCGCGCCTGCCCTCGACATTGCGGATCTTCGCCAGTTTGACGCGCGCTTCGTAATCGTCGGGGTTGCGGGCCAGCTCATGCTCGAGCGCCACTGGATCCCCGAGCTTGCGGGCTTCCTCGATCTGCGCGAGCTTCTTCAGAACCGCCTGGATCCCAGCATCCTTCGCCATCTCTTCAGGAAGATCGGCGAGCGCCTCACGCGCCCGTTCGTGCTGGTTGGCGGCAATCATGCATTCCGCCATGCCGGCAAGCGCCTTGGCATTTTCAGGATCGGATTGCATGACGGCGCCGTAAAGCTGCGCCGCGCCATTGACATCGCCAGCGGCGAGAAGGCCGTCCGCTTCCTTCAAGACCGCTTCGATTTCGGCGGCTTGATCGGCACCGGCGGGACCGGCGATACGATCGATGAATTCGCGGATCTGGCTTTCCGGGACCGCGCCCATGAAGCCGTCAGCCGGCCGGCCGCCGACGAAAGCGATGACCGCCGGGATCGACTGGATACCGAGCTGGCCGGCAATCGACGGATGATCGTCGATGTTCATCTTGACGAGCTTGACGCGGCCCTGGCTCTCGTTGACCACCTTTTCAATGACAGGCGTCAGTTGCTTGCAGGGACCGCACCAGGGCGCCCAGAAATCCACCAGAACCGGCTGGTTGCGGGACTCCTCGATGACATCCTTCGTAAAGGTTGCGGTCGTCGTGTCCTTGATGTAGCCGCCTGCTGCTGGTGCCGGCGCATCGCCGTAGCTTGCCGTTGCAGACATCTGGCCAAAGGAATTGTTGTAAGGGTTGTCGTTACCGCTCATAGGTCTCTCCCGCCGCGCCGGTTAGCCGGCCTTTCTAGCGCTAAAATCGTATGTCAGGACGTCACTTTCAAGACAAGCGGCTTGTGTCCGGTCGCTTCCATGAAACGAACGAGATCACCACTTGCGATCGACGTCGTGGCGTCGTTTGAAAGCGGGTGGCAATTGATGATTTCTTCCTTCATCAGGTCCGCATCAAGCACAAACGTGACGTTGCGCCCCGAATCGTTGATCGCGCCGAAAGCCGTCACCGAACCCGGCGTCACGCCGAGATACTCCATCAGCTTCTCCGGCTTTCCGAACGACACCTTGCTTGCAGCACCGATCAGCGTATGCACCGTTTTCAGATCGACGGCGGCATGCTCCTCGACCGTCAGAAGGAAGAACTGATCCTTCTTGTCCTTGACGAACAGATTCTTCGTGTGTCCGCCGGGAATTTCGTCGCGCAGCGAGACAGATTCGGCGACTGTGAAGACCGGGGCATGCGTCTTGGTGCTGTGCTTTGCACCCAGCCCATCGAGAAAAGCGAACAAGTCGTCAGCGGTTTTCGGCATCGTTTCAGTCATTTCAGGATCCGTCGGTCTCATGGAAAGCGGTAAGGCATCCTGATTACGTCCGTCATCCTTCTTTTGCAACGCCCGCATTTGACGGTTTTCCCTGCGTTTGCGGCGTTCTTGACACTCCGATCGAGGCCGTCCGAATTTTTCTTCGAGTTTGCGTCATTTCCCTGTTGCATTTGAAAATCGTTTGGGCGATATAGCGCCCGTCGCCGCAAGGTGGCGCCCACGGTCCTCACAACTACCCCGGACCGATGTGGATTGAGCGGGTGTAGCTCAGGGGTAGAGCACAACCTTGCCAAGGTTGGGGTCGAGGGTTCGAATCCCTTCGCCCGCTCCAGTTATCTTATGAAGATCAATACGTTACCCATCGGCCGCCGCAAGGCGGCTTCATTGCGTGAATTCAGTTTCGCCACCGTGGTCCCCTCGGGCATGGGAAGCGTGTCGAGGGTTCGAATTCACCATCTCCGCCAACCCCACCTTATTAACATATTGCTTTAACTTGTTTTTTTCGTGTTTTTGTTCGGTCGGCTGGGACTTTTGTTGGTACTTTAGATTACGTGCTACCCATGAACTTGCTGTTCCGATCTTCGCAATGGGTCGCTGGTTCGGGTCCTGCAAGCGGCATATCATCGCAAAACGTCACCTATCTTTCAGGTCGGGCAACTTTTCCGAAGTGTTGACAGCTGCGGCCGCCTGCCGGTGCGCTTCGATCGAGCCATCGAGGTCTGAGAATTGTTGGTACGTGCACGTCCTCACTGCTTTGTCGTCAATGAGGCGTAGATAATCCGCTTCAACGCCGCATCGAGTTCGTCATTGGTCGTGCCCGGCAGGGCGCGATCGATATACCGCCTGATAAGGGCCAGCGCGTCCTCGCTATCGTGCTCAATGGTAGCGTGCAGAAGATTGCGGATGAGCGCGTCGAGACGATCGGTCGCGTCGCCGGATGTGATAGGGTCGTTAACGGCTATGGAGCATTCTCCCTTCAGCGCGGTGGCAGGCGGTCGCGGCTGGGTTCCAGCGCCTCACGACTGGACCTGTCCCTCGCGACCGCGATCGAGCCGCAAGTCAATTTCACCACGTATATCGCAGGCCGGCGGCTCCCGGAAGCTATTGCGTTTGCCGCCGTCCGCGCCGCCGACAGCGAACTGGTCGCGCTCGAAACGGCAGGACCGAGCTCTCACCGCCTTTTTTTCAGCAGCAGCTTCCGCAAAGTGGTGTGCCGTTCGATGGCCGCAAAGCCGATGCTTGACAGCCTCGCCCCGCACGCTCTAACCTTTTGGCATTCACCAGGGGGGTCCCGGCAAGGGGCTGAGATACTGCTATCGCGCGCAGTGACCCGTTGAACCTGATCCAGTTCATACTGGCGTAGGGACGGTGCAAGCGCTCGAAAGGCTTCGGATTCACGCGTGGAATCCGAGTCGGCGTGTTTTCATCTTTCCGGCTGAGGACTGGGTCTCCAATCGCAAACTTGGAGCCTCGACCATGAATATTGTCGCAAAAAACCTCACCCCCACAGTCACCACCGGCCCGCTTCCTGCATCCCGGAAGATCTATATTCCGGGAGATATCCACACCGACATCCGCGTCCCGATGCGCGAGATCAGCGTTCACCCGACATCGGGCGAACCGCCGGTCGTGGTTTATGATTCCTCCGGTGCTTACACGATCGACGGCGCCGACATCCGCATCGAACAGGGTTTGCCAGAGCTCCGGAGCGGCTGGGTGCTTGCCCGCGGCGATGTCGAGGCCTACCAGGGCCGGCATGTACGCCCTGAGGACAACGGCTTTGCCAGCGGCGAGCGTCTGACGCCCGAATTTCCCGGGCAGCGCCAGCCGTTGCGCGCAAAGGACGGCAAGGCGGTCACCCAGCTCGCCTATGCCCGGGCCGGCATCATCACGCCGGAGATGGAGTTCATCGCCATCCGCGAGAACCTTGGCCGCAAGGCCAAGGCCGAAGCGACGATACGCGACGGCGAGAGCTTCGGCGCCCACATTCCGGACCACGTGACGCCCGAATTCGTCCGCCAGGAGGTGGCGGCGGGACGGGCGATCGTTCCCGCCAACATCAACCATCCCGAAGCCGAACCGATGATCATCGGCCGGAACTTCCTGGTGAAGATCAATGCCAATATCGGCAACTCGGCGGTTACCTCGTCGATGGCCGAAGAGGTCGAGAAAATGGTCTGGGCAGCCCGCTGGGGCGCCGATACCGTCATGGACCTGTCGACCGGCCGCAACATCCACAACATCCGCGAATGGATCATCCGCAATTCGCCGCTGCCGATCGGCACCGTTCCGCTCTACCAGGCACTGGAGAAGGTCGAGGGCATCGCCGAAAACCTGACCTGGGAGGTCTACCGCGACACGCTCATCGAACAGGCAGAACAGGGGGTCGACTACTTCACCATCCATGCCGGGGTGCGGCTCCACTATATCCCGCTGACCGTCAGCCGCGTCACAGGCATCGTCTCGCGCGGCGGCTCGATCATGGCCAAATGGTGTCTCCATCATCACCGAGAAAGCTTCCTCTACGAGCACTTTGACGAGATCTGCGACATCTGTCGCACCTACGACGTGTCCTTCTCACTCGGCGACGGCCTGCGCCCCGGCTCGATCGCGGACGCCAACGACGCGGCACAGTTTGCCGAGCTGGAAACCCTGGGTGAGCTGACGAAATTAGCCTGGGAGAAGGATTGCCAGGTGATGATCGAGGGCCCGGGCCATGTGCCGATGCACAAAATCAAGGAGAACATGGACAAGCAGCTCGCCGTCTGTGGCGAGGCACCCTTTTACACGCTCGGGCCGCTGACGACCGATATCGCACCCGGTTACGACCACATCACCTCGGGCATCGGCGCGGCGATGATCGGCTGGTTCGGCACGGCCATGCTCTGCTACGTGACGCCGAAGGAGCATCTCGGCCTTCCGGATCGCAACGACGTCAAGACAGGTGTCATAACCTACAAGATCGCCGCCCATGCCGCCGATCTTGCCAAGGGCCACCCGGCCGCCCAGCTGCGCGACGATGCGCTCTCCCGCGCTCGCTTCGAGTTCCGCTGGGAGGATCAGTTTAACCTCTCGCTCGACCCCGAAACCGCCCGCAGCTTTCATGACGAGACGCTACCGAAGGAGGCACACAAGGTCGCGCACTTCTGCTCCATGTGCGGCCCGAAATTCTGCTCCATGCGGATCTCCCACGATATCCGCGCGGAGGCGCAGAAGGAAGGGCTGGATGCAATGGCGGCGAAATACCGCGAGGGCGGTGATCTCTATATGACGATCAATGCCGCCAAACCTGCGGCAGGCTGACATGCACGTCCTTGTCAAAGGGGCCGGCGTCGCCGGCCTCACGGTCGCCCATCAACTACGCGCGCGCGGCGCCGACGTCACCGTCATGGACCCGGGGCCTGGGTTCGGTCATGCCGCATCCTGGCTCGCCGGCGGCATGCTGGCGCCTTGGTGCGAACGCGAAACTGCAGGCGAGGCCGTGCTCGCGCGTGGCATCGACGCCGCCGACCGGTGGGACGCGATCCTGCCGGGCGAGGTACGTCGCAACGGGACGCTGGTGGTCGCACCGACACGCGACCACGGTGAGCTGAAGAGCTTTGCGGGGCGAACGAACGGGTATGAGTGGCTTGAGGAAGAGCGCATCGCCTCTCTGGAACCGGCTCTTGCCGGTCGCTTCAGACATGCCCTTTTCTTTCCCCAGGAAGCTCATCTCGACCCACGGCTGGTGTTGACGTCACTACAGAAGAAACTCGCAGCAGAGGGTGTCGCTTTCATTGGCGAGCCTGCCGACGAACACGATTTTGATGAGGTCGTCGACTGCACCGGTATCGCGCGGATCAACCAGTTGCGCGGTTTGCGCGGCGTCCGTGGCGAAATGCTCTACCTCAAGACCGGCGAGGTCGAACTGGGCCGCCCCGTTCGCCTGCTGCATCCGCGTATTCCGGTCTATATCGTTCCTCGCGGCGACGGCCTTTTCATGGTCGGCGCCACGATGATCGAGACGGAATTCAACGGGCCGATCGCGGCGCGCTCGCTCATGGAATTGCTGAACGCCGCCTATGCGCTGCATCCAGCCTTTGCGGATGCAGCCGTCATGGAAACCGGCGCCGGCATCCGTCCCGCCTTCGCAGACAATTTCCCCCGCGCGACCCGTGATGGAAACGTGGTCTCGCTCAACGGCCTCTATCGCCACGGCTTCCTGCTGGCCCCGACGCTGGCTGCCGAAGCGGCCGACCTTGTCTTCTCATCACATTCAACGGCCCTGAATTCAACTGGAAGGGATGCTTCATGAAACTGATCGTCAATGGCGAACCCCAGAATATCACAGCAACGACGCTGTCCGAATTGCTGGCGCTGATGGAGTACGAGGGCGAGTGGCTGGCCACCGCCGTCAATGGCGAGCTCGTTCACCGCGAAGACCGCTCAGACCACGCGCTCAACGATGATGACAGGATCGAAATCCTATCGCCGATGCAGGGAGGGTGACCGATGCTGAAGCTCTACGAAGCCGAAGTTACCTCCCGCCTTCTCCTCGGCACCGCACGCTACCCCTCGCCCGCCATCCTCGCAGAAGCCGTCAAGCAATCGGCAACCGAGATTGTCACCGTCTCGCTGCGGCGTGAGACCGCCGGCGGACGCAACGGCGGCGCGTTCTTTGAGATGGTCCGGGCGCTCGGCGTTCGCGTCCTGCCCAATACCGCCGGATGCCACGGCGTCTCCGAGGCAGTGCTGACGGCGAAGATGGCGCGCGAGATGTTTGCCACCAACTGGATAAAGCTCGAGGTCATTGGCAACCACGATACGCTGCAGCCCGACGTCTTTGGCCTGGTCGAGGCGGCGCGCATTCTTGCAAGTGAAGGCCTCGAGGTCTTTCCCTATACGACCGACGACCTTGTGGTCGCAGAAAGGCTGCTGGAGGCGGGTTGCAAGGTCCTGATGCCCTGGTGCGCGCCGATCGGTAGTGCTGCCGGGCCGCTCAATCTCTCTGCTCTTCGCGCCATGCGCGCGCATTTCCCCGGCGTGCCCCTGATTGTCGACGCGGGTATCGGCCGTCCGTCACATGCGGCCGCTGTCATGGAACTCGGATTCGACGCAGTGCTCCTCAATACCGCCGTTGCGGGCGCTGGCGATCCCGTCGCCATGGCGGCCGCTTTCGACAGAGCGGTCCAGGCAGGAAGGCAGGCGTTTGGCGCCGGCATGCTGGAGCCGCGCGACATGGCGGTGCCTTCGACGCCGGTGATCGGAAGGGCGGTCTTCGCATGAGGCTCGATCCCTTTTACCTCATCGTCGACAGCGCCGACTGGATTGCCCGGCTGGTGCCGCTCGGCGTCAAGCTGGTGCAGCTCCGCATCAAGGACCGCACGCAGGCAGAACTGCGCGCCGAGCTCCGTGCAGCAAAGACGATCTGTGCTGCACATCGATGCCAGCTGATCGTCAACGACTACTGGCAGCTTGCCATCGAGGAGGGGTGCGACTTCCTGCATCTCGGCCAGGAGGATCTGGCCCTGGCCGATCTCCCGTCAATTCGTTCGGCCGGATTGAAGCTTGGGCTCTCGACCCATGACGATGCTGAACTAGCAACCGCGATGGCCGCAAAGCCGGACTATATCGCGCTTGGCCCGGTCTATCGGACCATACTCAAGCAGATGAGATGGGCTCCGCAGGGGCTGGAGCGCCTCAGCGCATGGAAGGCGCGCATCGGTGATATACCGCTTGTTGCTATCGGCGGTCTGAACATCGATCGCATCGAGGGCGTCTTTGCCCAGGGCGCGGACAGCGCGGCGGTGGTGACCGACATCACCTTGAACGCCAATCCAGAGAAAAGGACGAAGGAATGGCTTGCAGGCACTGCCAACTGGAGAGCCGCGCAAGCGTGATCCGACATCGGACCTAAGGAAGGTGGCGGAATGTTTGCCTGGACATCCAGTGTATCCGGTCCCTTCAAAAGGGATTGATTTGCGTTCAGCGCTTCCGCATGGTGAATCGCGGGGCAAACAATTTGGGCTTGGAGCACATGCTGCAACGGACCGAGGAAACAGACGTCGCGCTGATCGACAGACTGCAGCGGGGCGCATTCAACTATTTCCCGAAGCACTATAATCCCGACAATGGCCTTGTCGCCGATACATCCATTGCGGGCGTTCCCTGCAGCATCGCGGCGGTGGGCTTCGCGCTGTCGTCCTATACCGTTGCGGTCGAACGCGGCTGGGTGGAGCGCGCGGACGCCGTGCAACGGACCATAAAAACCCTATGCTTCTTCGCCGACGGGCATCAGGGCCGCGAGCGCCACTCGATCGGGCACCGCGGCTTCTTCTATCACTTCCTGCATATGGACACCGGCCACCGCGCCTGGAACAGCGAGCTTTCGACTATCGATACCACGCTGCTCATCGCCGGTATCCTGACATCGGCCGCCTACTTTGACCGCGAAGACGAGGCCGAAACTGAAATCCGCCGACTGGCGACCCTGATCTATGAGCGGATCGACTGGCACTGGGCGTTGAATAAGGGCCAGACCGTCTGTATGGGCTGGAAACCCGGAAGCGGCTTTCTGCGTTGGCGCTGGCAGGGCTACGATGAAGCCGTTCTGCTCTACACGCTTGCGCTTGCCTCGCCGACGCATCCGATTCCGCAGTCGAGCTACGACGCCTTCACCTCCAGCTATTCCTGGATGCTATTTGGCGATCAGCCCTATCTTTATGCAGGGCCGCTCTTCATACACCTGTTTTCGCATGCCTGGATCGATTTCCGCGGCATCCAGGACAGGCCGATGGCCGAGCGAAACTGGGACTACTTCAGCAACACGCAGACCTGTATCGCCGTTCAGCGGGATTATGCCGAACGAAATCCCGGCCATTTCGTCGGCTACAGCAAGGGCGTCTGGGGGCTTTCGGCTTGCGACGGCCCACCGCCCACGCGCAACATGCGCGGAGGCCGGCGCCCACGAGTCCTGGGTTACGCTGCCCGCGGCGCCCCTCTTGGTCCCGACGACGGTACGCTTGCTCCCTGGGCGGCACTCGCCTGTCTTCCCTATGACCGACGGGCCTCGATCGATGGATTGAGAGCGCTTCTATCGGCCTACCCGAATTTGCTCTACGAAGACCGCTTTCCCGGCGGCTTCAATCCGACGGTTAAGACCGCTCGGCCAGAAGGCTGGGTTGACGACCGTTGTGTCGGCATCGATCAGGGGCTGTTGGTGATGTCGATCGAAAACGAGCGCTCAGATTTCATCTGGAGCCTGATGCGGAGATCGCCAGTGATCCGCGGCGGCCTAAAGCGCGCAGGCTTTGCCGGCGGCTGGCTCGACGAGAGCATCGATGACGCCGAGCGCAAGACGGCCTGATCAGCGGCCGAATACGTGCGCCTTGCCGGCGATGTCGAGGCGAACGCGGTCGCCGCGCTCGGGAAGCGCCACGCTCGACGTCTTGATCAGGATCGGCGGCAATGCGACGCCTTCAAGCGACACCGCGACCGTGCAAGTCGCACCGCCAAACTCGACCTCGACGACACGCCCGCCATACTTCGGCTCGCTCTCATCCGTGACGACGCGGATCTGCTCGGGGCGCAGCATGATCTCGACCTTGCCCTGATGGCCGCTATCGACGGCGACACGGCCGAGCGCGCAATCGGCAAAGCCGTTCTTGATGATCGCCGGTAGCATCACCGCATCCCCCAGAAAGAGCGCCGTTTCTCGGTCCTGCGGGTGCAGATAGAGCGACTGCGGCGACCCGGCCTGAATGAGGCGTCCTTCGCGCAGCACGGCAACCTGATCAGCGAAGGACAAAGCCTCGGCTTGATCGTGGGTGACGAGGATCGTGGTGATACCCGCCGCCTGTAGAACGCGCGCCACGGCCTTGCGCATGTTTTCCCGCAGTCCTGTATCAAGCGCCGAAAATGGCTCGTCGAGCAGCATCAGTCGCGGCTTGCGGCCAAGCGCACGCGCCAACGCCACGCGCTGCTGCTGGCCGCCGGAGAGCTGGTGGGGCCGGCGTGTCAGCATGTTGCGGTCGAGCTCGACCATATCGAGCAGCTCGGCGATGCGCTTGTCACGATCGGGCGTCCCGCGCTGAAAACCGAAGCCGATATTGTCAGCGACATCGAGGTGCGGAAAGAGTGCGCCTTCCTGCGAGACGATGCCGATGCCGCGCTTGTGCGCCGGTACGGCGGCAGGTCCATCGGCCAGGAGTTCGCCGTCCAGCGTTACCCGTCCGATGTCCGGCTGCTCGAATCCAGCGACGATGCGAAGAAGCGTCGTCTTTCCCGATCCCGAAGGTCCGACGACGGCCGTACGGCCGCCGGCAGCAACATCGAGCGAGATGTTTTCCAGCGCCTGGACATGGCCGTAGCGCTTGCTGATACCGGCGATCGTGAGCAGCGTCATTGTCCGGCAGTCCGTTTCGATTGAGCATGGAGGAGGAGGGTCAGCGGCAGCGACAGCACCACCATCATGAAGGCGTAAGGCGCGGCCGCCACGTAATCGATCTCGCTGGTCAGCGACCAGAATTTGGTCGCCAGCGTCTCGACGCCGTTGGGCGCCAGCATCAAGGTCGCCGTGAGCTCGTTGGTAATGCCGAGCGCCACCAGAGCGATACTGGCGGCGGCTCCCGGTGCCGCAAGCCGCATGGTCACCTGCCGCACGGCCTGCGCGGGCGTGCGCCCGAGACCCATTGCAGCACGCTCCAGCTCGATCGGAGCTTGCGCGATACTGGCCCGAAGACCCACCATCGCGCGTGGCAGGAAGAGGAGAATGTACGCAACGACCAGCGTGGCGAATGTCTGATACAACGGCAGAACGAGCCGAACTGTGATCGTGACCAATGCCAGAGCCACCACGACGCCTGGCAGGGAACCGACATAATAGTGGCAAGCTTCGAGTATGCGCTGGAACCGTCCCGGAGCGCGCACCGAAAGCCAGGCCATCGGCGCGGCTGCGATCGTCGCCAGTATCCCGCCGGCGACGGCAAGCACGATGGTCTGCGCGAATGCGTTACCCACCGTATCCAGTCGCCAGACATCGGGGCCGCCGAAATAAAGCCAGCGCGCAAGCGTGACGAACGGCACGCCGAGAGTAAGGCAGGCCAGCACGACCGGCAGGAGCACGGCAGGCACAACGAACCAGCCGAGACGTCGGCGATCTGCCGGACGGGCCGAGCCTGATCCGACGCGCGCATAGCGCTCGTTGCCGCGCAGCAGAACCTCGAGGGCGAGAAGGAGGAGGCAGCAACCGACCAGCACGCCGCCCAGCATGTTCGCGGCCGGGCTGTTGTAGGCGGACTGAAACTGGTCGACGATCGCAGTGGCGAAGGTGTCGAAACGGATCATCACGTATAGGCCGTATTCTGACAGAAGGTGCAGCGCGATCAGCAGGGAGCCGCCACAAACCGCTAGCCGCAGCTGTGGCAGGATCGTCCGGAAAAATACCCCCCAGGGGCCGAGGCCGAGCGAGGCAGCCGCATCCTCGATCGCCGGATCCAGCCGTCGGAGCGCGGCCGCGACAGGCAGATAGAGGAACGGATAATAGGCAAGCACGGAAACGAAGACGCCGCTCTGCAGCCCGCGCATCCCTGGAATCACGCTGACCCAGGCATAGCTGTGCACGAAGGCGGGAACGGCGAGCGGCGCGACGGCAAGCCAGGACCAGAGCCGACCAAAGGGGATATCAGTACGTTCCGTCAGCCACGCGAGCGTCACCGCGAGCACGATCGAGAGTGGAACGGTGATCACTTCCAGAAGTGCGGTATTGACCAGTAATTCGCCGACGCGCGGCCGGAATACCAGCTCCTTGACCGTCTGCCAGCCGACATCGACGGTGATCCAGCCGATGAAACCCAGCGGAACCAGGCTGAACAAGGCAACCACGGACGCGATGAGGACGACGGAAACATGCGGCATGCGGGCGCGCAGCCGATTCAATCCGACCAACGGCCGCACCGTCGGCATCTGTTGGCCGGAAGCGAGCAATCTGTTGTCCTGCAGCAAGGCCGCCGCCTTCACACCCTGAAAAAGGAAGGCAACCGCTCTTGACCGAGCGGTTGCCGGATTTCGTCATGCCCTAAGGTTTTCTTGAGCCAAAAGCAATAGTTTTGACCTCAGGCACCTGCGACACGAGGCCCTAGATGAGACCCGCAGCGGTCATCAGCTCGGTGACCTTCTTGCTGTTCAGCTTCGCAGCATCGACCTTCGGCGCCTGCAGATCGGAGAGCGGAACCAGCTTGTCGTTGGAAGCAGCATCCTTGCCGATGGCATACTCATACGACGTACCCGTCTTCAGGATGTCCTGCCCGGCCTTGCCCGTGATGAACTTCAGGAACGCCTGGGCTTCCTTCTGGTGCTGGCTGGACTTCAGGATACCGCCGCCGGAAATGCTGACGAATGCGCCCGGGTCTTCGTTCCTGAAGTAATGAAGCGCGACGTTTTTGCTGTTCTCGCCGGTCTTCGCCTGATCGCCGAACCAGTAATAGTGGTAGATGACGGCACCTTCGACTTCACCGGCGTTGACCGCCTTCATGGCAACGCTGTTGCCCTTGTAGGGTGTTGCGTTCTCCTTGAGCGCCTTCAGCCACGCGGCTGTCGCTTCCTCGCCCTTGAGTTCGAGCAGGGCGCTCACGATCGCCTGGAAGTCGGCGCCGGCAGGCGCCGCGCCCCAACGGCCCTTCCAGGCCGGGTCGGCGAGATCCAGCAGTGACTTCGGCAGCTTGCCCTCGGTCAGCTTCGTCTTGTCGTAGACAAACACCGTCGAGCGCGCCGCAATGCCGGTCCACATGCCATCGGACGGACGATACTGATCCGGCACCTGCGCCAACGTATCCTTATCGACCGGTGCGAAGAGGCCGGCCGAATCAACGAGTGTCATGGCGGGCGAGTTCTCGGTCAGAAACACGTCGGCCGGCGAGGCGTCGCCTTCCTGAACGATCTGGTTGGCGAATTGCATGTCGCTGCCCTGACGCATCGTCACCTTGATGCCGGTTTCCTTGGTAAAGGCATCGATCCACTCGCGGCCCAGGCTCTCGTGCTGGGCGTTGTAGACAACGATGCCCTCGGAGTCATTGGCGCGTGCGACACCTGATGCCAGCGATGTTGCAGCAAGAAGCGACGCGGCAAATGCGAGCGCTCCCGAGAAACGGCTAAGGGAAATTTTCATGATGCCCTCCATGGCGTTCCACCCGAGTTCCCCCAGGGTGATGAGAGCTCGTATATTTTTCTTGAACTGGGATTTCAAGTTTTCAGCAATCCTGATCAATCACAAATACTTGATTTAATTAGTCAACTATAAAAGTGATCAGGGAGCGTTGATGGTCGCAATTACTTCATCAACCTCGATACCGCTTTCGAGAGCTTGATGACGTGCAGACTGCCGGCGACGGCTGGAGTCGCACGCCCGGATCGGACGAAAATTCGTCGGCCAGCCGGCGCGGCCAATGGCCGCGTCGACGCGGTTGCGCATCAGCGCATCAAAAACCAGCCTTTCCGCCGCAGAAAGTGTCAGATCGTGGAAAGACGTGCGCAAAAGAAAAGGGGCGAGGACGCTGGTACGCCGTCGCCCCACTTGTCGCAATGCAGCGATCACTCGACGTCGAATTTGACGCCCTGCGCCAGCGGCAGGGTCCTACCGTAGTTGATGGTATTGGTCGTGCGGCGCATGTAGGCCCTCCATGCATCGGAGCCGGACTCGCGTCCGCCGCCGGTTTCCTTCTCCCCGCCGAAAGCGCCGCCGATCTCAGCGCCCGAAGGGCCGAGGTTGACGTTGGCAATGCCGCAATCAGAACCACGGGCAGAAACGAACGTTTCGGCTTCACGCATGTCGTTGGTAAAGATCGACGACGACAGGCCCTGGGGCACGGCATTGTGCAACTCCAGCACTTCGTCGAAATCGCTATATTTCATCACGTAGAGAATTGGCGCGAAGGTCTCGTTTTCGACCGGGCCGGACTGCGACGGCATTTCGACCAGCGCCGGACGGACGTAAAAGGCATCCGCGGAGCCGTTTTCGACGCGCTCGCCGCCGGTGACCTTTCCGCCTGCTGCCTTGGCCTGCCCAAGCGCGAACTCCATATTGCTGAATGCCTGTTTGTCGATCAGCGGACCGACCAGCGTGCCGGCGTCAAGCGGGTTGCCGATGGTTACCGAACCGTATGCCTTCTGGAGGCGCGGCACGAGCGTATCGTAGATGCTCTCGTGAACGAACAGGCGGCGAAGCGTGGTGCAGCGCTGGCCGGCGGTGCCCATCGCCGAGAAGGCGACGCCGCGCAGCGTCAGGTCGAGATCGGCCGTCGGGCAGATGATCGCGGCATTGTTGCCGCCGAGTTCGAGAATGGCGCGGGCAAAGCGCTGCGACAGGCGTGGACCGACAGCACGGCCCATGGCCGTCGAGCCGGTGGCCGAAACAAGCGGCACCTTCGGATGATCGACCAGCACTTCACCTATCTCGCGGCCCCCGATCAGCAGCGTCGACAGATTGGCCGGCGCGGTGCCGCCTTCGGCGACGAAGCGCTTCAACGCCCTCTCGAACAGGGCCTGTGTCGCCAACGCCGTCAACGGCGTCTTTTCAGACGGCTTCCACACGGTCGAATTGCCGCAGACAAGCGCCAACGCCGCATTCCACGACCAGACCGCGACTGGGAAATTGAAGGCCGAGATGATACCGACGACGCCCAGCGGATGCCAGCTCTCCATCATACGGTGCTCGGAGCGCTCGGTGGCGATCGTCAGGCCATAGAGCTGGCGCGACAGGCCGACGGCAAAATCGCAGATGTCGATCATCTCCTGAACCTCGCCGAGACCTTCGGAGGTAATCTTGCCGACTTCGATCGACACCAGCCGCCCGAGTGCGCTCTTGGCGGCGCGAAGCTCCTCACCGAGCAGACGGACGAGTTCGCCGCGCTTCGGGGCCGGCACCGCCCGCCATTCCAGAAATGCCTTGTGCGCGTCTACAATCGCGGCCTTCGCGCCTGCGACGGAATGTTCCTTCAGCGCCCCGATTTCCTTGCCGGATACCGGCGATGTAACGCGCAGCGTGCCGCCGGTAAAGCGGTCCGAGGAAACGCCCAGTTCGGCGAGCAGTGTCATTGTCTCGGAGGCGAGATCAAGCGTTGCAATGGTCATTGTCGTGGTTCCAACCTTGTTGTTCTCAAAAGCGGGCATCGGCGAAGTGAGCGACTTGAGCGCCGGCTTCGTACCATATTTCCTTGACAGCGCGGAAGCTCGGTTCGGCGGGCACAGTCAAAGGCAGCGGCAGATCGGCTTCGCTCATCTGGCCCAGGATGTGACGGGCAAGCGTACGTCCGAAAACAGTGCCGGGCGCAATACCGCGGCCATTATAGCCGGAGAAGCCGACAACGTTAGGTGCAAACTTGTGGAAGCGCGGCAGCGCGTTGTCGGTCATGCCGATCTTGCCGTACCATTCGCATTCGAACTCCACGTCGCCGATCTGGGGAAACAGCTTCCTCAGCGATCGCTTTGCCCACGCCTTGTGGACGGAAAGCCCGGTGTTGCGTAAGGCGCCCACGCTGCCAAAGACAAGCCGGCCAGCCTTGTCCATCCGATAGGACGAAAGAATTTGCTTGGTATCCCAGACCCCCTCGCGCCCGGCGAGGATCGATTTGCGCAGGTTGTCGCTGAGTGGCGTGGTCGCAAGGTTGAAATAGGGAAGATGCACCTGTTCGGCACGCACCTGCTCCCATGGCCCCGTGCTGTAGGCATCGGTGGCCACGACGATCCAGTCGGCAGTCACCTGACCCGTCGCCGTTTTGACGTTCCAGCGACTGCCGTTCCGCTCTGTCGCGGTGACGGGGCTCGAGGTATGAACCGCAACGCCTGCCGTGATGGCCGCATGGGCAAGTCCGCGTGCATAAGCAAGAGGCTGCAGCGTGCCGGCGCGCATGTCGAGCAGTGATCCGGTATAGGCGCTGCTTCCGACGCGCCTGGCGGTCTCGGTGGCATCGAGCAGGGTAACCGGTGCTCCGAGTGCCCCCCATTGCTTGGCGCGATCCTCGATTTCCTTGAGGCCCTCGGTGCCGACAGCGACATGCAACGTGCCGTGGCGTTCAAGCTCGCAAGCGATGCCGTGCTTCTCGATCAGTTCCATCACCAGCTTCGGCGCATTGCCCAGCATGTCGAGCAAGCGTTCGCCATGGACCGGGCCAAGGACGCCAGGCAGGTCGTTCGGCATGACCCACATGCCGGCATTGATGAGGCCGACATTGCGCCCTGCCCCGCCGAATCCGATTTCCTTCGCCTCGAGCAATACGACCCGCGAACCGGCCTCCGCGAGATGAAGACTCGACGAGAGCCCTGTGTATCCACCGCCCACCACCACCACATCGGCACTGACGGCTCCCTCCAGAGGAGAGGTAACAGGCGGCGGCGGAGCGGTTTTTTCCCAAAGCCCGTGGGAGCGCGGATCATTCAGCATCGATCAATTCCATCAGTTGAAGTTGGCGGCATTCTACCGCTGCCTGATCGTTCGCAGGACCAATCAGGCAACTGGCTTCAGTTGCAAAGCTGCGAGGCCAAGCAGATCGATAGCCGTTTCAAGCGACCGCGCCTGACGCTCCGCATAGAGTTCCAGTTCATCCTCGACGGACACACCAAGGGCGTCCTCGAACGCTTTGCGGTTCGAGCGCGTCTCGTAATTCTGCTGCTCTCAAGTGCCTCGGCAACGAACTCGGCAGCCTCGTCCTCGGTCAGGCCGCCAGCCTGCTCGTGGCGCTCGATCAGCTCGATCACGCGCTGGGTATAGATCCGACGTCGAGCCAGAATGTCGCCGGCCTCGGTGCGGAGAGCTGCATCCTCCATCAGCTCGAGACGCAGCAGCGAGGTGAAGACACGGAATGGATTGACGCTTAACGCGGCATCGTCAATCGGGCGGAAGCAAGTGGAATGCACCGGCACGCCCGCCACCGACAGATCGTAGTAGCCAACTGGCTGCATGCCCATGACTGCAAACAGCCGTCGAATGACATGGAGCTCCTGCGCCGATCCGAGGCGGATCGCGCCATGGCGCTCGACATCTATACGGTCCAGTTCGCCGGCGCGCATGAGCCGGCGACGAAGTTCGACGTCACCGGCAAGAACCTCGGCGTTCACGTCTGCGACAAGCTTGAGCAGCGTCCCGTATTGCGGCACCTCGGCGCGACACATCTGCGACAGCGCCTCCGTGAAGAGTGAGCGTATTCGGTTTGTGGAAACGAAGCCTGCCGGCATGGGAGAACTCCACGTTCATTCCGATTTCGATGGATGAAGTTCTTTACAAGGCAGTGAAAGCCATAAATATCGACTTTTCGGAAATAGCTCATTCTCCAATGGAATGATCATGCTGCCATCACGGCGTTTTTTACCCTCGACTTCATTACTGACCGCCTTCGACGCTGTCGCCCGCACCGGCACCGTCACCGCGGCCGCGCGCGAACTCGATCTGACGCAAAGTGCCGTCAGCCGCCAGATCAAGGCGCTTGAAGAGCAACTCGGCGTGGAGCTCTTCGTCCGTGAACGCCAGACGGTGCGCCTGACGCTCGCGGGCGATAGCTATGCGCGCGAGATTCGCGAGGCGCTGCGACGTATTTCGAACGCGTCGCTCAATCTTCGTGCCAACCCGCATGGCGGTACTCTCAATCTTGCCATCCTGCCAACGTTCGGCACACGCTGGCTCGCGCCGCGCCTTGGACGGTTTCTCGCCATCAATCCCGGCGTCACCATCAATCTGGTGACGCGCCTATCCTCCTTCGACTTTCGCCTCGATTCGATCGATGCCGCAATCCACTTCGGTCACCCCCACTGGCCGGGCGCGGAGCTCGCATTCCTGATGTCCGAGAAAACGGCGCCGGTTTGCAGTCCGGAATTTCGCGATCGTCACTCACTCAGGGACGCGCCTGATCTGCTCGGCGTTCCCCTCCTGCACCTCAACACCCGCGCAGACGCCTGGGAGCAGTGGTTCGCCGACAACGGTGTGGCATTTCACAGTGTGCATGGCATGCTGTTCGACCAGTTTGCAACGGCGGCACAAGCGGCGACGGCCGGGATCGGCGTCGCGTTGCTGCCGACCTTCCTCATCCAGGACGAACTGAAGCGGGGCGAACTCGTCGCGGCTGTCGACCGCGAGATGGAGAGCAGCGAACAGTACTACCTTGCCTATCCGCCCGAGCGGGCCGACTACGCACCTCTGGTGGCGTTTCGCGATTGGATCCTAGAGGAAGCCTCGGCATGACGGAACGGCTTGCGCGGGCATGGTGCTTTCGAGCATTATGTGCACCAAATAGAATTCAATGCAGGAACCTCCCATGAAGCCGATTTTCGTCCAGCTCCAATGCGTCCCCGGCAAAACCTATGAGGTCGCCGACGCCATCTACCAGACGGAACGCGTCTCGGAACTCTATTCGACGAGCGGCGACTACGATCTCCTGCTCAAGGTGTATATTGAAGAGGGTCAGGACATCGGAAAATTCGTTAACGATAACATTGCCAATATACCGGGCATCGTCCGTTCGCTGACCACCTTGACCTTCAAGGCGTTCTGACTGCAGGTCATCCTCGGTTAACTCTCCCGATGGACAAAACGCCGGCGGCGGCGGCTTGTAAACGCGGCCTTAACGCTGGCAGCGGTCTTGTTGCTGCAATCGTAGCTCCCGGCCGCCGAGGCGCGGCCCATAGGTGAACCATGTCCGCTGCCGAAACCTATGCCCACGACGCTGAACCGTCGGCTGGCTCACTGCCGCTGATCGTTCATGTCATACGCCAGTTTCTGCCCAATCGCGGCGGTCTGGAAGACGTCGTCGCCAACCTTGCGCGCCAGACAATCGAACGGGGGTATCGGGTTCGCGTCGTCACACTCGATTCGCTGTTTACCGCGCGCGCCAGAAAGCTGCCGCACCGCGAATACATCGGCGACATCGAAGTGGTACGCATTCCCTGGTCGGGCAGCACACGCTACCCGATCGCCCCCCAGGTTTTCCGGCACTTGGGCGATGCCGACCTCATCCATGTGCATGCCATCGATTTCTTTTTCGATGCGCTCGCCTGGGGTCGCTTTCTGCACCGAAAGCCGATGGTAGTGACGACGCACGGCGGGTTTTTCCATACCGAGAACTACGCAGCGTTGAAGAAGGTCTGGTTTCGGACCATGACCCGGTTCTCGGCGATGGCCTACGACAAGGTCATCGGATGCAGCATGTCCGACCTTCGACAGTTCTCGCAGATTGCCCCCGGCAGCAGCATGGTCATCGAGAACGGGGCAGATATCGGCAAATTCGCAGACAGCGCATCGCGGACTGCAAGACGCAGGATCGTGACCATCGGCCGCTTCTCGGTCAACAAGCGTCTCGACAATCTGGTCGAGGCTCTTGCCGTGCTAAAAGCGCGCGACCCCGACTGGCATCTCGATCTCGTTGGTGTCGAGTATGACCTCAGCCGCCAGGACCTGGCTGATCACCTCGCCCGGCTGAATATCGCTGACGCGGTCACGATCCATGTCTCGCCGGACAACGACACAATCCGCAATATCATTGAGCAGGCATCGATATTTGCCTCGGCTTCGGCCTATGAGGGCTTTGGGCTCGTCGCCTTGGAAGCGATGAGCGCCGGGCTGCTTCCTGTCCTGAACAGCAACGAGGCTTTCACGACGCTGGGCGCGCGCCACGACGAGCTTCTTCTTGCCGATTTCTCGGATAAGGTCGCAGCCGCTCTGGCGATCGAGACTGCGTTCTTGCGCCTGCAATCACAAGGCCCGGACATCAGGGCGCAGCTTCTTGCAGATGCCCGCGCCTATTCCTGGGATGTCGTCGCCGAGCGCTATATCGCCGTCTACGAGCAATTGATCGGCGCCTGATCAGGMCTTGGCAAGGCGGACGATCTCCGCAAGTACCGTCTTTCGTGATTGAGGTGGCGTCAAATTGTGATCGGCCTCCGGCAGCATCACCAGCCGCACGTTCGGATAGCGCGTAAACTTGCGCCCGCCCGGGCCGAAATGAAAATACATGTGCTCGAGCCCCACATCGCCCTCGCTGTAAATGAGCGTCAAAGGCACCTTCCTCTTGCCGACAGCGAGGAAGGACTTTTTGACCTCGACGGCGGTACGACGCCGGCTCGGCAAGTACTCCAGCAAAGGCGCGATCCGGACCGACATGCGTCGGGCAAACGCGATCGCGACGTTCCTGACCGCAGCCTTGACGTCAACCTCACCGCGTAGCAGTCGCTTGAATGTATCCATGCTTGCGATGCGCTGGCCGTAGTCCTCGAAGCTGCGTGGAACGGATACGACGTGCTTCTTTTCGACCGCCTGGTTCGGATCCCAATAGTAGACGAAAGGATTGATCGACACCGCAGCTTTCAGGCGCTCATCGGAAACAGCCGCGCGAATGGCAAGGTAGCCGCCACTGCATCGCCCGGCCACCATGAGAGGGCCGGTCCCCAGGCCTTCCAGGAGATCGGTCGCGGAACGCACGTCCTCGCTCTGCGTCGGCGAATAGAGGATCTGTGCCGGCGCATCCAGACGCGGTGGGCTGTCTCCAACGTTGGCGGAATCGAAACGAAGCGAGACCACACCCTGACGCGCCAGATCACGCGCCATATCGACAATCGTCCGTCCCCACCCGGAATGTCGGTCATAAGCCGTCGACAGAAAGAGAACGGCATTGCCGGTGGGGGTACCCGGCGGCCGGCTGATCACGCCGACCAGATGGTTGAACTCGCCGAAACGCACGGGGACGTCTTCAAACCCGTCGCCTACGATCAATTGCGGCTCGATCGCGATGACCGACGGAACGCCAGAGGCGTCCACAGACGAATTCGCTTCCAGCCAGCCAGCCAGATAGTGCACTGTGGCCATCGGGGTCTTGGCGAAAAGCGGATCGATCACGAGCTCGTCGTAGCCCTCGAATGTCCGCTGCTCCACATCGGCACCCAGTGCCCGCAGGCCGTCGGCAAAAGTCGTATCGTGCGAGCGCACCGGCCGCTCGAGAATGAGATAGCGCGGCGCGGCGATTCTTTCCGGCGTAGTGATGTTGAGCTTCGTGAGTTCCGCGGCGATACCGTCCGGCATGACAAGACCTGCAATCGCCTGCTGGCCTTTGGGAAGGTTGTCTGCGCCCAATCCGAGATGAAGGTTGATGAACTTGGACCATGCGCTCAGCTCGCGCAGATAGGCGCGGCCACTAAAGACAGGCCCGAGCATGACAATGCTGTCGACGCCTTCGATCGCAATGCCCGCACGCTGAACCAGCGTCGCACCGAGCCCCTGGGCAACGAGAACCACCCGGCTGCATCCGCTGAGGTTTTTCAGCTTTTCTACCGCATCGCCGATTGAATTCTCCCAGACCGCAAGTGTCGCCGGCGCGTCACCGAGATCCAGCGCGTCGCCTGTGCCAAGATAGTCGAACCGAAGGCTCGGGACACCGACATCGGCGAAATGCTCTGCCGCGACGCGGAAGAACTTCCGACTGCACATTTCCTCAAAGCCCCAGGGATTGACGAACAGGACGGCCGTCGACCGCTTCTGCACATCCGGACTTTCTGGCTTGAAGAGGCCGATGGTTCCTTCAAACGCGAAAGGCAATGCCGCATCCCGCCCGGCGCCATCCGCCAGATCCGCCGACGGTTCGCCGGTCGGCGCAACGGCCTCCTTTTCAGAAAACAACGGAGCGATAAACGTGACTGCCTTTTTGGCAGTCTCTCGCAACGAGGACGGCATTTTCCCAGCGATAGACAACATCACCTCGGCATCCTCACGCGGAATCACGTTCAGGATCTTGAGCGCAAAAATATAACCAAGCCCCCCGGCCGCTATGGCGATCAAAAGTCCAACAGAACCGTTTATAAAATGTAAAGTTGCAATGGCGATACACGCACAAAATGCAGCCGCAATCACTGTTTTCGAAATACTGACGTATAGGCCGGACAATTGGTTGCCAAAACCGGTCTGCCTGACCATGATCACGCACATGACGACAAAAACGCCGATGCGAACAAGAGCGGCGCCCTCGGCTGCAAAAAACGGGACGACCGCCAAGCAGCCGACCGTCATGACAAGTCCGCCGACAACGCTGACACGCAGGCGATCGCGTGTCCGGTCCATGGACAAGAGGTATAGGCTCAGCGTCTGCATGAACGTGTAGGCGGGCGCAGCAAGGGCCAGCAGCGCCACGACGCTGCCGCTTCGGCTAAACGCCTCGCCGAAAACCGCGCGCACCAGTTCGCCGGAGATCGCAGCAAGCCCAAAGCTCATCGGCAGGATGATGTAGGCCATGCTGCGCGTGACGGCCGAAAACACTTCGACAGGCAGCGTTCGATCGTCGCTGCTGTGGCGCCGCTCGGAGTAGTAGGGCAAGAGGCTGCCAGTCATCTGGATCGGCAGCTGCAGGGCGATGTTGGCGACGGAGAGGCCGACCGCATAAAAACCGACCATTTCCACGGACCAGAACTGCTGCAGAAAGAGGATTTCCAGCCTGTTCAAAAAGATCGAGTCGATAACGAACTGCGCCGAGAGCACCGCCGACGAGGCTGCCAGATGCTTCAGCGGAATCTCGCACCGATCCCGTCGCGTGAACAGGATGGGTGCCGTCGCGACGAAGAACACCAGCTGCCCCATCAGATATCCAAGCAGCACGCCTACGACACCGTACAAGGCGGCCCCGCCGGCAACGCCAATGAGCTGCAAGACACAGACGGCGGTCGCCAGTTTGAAAAAGTCGCCGAGGCGGCGCTCGCCGATCAGATAGAATTTGACGAACGAACCGATCGCCTGGATGAAGAACAGTGCAGCGGTGACATAGGCAACGGCCGGAGCGGTCTCTGCCCAGTGCATCTCCTCTGAGGTCAAAAAGAAGAGCGCGTAGAGGGCAAGTAGAACGAGGGTTGAGCAAAGCATGACCGTCACGAGAAGGGACGCAAAACCCCGCCGCCGCTGTGCATCGAAGCCCTCAGCCTGCAATTGCGGTAATGTCTTCGAGAGCGTGATGCTGGATCCGAGTTCAGCGATGGACGCACCCGTCACGACAAGCCACAGCGAAAAGGCGACGATGCCGTTTGCTTCCGGCCCAAGGAGGCGCGCCGTGATGATGGACGAAAGGAATCCCGTCAGGAGCAGCAGCATCCCAGCCGCTCCGTTCATAACAGAATTCGCGATAATTCCCTTCGACATGTCGTGTCCGCTCAAGGCCGTTCAGAGGCGGCCATGCTAGTGTGAAAATCTTTCGAAATTGATCGCATCGACGTTTCTGATCGCGGCCTTTGTGGTCAGAAAGCAAAAGATCGCGACGCGCCGAGACTAGTGACTTCACCGGACGGGACATCGTCTTCGCTTCTGCCGGGCAACCGATGGAGCCGCACGCGTTTGGGCGCGCCGGGCGCGAGATGAAACCAGTCGTCGTCCGGCCGGAAACCGTCGAGGCTGAAATGCACGGATTGCGCCGCCCGGTCCGTCGTAAGCTCGGCGAGCCACGCAGGGCCCTCGCGCAGCAGTGAAATCTGGATTTCCGCTTCGTGGAAGGCCTTCGACCGACCGAGCGGGAAATAGAAAGCGTCGGCCACGACGACGCCGCCATCAGGCAATCGCAACCGCGCCGCTACGATATCATGCGACGGCGGGCCGAACCGGAATGCATAAGTCGTGTCAAAGAACGCGCCGAACAGGTCGGTACTCGCAAATCGTTGTTTGGCTCGGGGCGCCAGCGTAAGGATACGACCCCCGCTGACCACATGTTGCTTGCCATTTTTGAAGCAGACAATTTCGAGATCAAGCTGCAAGCTGTATTCGGTCTCGTTGATCACGTGAACGTCAAGACCGTTCGTTCCCTCGTCAGTCAATAGCACCTGAACGGGACGAAACGCACGCCGCATGGCGTACCAGACCGGCTTGGGTTCACCTGTCGAATCGATCACTCCCCAGCCGGGACCGGGAAGCAGATCCTGAAGTGTCCACACCAGCGCACCATTGCAGCTCGACCCCTTTCGGCGCCACTCGGCAAACGTCTCTTCCAAGACTTCGCCGGTGACCGCGCGCGACATATCGAGGTAGAGCTGGCGATTCTCAAGTCGCAATCGAGTGGGATCGAGGTCATAAAGCTCCCTGAGATAAAAGTCCCGAACGTCCTCGAAATCCCAGGAGGCGCCGCGGTCGCGGGGCACGCGCGCCTTCCATAGCGGGCTATGGACTGGCGCCACATCGAGATAGCGGTGCAGGGTTTTCTGTTGCGGCACATGCGCGAATGCGAGGCTCTCGGAAGCAAAGCGCACATTGGCCCGACGAGCGTCCGTGACAGGGCGCATGTAGGCACCGACGCCATAATAGTGCGTCAAAGCAGCATTGCTGGAAAACGGCATTGCCCCGCCGGAAGGCGAATTCGGCACATAGGGCACATCCGGCCTCAGCCGACCCGCAATGGCTGGAACGATCTCCTCGATGATCGGCCCGGTCCAGAACTCGCCGGGCAAACCGAGCATGGCGGCCTGCTGATAGATCTCGCTGCCGCCACAAAGCACGGCAAGCGAAGGAGAACCCTGAACTCCGTGCAGAAACTCCTCGACCTCCGCGTGGACATGTGCCGTAAAAGTCTTGTCGTTCTTCGGATAGTCGAAGTTGGCGAACATGAAGTCCTGCCAGACAAGCAGTCCAAGTTCGTCGCAAAGCTCGAAGAACTGCGGTGTCTCATAGGCCATGGTTCCGCCGATCCGGACCATGTTGAACCCGGCCTCGGCGGCAAGACGCAGGAACGGTTCATAGTCTGCACGCCTCCCCGGCAAGCGGACGATATCCGCCGTCGTCCAAACCGCACCGCGGCAGAATATGGGCTCGCCGTTGACATGCAAGGCGAAGTCGGTTGCATCCGCGCCACGGTCAAGCTCGATCCGGCGGAACCCGGTCTGCCCGACGCGATGCTCGACACCGTCGACAAGGATCGAATAGGCGTACAAGCGCGGCGTTCCGTGCGTGTGCGGCCACCAGACCTCGACCTCCTTCATTTTGAGAATGGCGGAGTAAAGCTTGTCGCCGACCTTTTCAAAGTGCTGCTCGATCTCGCCGCAGCGAAGCGACAGCTCCGGATTGTCGACATCTGTATGGAGCGAAACACTGAGCTTGCCGCTGCCGTCGGACTCGAGCACGGCCCTTACCGACACATTGTCGATCGAGACGACATCGCGACGGACGACCGTGATGGGGCGCCACGGACCAACAGCGTGGATCTCCGGGCACCAGCCGGGCATGCGCCCGAGCAGCGTCGTGCGGACGTTCTTCAACCCTTGCGGCGTAATCATCTGAGCTCGCCACCGCGCGCGCGCGCCACCTTCGGCAAGGCGTGGCCCAAGAGCGCGAAAGCACATGGCGAGTTCGTCACCGCCCGCAAGCGTGACAGGAACCTCGTGCATGGTGAACATGCTTTCCGAGAAGAGAATTTCCTGACCATTCAAGAACACGTGGCACAGTGTCGCCAGCCCTTCGAACCGAAGGATCACCTCACCCGGTTGCGCGTCGAAAAGCCGGCAGACGTACCATGCGTCCTTGGTGTCGAGCGGTTGCGGATTTTCACGATCGAACAATCCGAATTTTTCCAGCGCAGCTGCCACCGTACCTGGAACCTCGGCGGCGATGACCTGCGCAGACATCGGCAGGTCGTGCGGATTGGCACAGGCATCCGGCTCCGTGAGCACCAGATTCCAGCCGTCGCAAAGCAGAGTTTCCTCCGCGCCAATGCTCGCCATTCTCCCCTGCATGGTCAGGCTCCCGGCTTCACAAACGCCCCGCGAGCGAAGCCATCATGGAATCCCACGCATCGGCAGCTGGATCAAGCGCCGTCTGCAGGGGATCGTACTTCTTGCGGGTTATGGCCCGGGCAAGCTGGAACTGGACGGACTTCGCCACCTCCGAAATGCGGTTTGCCTGTTCTGCAGCCGATGAGAATTCACCTGCCGACAGCCACGTCAAGTGATCGGCGGCAAGCTCGAAATTCGCGCCGAACTGGCGCAACGTGTTGAAGGCATACTTGTGAAAGAAGCCGAACGGCCGCTCGGCAACGGCTTTCACCTGAAGCGGGAACACGTTGGCGAAAGCACGGATCGGATTCTCGGCGGGGCGGCGGCGAAAATGCGCGTCGAGAAGGTGGCGCGATGTGGCGCGCACCTGCCCGGCGTCCCGTGCTGTCGCAGGGAACTTTGCAAATTCGGTGTAAGGCAGGAACGGCGGACCGTCTTCCCTCAGGTGAAGATGAAACAACCCCTCAAAGTCGTCGCCCTGAAGTTGGAAATAGCCGCCGTTGTGAAAATACTCGATCCGCTTCGCGGCAAGATCCAGACGATTGATCGCGACAGTGGTCTTGCCGTGCTCCGACCGGTAGGCCGTTCCCTGCGTATCGGGCATGTAGAATGAGTCCATCTCGAGGAGGCACAGGCGTCCGCGCCCTATCTGTGTCTGGACATGCCGCTCTGCGCGGTCGAAAATGGCCAGCTCCGCGACGCGAATATCATAAAGCGCCTCGAGATCCTCGAGCGGCACCTTGAAAAAGGTGAACTGATCGCCTTCGAAATCCTGGCTAAGCGTAAAGCCGAGCATGGCCTCCGGAGCAGCGCCCAGGACACTCAGAACCTCAACCCACAGATCGACGTAGCAATTCGTTTCCGGCCACATGCGCTCCTGTGAATGCAACGCATGTGGCGTGTACGCTTCGGGGCGTAGGTCCGGAAAAACGGACGCCATGGACACGGTCAACCCCACAGCGTCTGACGCACCCTGGCCGGCCACGCATGCACGTCGAGACCGTGGTGATGGAAGAGCGCCAGGGCAATGCGCTCAAGCCCGAAGCCGACGCAAGCCGTGTGCGCGACGCTGCCGTCCTCGAGATGCAGGCCCCACTTCGAACCGAATGCATCCTGATGATAATTGAAGCTCATGCAGGCGGTCGGGTTGGCAATAGAGGTGATCGGGATCAGCAGCTCGAACTTAAGGTTCTGATCCCGCTGGTTGTTGGCAAGCATCTTGCCGGCTCGACCGAAGAACGGATCGTTGGCAACGTCGATGGTGACGTCGAGACCGACGGCCTTCATCATGACGACGCCGCGATCCATCCAGCGCTGACGGAAGTCCGTGACATGCTGTTCCGTGCCCATGCAGATATACTCCCGCATGCGGAAAAGCTGCTGCCGCGCCGGATCCTGAGAGGGTTCATGACGGAAGCAATAGGACTGCAGGTCGAACAGACCTCCCTCTGCCGGAAGCTTGCCGCGTTTGGCGATGGTGGGGTAAAGCGGGTAGCAGGCGGCAGGCGTCAGAACGATGTCGGTCGCCTTCTGTTCCTGCGTCCAGTTGTCGCCGACTTCCATGCACTGCAGCAGGCTGACGTGATCGAGCTCGCTGCCGCAGAAGCTGTGCACCGTCCCGGCGAGCTGCGGGAAGCTCTTCATGTAGCCGCTCTTTTCGAAAAAGGCGCGGTTCATGCCAGGCGGAAAGCGCATCGCTTCGGCGCCGTCGGCACCGCCGAATCTGTCGATCAGGCGCTCGAAGGCGGCAATGACATCTTCGAACTGGCCGCTGCGTCCGTAAAGACCGTCGACACCGGTATCGATCAGAAGGCCCGATTCAAAGAGTCGGTCCAGAAACGTCACCTGCATATCCATGTCGTCACCCCAATAGGCTTGTGTCCTGCTTGTGGACAAGAAGCATGCTCGACGTGTTGCCGAGGATGCGGTCATTCGAGATCATGAGCTGTGCGGAATGGGCATCGCGCAGGTGGCGACCGACGCTGAAGGGCGTGCCGTTCTTGTAGCCCATGATGCCGCAGATCAGCATGACGTGATTGATGATTTCGAGGATCGTCTCGGACGAGGCGATCTTCACATTGTTCATGGCGACCGCAAAACCCATCGACATCAGCCTGTCGGCATCGGACTTGGCGTCGTCGTAGGCCTTCAGACCGGCAACGACATTGGAGCGAACCATTTGAAGAAGATTGGAGACCTCGGCCAGACGCAACGCACCTGGGGGCGGCGCACCCGGTGATTTGCGCGCAGCGGCTCGCACGAAAGCCTGTGCGCGGGCAACGGCGTCGACGGCAATGCCGTACCAGACGCCGCTCCACAACAGGTGCGACGATGCAAGCATCGACTGAGCGGCGATCTCGGCGAAAGGCTTTGGCAATATTTGTTCGGCAGGCGCCTCGCCCTTGAAGAGAAAACCATCGGAGCAGGTGCCACGCATGCCCAGCGTGTCCCACACATGCGTCCTTTCCAGCGTGTACTGATCGCTCAGGAAAACGGTGAGCACCTGATCGGAGGAGGCGGCATCCGCATGAGCTCGCGAGGTGATCATGATTGCGTCGGCATAGGAGCCGTACGAGATTACCGTGGCATCCTTCTCCAGGCGGCAGAACGCACCATCGACCTCAATCGCGCACATGCTGTTTCTAAGGTTGCCACCAATGCCGCCTTCGGTGGTAGCAGATGCGATGAGCAACTGCTCGGCCGCCACACGCCGCATGAACGCGCGATGCCAGTCGCTGGCGTCGCCATGTTCAACGAGGCTGCAGAGCTTGATATGGTGCATGGCGAAAACCATCGCGGCAGCGGAACAGGCCTGGCCCAGCACCGAGCACAATTCGGCAATCCGACCGATCGTCGCCCCTTCTCCGCCGAAATGACCCGCAATCTGAATACCGAACAAGCGCTCGGCCTTCATCGCTTCGACAGCCTCACGCGGGAATCTACCTTCAAAATCAACAGCATCCGCATGCTTTGCCGCGATCGCAGCGACACGCGCGATCCTGACGCTCAGATCTTCTTCCGTGATTTTGACCGCGAAATTCATCTAGGCGACCTTTCGGCTATCCCTGATAAGGTCGACGGTCTTGGCAATCGCCGAAATACTGGCGAAGGACTTGCGATTGAGGAGATTGTCCGGGAACTCGATATCGAAAGCTTCCTCGATGCCAAGCATCAGCTGCACCGAAGCGAAGGAGGTGAGGCCGACAGCATAGAGATCGGCATCATCGGCCACTTGATCAACCGAAACAGGCAGTTTTCCGAATTTCGCCAAGAGTTCGCGGATTGTCGTATTCATTCGTCTAACTCCAAGATGATCATATCCCGATGGGCGATCAACGCCTCTTAATAGGACCAGCTCTAGTCAGGAAAACCCAAGATTCCCCTAAATGACGTCGTTAAAACGTATTTACACTATTCCCTAAAACACAACCAAAAGGAGCAAAGAATGTAGCGTAAACATAACAAAAGCAACGCTTTATGCTACATTTCGGCGCAGACTTCAGTGTTATCAGCCTGCAAGAAAGCGTCTTTAAACAACACGCTTCTCAAGCACCTTGCCTTAGTCGCTTGGGGGATATCGGTGCTCTTCTCCTTGATAGTCGGAAACCGAGTAGCACCCCTTGTCCAATTCCCGTATCGCCTGCTCGCCGATCACCGCCTTGCCGTGGCCACCCGGTATGTCGAGGATGTAAGCTGGTTGACAAAGCCCTGAAATTCGACCCCTCAATGCCGCGACGATCTTCTGCCCCTCTTCGATCGTCAGCCTGAAATGGCCGGTACCGGGAGCGAGATCCGGATGGTGCAGATAGTAAGGCTTCACACGCGTCTCCACGAAAGCCTTCATCAAATCCGCTAGAACAGCGGGATCGTCGTTGACGCCCTTGAGCAGAACCGATTGGCTGACCATGACGATCCCTGCATCCACCAAACGGGCACAGGCGGCGCGCGCTTCTGCTGTCAGTTCGCGTGGGTGATTGGAATGCAGGGCCACGTAAACCGTCTTGCCGCTCGCCTTCAGCGCGTCGATTAACGACGCATCGACCTTCTGTGGATCGACGACGGGCACACGGGTGTGGAACCGCACGATCCTCACGTGGTCGATGGTCGCGAGTTCGGCTAGTATCTCCGCCAGACGGCGTGGCGACAGCACCAGCGGATCCCCTCCGGTCAGAATGACTTCCCAGATCTCGTCATGGTCCCGTATATAATTGAAAGCGGCTTTCATGGCGCCCGCGTCCAGCGTTCCAAGGCCCTGTGGTCCGACCATTTCGCGCCGGAAACAGAAGCGGCAATAGACGGGGCAGACGTGAACCGCCTTCAAGAGCACGCGATCGGGATAGCGGTGCACAATCCCTTCCACCGGACTATGCGCATGGTCGCCGATCGGATCGGCGCGCTCTTCCGGCGTAGCAACAAGTTCGGCCACATCAGGAACGAACTGGCGGGCGATAGGATCCGCGGGGTCGGCTCGATTGATGAGCTTCGAAACCGAAGGCGTAAGAGCAACGGCATAGCGCGCTGCAACCTCCTCCAGACTCGCGCGATTACTGTCGGTCAGCAGTCCGGCGTCTGTCAGGTCGGCCAGCGTCTTGATCGGCTTGACGATGTTCATCGTCCGTACTCCGCAACCGGCGTCCAGAGCACCTGATCGATCCGCGATGCGCCTGTCGAGAGCATCGCCAGACGGTCGAATCCTAAGGCGATGCCACTCGCCTCGGGCATGATCGAGAGCGCCTCGAGGAAGTCCTCGTCAATCGGATAGGTCTCGCCGTATACGCGCGCCTTTTCCGCCATTTCGAGCTCGAAGCGGCGCCGCTGCTCGATGGGATTGGTCAACTCGCCGAAGCCATTCGCCAATTCCACGCCACATGCATAGACCTCGAAACGCTCCGCCACGCGTGGATCATGCATTGAAGGCCTTGCCAGGGCAGCTTCCGATACCGGATATTCGTCCAGGATAGTGACACGTCCGAAGCCGAGATGCGGTTCCACCTTCTCGACGAGAACGCGACTGAAAAGATCGGCCCAGCCGTCGTCCTCCGATACGCGCATTCCCGCGCGCCTCACCTCCGCTGCCAGGTGCGCTCGATCCGTGGAACCGTCGGCGGACACGGACGCCAAGAGGTCGATGCCCGCATGACGCTTGAACGCCTCGGCCACGCCAATGCGCTCCGGACCGGCGAACGGGTCGCAAACTTTGCCTCGATAGCTGAAGGTGGCGGCCTTTGTCGTCTCCGCGGCGAGAGCCAGGATGCGCACGCAATCCATCATCAGACTCTCATAGCTTTCCGCCGCACGATACCATTCCAGCATGGTGAATTCCGGATGATGCAGCGGCCCGCGCTCGCGGTTACGAAAGACGTGCGAGAAACAGGCGATGCGCTGCTCGCCGGCGGCGAGCAGCTTCTTGCAGGCGAATTCCGGTGACGTATGCAGATAAAATGACGCCTTCTGGCCATCCGTGGTCAGCGCCTCAGTCGCGAAGGCGTGAAGATGCGTCTCATTGCCAGGCGAGATCTGCAGCGTTGCCGTATCCACCTCGATGAAATCCTCGCGCGCGAAGTAGCCGCGCAATGCCGCCTGGACGGCATTTCGTCCGATCAGGAATGGACGGCGGTCTGCATGGACGTTCGGCGTCCACCATGGAGACGCTTTGGTGATCGAGGGTTTCATTCAACGCTGTCCTCGCCGCATCGGCCAACGCGAGGGCTGGCTATTTGCCGGATTTTAGGTTAGTTGCGCCCCCAAAGAACAACTAATTGCGTCTCCGGGGCTATTTCGACAGTCCTCTACGACGCCAAAAGCCGAGTTACAAGGAAGTCTTATGGTCAAGGTCATCGCCTCTTCTGTCCGCAAGGGCAACGTCCTCGATGTGGACGGCAAGCTTTACGTCGTTCTGACGGCCAACAACTTTCACCCGGGCAAGGGTACACCGGTCACCCAGGTCGACATGCGCCGCATCGTCGATGGCGTCAAGGTCTCCGAGCGTTGGCGCACCACCGAGCAGGTCGAGCGCGCCTTCGTAGAAGACGTCAACCACCAGTTCCTCTATGAAGATGGCGAAGGCTTCCACTTTATGAACCCTGTCAACTACGATCAGGTCGTGGTCGACGTCGAGACAATGGGCGACCAGAAGGCCTATCTTCAGGAAGGCATGACCTGCGTTCTCTCGATGCACGAAGGGATCGCGCTGGCTCTCGAACTCCCGCGCCACGTGACGCTCGAGATTTCCGAGACCGAACCGGTCGTCAAGGGTCAGACGGCATCATCTTCCTACAAGCCTGCAATGCTGTCGAACGGCGTACGCACTCTGGTGCCGCCACACATCAACGCTGGCACGCGGGTCGTCATCGCCACCGAAGACAATTCCTACGTCGAGCGTGCGAAAGACTGATTTCGAGGAAATACCGTTACCTTAAGGCCGCGTCGTTCTCGATGCGGCCTTTTTGTTTGCAGGTACTTAGCAAGCGCACGATTCAAAAAAGGCGCCGGATAACCGACGCCTTTATTTAATTTACACATATGAAGGCACCGACGGCTATCACTGCCGACTGCCTGTATGGTCTCACGGGCAACGTGCTTCGTAGCGACGACCGTACCGGTCACGATACACGCAGTAACCCCGGCGTTCGACCGAGTGACCGATAAGAGCGCCAGCAAGACCACCGGCCACGGCGCCGATTGCCGCGCCGCCCCAGCTATGACTGACTGCCCCGCCGATGATAGCGCCGCTGCCTGCGCCAATCGCAGTACCCTGTTCCGTCGCCGTGCAGGATGCGAGCGCACCGACCAAGGCACCAATGAGAACAATTTTCTTCATCATGACAATTTCTCCCAGGTTTTTCGGGCGGTTAGATACGGCCCATCAGTACAAGAATAATAATAATGACGAGAACTAGCCCCAAACCACCGGAAGGTCCATAGCCCCACCCCCGACTATAACCCCAATTTGGTAGGGCCCCGAGCAAAAGCAGAATAAGGATAATAAGCAGTATCGTTCCAAGCATATCCGGTGACCTCAGCGCATTACGAGTTTGAATGAGGAAGAAACACGCAAATTAGATTTTTGTTCCGCCGACATATTCCGCTCGATTCATTGCGCCATTTTGCGGCCTACGGCCCGAATTCACAGGGCCGACTGGGAAACAGGGTTTGACGCCCTGCCGGGACATCCGCCCCCTATGGTTAAATAGTCAATCGTCTACAACATGTTGCCGTGAACAAACCCTGAAATCAAAGCAGTCGCCGATTCGTCTGCTGTTTGTTCCGCCTTTGATCGACACATTGGCGGAGCCGGTCGTCGGGTTCGTTCAAACACCGTACCCCAAAAACACAAACGGCCCGGCAGGTGCTCGCCAACAAGAATTGAGGCACGTCCGCACGCCAAGCGTGAATCTTCAGATTCAGCATCTAGTGCGAAAAAGTGATTCAAAATCAATAGTTAGCCGTGAACAAACACTGAATCAGCGGGAGTCAGCGATTCGTCTCTGATTCGTTCTCGCACTGTTCTGAATCGCCAAACAGGTAATATGCAAGCTATTCGCGCAGCAGAAATCCACATGTCAGCCCTTGCGTTTGGCCGAGCGGCTGTCCATGTGTGGGTCTGCTTCAGTGAGGAGCTGAGTTTATTCCGAGGTGGTCGCCTCATCTGCAGGACAATGACACTGACATCGCAGCCCATGATACTGAGCGGGCGCGGCGTGACCGCGGTGCTCGGTCCAACCAATACCGGCAAGACGCATTATGCCATCGAACGCATGGTCGCCCACGGCACCGGCGTAATCGGCCTGCCATTGCGTCTGCTCGCGCGCGAGGTCTACACACGTGTCGTCGAGAAGGTCGGCGTGCAGAACGTCGCTCTGGTCACGGGCGAGGAGAAGATATCGCCTCCCAATGCACGGTTTTCGGTCTGCACCGTTGAAGCAATGCCACGCGAGACGAAGGCCGCCTTCGTCGCCATCGACGAGGTCCAGCTGGCAGGCGATCTGGAGCGTGGCCACATCTTCACCGACCGCATCCTGCACCTGCGCGGTCGCGACGAAACCCTTTTGCTCGGCGCCGGCACGATGCGCCCGATCCTGCAGCAGCTCCTGCCGGGCGTGACCATCGTCGAACGGCCCCGCCTTTCCCACCTGTTTTACGCCGGCCAGAAAAAGATCACCCGGCTGCCCCAACGCACCGCAATCGTTGCGTTCTCGGCTGACGAGGTCTACGCAATTGCCGAGCTGATCCGCCGGCAGCGCGGCGGCGCGGCAGTTGTACTGGGGGCGCTGAGCCCCCGTACGCGCAACGCGCAGGTCGCGCTTTACCAGGCAGGCGACGTCGAGTATCTTGTGGCAACCGATGCCATCGGCATGGGCCTCAATCTCGATGTCGATCATGTCGCCTTTGCGCAGGATCGGAAGTTCGACGGCTATCAATTTCGCAATCTCAATCCCGCCGAGCTGGGCCAGATCGCCGGCCGCGCCGGCCGTCATCTCCGCGATGGCACCTTCGGCGTCACCGGCCAGGTGGAACCCTTCGACGAAGAGCTCGTCCAGCGCATCGAGGGCCACCAGTTCGACAACGTCAAGGTGCTGCAGTGGCGGACCACGGACCTCGATTTCAAGTCCATCCAGACTTTGCGGGCGAGTCTTGAGACCAGTCCGCGCGTTTCCGGACTGACGCGCGCTTTGCCGGCTGTTGACCAGCAGGCGCTTGAACAGCTGTCGCGCTATCCGGAGATCATTGATCTTGCCAACACGCCGGCGCGGGTCGAAAAGCTGTGGGAAGCATGCGCGCTGCCGGACTATCGACGTATTACACCGGCACAACATGCGGATCTTATCTCCACCCTCTTTTCCGATCTCGTGCGCTATGGCACGGTGAATGAGAACTTTCTTGCAGAACAGGTGCACCGCGCCGATCGAACGGACGGTGAGATTGACACGCTTTCGGCGCGAATCGCGCAGATAAGGACGTGGACCTATGTATCGAATCGGCCCAATTGGCTTGCCGATCCGACACACTGGCAGGAAAAGACGCGGGAAATCGAAGATCGATTGTCCGATGCGTTACATGAAAGGTTGACGAAACGCTTTGTTGATCGCAGGACATCTGTGCTCATGAAGCGCCTGAGAGAGAATGCGATGCTGGAAGCTGAAATCAGTGTAAATGGCGATGTCTTCGTTGAAGGACATCATGTAGGGCAGTTATCCGGATTCCGGTTCACGCCTGTATCGGGAGCGGACGGGCCGGACGCCAAGGCGGTTCAAACTGCTTCGCAAAAGGCGCTTGCTCTTGAATTCGAGGCGCGCGCAGCGCGTATTCACGCAGCCGGCAATGCCGATCTGGCAATCAGCGCGGATGGTTTGATCCGTTGGCTGGGCGATCCGGTTGCGCGCCTGACGGGTAGTGATCACATCATGCGCCCGCGCGTCATCCTTCTTGCGGACGAGCAGCTGACGGGCAATGCGCGCGACCATGTTTCGGCGCGCGTTGAGCGGTTTGTGAACCACCACATCAGCACGGTCCTGAAGCCGCTTGACGACCTGTCGCGCGCCGAAGACCTGCAGGGCCTTGCAAAGGGTCTCGCGTTCCAGCTGGTAGAGAACCTTGGCGTGCTCTTCCGTCGCGACGTGACGGAGGAGGTCAAGTCGCTCGATCAGGATGCCCGTGCATCGATGCGCCGCTACGGCGTTCGCTTCGGCGCCTATCACATCTTCGTTCCGGCTCTCCTGAAGCCAGCGCCGGCTGAGCTCATCACGCTGCTCTGGGCTTTGAAAAACGACGGTCTCGAAAAGACCGGCTATGGAGATCTCATCCCAGTGTTGGCGGCCGGTCGGACCTCCGTCGTCACCGATCCTGGCTTCGAACGGATGTTCTACAAGCTTGCAGGTTTCCGGTTTCTCGGTAAACGGGCTGTTCGCATCGACATTCTGGAGCGTCTCGCCGACATCATCCGGCCGCTCCTGCAGTGGAAGCCTGGTCAGCCGAATCGTCCGGAAGGCGCCTATGACGGCCGCCGTTTCACGACGACGACTGCCATGCTTTCCATTCTCGGCGCCACGCTCGAGGACATGGAAGAAATCCTCAAGGGCCTCGGCTATCGCGCCGATGCCGTGAAGGCGGAGGAGGCAACAGCGCACCTCTCCACGCAGGACGCGTCCGCTGCCCCGGCAGTTGCCGAGACAATCGCCGACGAAAGCGCCGAGAAGGCCGATCACGACGATGCCGACAGCGCATCGGAAGAGACAACTGCCGAAGCGCCAGCAGCGGCGTCCGAAAATGTTGCCGCAGAAGCAGTCGCCGTTGAAGGTGCGGAGGCTGAAGAGCCGAAGCCGGTTCTGCTCTGGCGTCTTGGTGGCCGCACCGACAACCAGCGCCAGCCTCGTCATGGTGATCGCCGTGGCGGCCAGGCCCAGGGACAGGAGCGTCAGGGCCAGGACCGTGGCCAGGGACATCGTCGCCAGGGCGGCGGCGAGGGAGCGGAAAACCGCGATGGCAACCGCCAGCATCGCGGCAAGGACGGCGGAAAGCCCAATCAGGGACGCGGCGACCGCAACGAACAGCGCGGCGACCGTCAGGATCGCGGTGATCGCAAGGACCGTAACGACCGCAACAACAATCGTGGCGGCTCGCAGCCGCTGCGCTTCGAGGCAAAGCCCCCGCGCAAGGAAAAGCCGATCGATCCGGATTCTCCGTTCGCCAAGCTCGCTGCCTTGAAGGAGCAGATGAAGAAGTAATCGATGGGCGGGGAGATACAGCCATCAAGCGGTTCGCGCCAGCGCATCGACAAATGGCTGTTCTTCACGCGCATGGTCAAGTCGCGCTCGCTGGCACAAAGCCACATTCAGTCCGGTTATGTGCGGATCAACGGCGAGCGCGTTGCGCAGCCAAGCCAGATGGTCAAACCCGGCGACAAGGTCGAGCTTTCGCTTGACCGGCGCGACGTCGTTCTGATCGTTAAGTCAGCTGGGGAGCGACGCGGGCCCTTCGAGGAGGCGCGACTCCTCTATGAAGACCTGACACCGCCACCGGATGAGACAAAACGCCTCACCGCGTTTGACCAGGCTACCCGCTCGGCGGGCGCGGGCCGACCGACGAAAAAGGAACGGCGCGCAATCGACAGACTGATGTCGGAGGAAGATTAGAAAACTCTCTCCAAACCAAGTGTTTTTGCGATCGGTTTATTCTTGAAATCAGCCACCAAAGCCGATACTTCACACACAACTTGCCGGATTGCGTGACGGCCTCCCAGCCTGTCAACGCGACCCTTCGGCTAGGGAAAGGCGCGACGTTCCAGGTTGCCCGGCCCCGCCTGCGTGAAATACCTGGAGTTCTTCATGACCTACGTCGTGACCGACAACTGCATTCGCTGCAAATATACCGACTGCGTGGAAGTATGCCCTGTGGACTGCTTCTATGAAGGCGAGAATTTCCTCGTCATTCATCCCGATGAATGCATAGATTGCGGCGTTTGCGAGCCGGAATGTCCGGCGGAGGCAATTAAGCCGGATACAGAGCCGGGCTTGGACAAGTGGCTGAAGATAAACGCTGAGTATGCAAGCGTCTGGCCGAACATTACCGTCAAGAAGGAAGCGCTGACCGAGGCCAAGGAAATGGACGGCGAGACCGGAAAGTTCGAAAAGTACTTTTCTGAAAAGCCGGGCGCTGGCGATTGATCGCAACGGTGAAGCCGAGACCCTGACACCGGGTTCACGGCTTGACAACACGGCCATGAATCTGCTCCGGGCAAATGGGTGACCTGTGTTGCCCGCATGACTCATGCGCAGTAAATTATTGATTTCCTCATATTTTTGTGGTAGATTTTCTAACACTGATCCATTTGCGGCATGTCGCATGCCCCAAAACCACCACGAAAGCAAACAAATCCACACGCGGTTTCCGTGACATATCAACGCCTTGAGCTGTCAGGTCCCAAGATCGCGTGACTGAGTCTGTTTGCTTCTGCCCGGTGGGACCAGAAGTAAAGTCACCCGACGGATCCGACCGTCTCATCCGGGCCTGACTGACCCGGCTCCGGCTTCTGCCGGAAGCGTAACAGGGAGTTTTTGATAAGAATGACGACCCAGCAGAAAAAGCCTTCCGCAGCACGCCATGGTTTCAAAACCGGTGAATCGATCGTCTACCCCGCTCATGGCGTCGGTACCATCAGCGCCATTGAAGAGCAAGAAGTCGCCGGCATGAAGCTCGAACTTTTCGTTATCGATTTCGAGAAGGACAAGATGCGGCTGAAGGTGCCGGTTGCGAAGGCCATGAGCATTGGCATGCGCAAGCTTTCTGAAACCGACTTCGTAGAGCGTGCATTGAAGGTCGTGCAGGGCAAGGCGCGCGTCAAGCGCACCATGTGGTCCCGCCGTGCGCAGGAATACGATGCCAAAATCAATTCCGGCGACCTGATTTCCATCGCGGAAGTCGTGCGCGATCTCTATCGTGCCGAAAACCAGCCGGAACAGTCCTATTCCGAGCGCCAGCTTTATGAAGCTGCGCTTGATCGCATGGCACGAGAAATCGCTGCTGTGAACAAGATGTCGGAAACCGAAGCCGTGCGCCTTGTCGAGACGAACCTGAACAAGGGTCCGAAGCGTGGCAAGGCAATTGAAGAAGACGAAACTCAGGATGAAGCTGCCTGATTGACGCTTCCTTCTCATGCAAAAAACCCGGCCTTCGAGCCGGGTTTTTTATTGGAACTTTTTCCGAGTTCGCACGTTTCTTACTTGTCAGTGCGGACTTCTTCGGGAAAGCGATCCCGCGGACGTTCGCTTTCAAGTCAATATTCGATGAGGAGCGGATCATGCCTTGCACATCTTGCCTGTTTGGCAAAGTGACGAAACCGATCCGGCCTGCCTATATGACGAACTCTTAGCTTTAAACTAGGGCCTCATCCGGAAACGTCCAGAGTTCGAGGCCTTCATATCATCAAGCCATGCATTTGATCCGGACAGCGATGCCCGGAAGCAAACATTGTTTGCCCTTTTGGGGCTTAAAGCCTGAATTCAGGAGACCGATATGAAGAACATGTCTGCAGACCGGCGCATGATCAAGATAGCCATGGCGGCTCCCTATCTTGCTCGCGAAGAGGAGCACGATCTGGCAGTTCGGTGGAAACACAACGAAGACCGCGGCGCCCGCAACCAGATTGCAATGGCGCATATGCGACTTGTGATTTCCATGGCCGCAAAGTTTCGCAATTTCGGGCTGCCGATGAGCGACCTGGTGCAGGAAGGCTATGTCGGCCTCTTGGAAGCGGCCGCCCGCTTCGAACCGGAGCGCGACGTCCGATTTTCAACGTATGCAAGCTGGTGGATCCGCGCTTCCATACAGGATTACATCCTTCGCAACTGGTCGATCGTCCGCGGGGGCACCAGCTCGGCACAGAAGGCGCTTTTCTTCAATCTTCGCCGGCTTCGCGCCAAGCTTGCCAAGGGCGATACGCAGCTGACGCTGCAGTCGATCCACCAGGAGATCGCAGCCGCTCTTGGCGTCAGCCTGTCCGACGTGCAAACAATGGATGCAAGGCTATCGAGCAACGACGCGTCCCTCCAGGCGCCATCCGTGTCCGGCGATGCAGACAGCGCGGAGAAGATGGATTTCCTCGTCAGCGACGAGCCTCTACCGGATGAGCAGGTAACAAACATGATCGACGGCGAACGTCGCCGTGTCTGGCTTGCCTCGGCGCTCAAGCACCTGAACGAACGCGAGATGAAGATCATCAGCGCTCGCCGCTTGGCTGAAGATGGCGCAACGCTTGAGGAGCTCGGAGCCGACCTCGGGATTTCCAAGGAACGAGTCCGGCAGATCGAGAGCCGCGCCATGGAGAAGCTTCGCAGCGCGCTCGTCAGCGCCGATCCCTACATGGCCGCATCGGCCTGAGACAGATTACTCCCCAGTGATGCGACTGGCCCGGCCCAAGCCGGGCCTTTTTCATTCAGCGATGATCTTGACGCGCTCGCCCGGCGAAACGGATGCGCCCGTCGGCAGCGCGTTGATGAGCTTGAAGAGATCGAGCTTTCGATCGGTGCCCATCATGCGGGCTGCGAGGGTGGTGATGTTCTCACCCGCACGCACAGTAACGACCCTGACCCGCAGCGGCTTCAGCGACGCAGCCTCTTCCGGCGTCATACGCCGGAAGCTCGCCCGCAGGACGTCGGCAGTTTGCTGCAGGCTCTGGCTGCCCTTCGGTACTGCCGTCAGGAAACGGAAGATTTGAGCATTGTTACGCACGACGGTCACGTCGAAGTCCCAACGGTCCGCACTCGCGCGCGCCGTGACCGCTTCCATGCCGTTGACGGTGATTTGCCGAATAGTTGACGGATCGAGGCCGGTGACCCAGCCGCTGGAAATATAATTCGTCAGCGATTGGTTCTGGTTGTCGGCAACACCGTCAAAGCGGATCGCGACATCGCCTGGTCCGGTCGCCATCACGGCTTCGACCTTGTTGTCGATCTTGAAATCGGGCGGCACGTCAAAACGGATTCCAAGACCACCATGCAGGAAGGTCTGGCCGCGAACATAGCCTTCCTCGGGGCTGTCGCCGTAGAGAAGTCCGTCAATGCCATCAAGGTAGTAATCGCGGCCCGTGTCGCCGACCTTACCCTGCTGTCCGAACGCCCGCGCGTGGTCGCGCGCAAGCTCGATGCGCTGCGCCGAGTTCGGGTGGCTTGACAGGAAGTCCAGGCTTTGGTCGGCATCGGGATCGACCGACATGAAGCGGCTGTATCCAGCCATGGAGTCGAGGAACCGGGCGGCGGCATAGGGATCGTAACCTGCCTCGCCGAGCATCCGCACACCGATCACATCCGCCTGCAGTTCCTGCTGTCTGGAGAAGGCCGCCAGACGCAGCTTGCCGCGCGCCAGTGCCTGCTTGCCGGCAATATCACTCGACAGCACTTCGGCAACGACGCGGCTGGCGATGACTTCCGCCTCTTCGCGCTTCTGCCGCTCGATCCCATGATTGGCAGTGACATGGCCCATTTCATGGGACAGCACAGCCGCCACTTCCGAGGCGTCGTTGGCGAGCGCGAGCAGACCCCTGGTCACGTAGAGATAGCCGCCCGGCAGGGCGAAGGCGTTGATCGCCGGAGAATTCAGGATGGTAATGCGATAGGATTGGCTGGGGTTTTCCGATACAGCCGTCAGCGCACCAGCAATGCGTGCAACCAACCGCTCCGTCTTAGCGTCCTTGTACTCGCCCCCGTAGCTCGCAACGATGCGTGGATGCTCGCGCGCACCCATTGCTGCACGTGGATCATTCTTCTGAACCTCGTCGACGATCTGTGGATTGGACGAAGGACCGACGCTCGGCTGATAGGATTGCTCGAGAGCTGACTGACAGCCATAAAGCGCAACGCTGGCAACAGAGACAAGCGACGCCCGACGGACCCAACGGAACGCTGCGAAGAACACATCACTGGAAGGCGCGGCCACTTTCCACGTCGTCATGCTGTCCAGTCTGGCTCTCCAAGTCATCGTACGTTCCAACCGGCTCGCTGTCTTTACGATCCGATCGTCTTTTTTAGGGTTCAACAGGCGTCCACCCCCGTTTTTGCAGTGCAAAATACCGGGCGCAAGTCTTTGCTGTAACTGATTTCCGCATCGGTTGCATAGCGAGACTCTGCTTAAATGTGGCGCCGTTGTATTTTAACAAGCGTAACGTGGTTAGGAGTTTCTTGGGTCGCTTCAAATTATGGCGAAAGTGCCGTTACTCTGCCTACATTTGTAAACTGCGCAGAAATTGACGCAAACCGGGATGCTCATCCTCCGCCAGGAACCCTGCAATCTGAGCGCTAACGGCGACCCGGCCGTGCTCGATGAAAACAGCATGGTCCGCAATCTGGCGAACCTCGTCCGGATCATGCGATACCATGACCACGGTGTTCCCGGTATCCCGATGCATTTCCAGAAGCAACGCTGCCATATCGTTGCGCAGGCTGGGGTCGAGCGCTGCAAAGGGTTCGTCGAGCAGCAGCACCGGCCGCCTGCGAACAAGCGCGCGAGCAAAGGCAACGCGCTGGCGCTCCCCGCCGGAAAGCGTCGCCGGCATCCGCATCTCGAAACCGCGGAGGCCGACCTTTTCCAATGCCGAAACGATCGACGACCGATCGGCCAGCGAAAGTTTCATGGCCGGATCGATACCGAGCCCGACATTGGTGAAAACATCGAGATGCGCAAACAGGTTGTTGTCCTGAAAGACAAGCGAAACCGGCCGGCCGGCCGGATGCACAGCGCTGACGTCATGTCCCGCGATTAGGATCCGCCCTTGCGTCGGGACCTCGAAGCCGGCGAGCAAATTGAGAAATGTCGACTTTCCTGCCCCGGAGGCGCCCGTCACCGCAATGACGGCCACCGCCGGCAATTCGCAATCGAAGAAAAACTCGTGCCCACCCAACCGTAGGCCGACATTTTGCATTTCGATTCCATCAGCCATGCGACGCAGCCTCCCTGGGGGACCGACCCATCGTGCCTGCAATCGTCAGAAGGAGACAGATGACCCCGAGGATCAGCGCCAGTCCGTCGGCATCGTTCGTTCGATAGCTGCCCATGCGGCTGTAGACCAGCCAGGGGAGCGTCACGAAACTGTCCGAGCCGAACAGTGCGACGGCGCCGAGATCACCCAGCGACAGCGCCATGGCGAACGACAGCGCAGTGAGAACCGGCTTGGACAGCGCCGGCCAATCGATCAGGCGGAAACGGGCAAGGCCGGAGATGCCAAGGCTGGCGCGCAACCGTTGCGTCCGCCGTTGATGAATGGAGTAGGCCGGCTCGAGCACCCGCATCACAAATGGCAGAGACATCAGTGCATTGATGATGACAATGAGGGCCGGCGCACAGGTGCCGGCATCGCCGATGCTCCTCAGCGCCATGAACCAGCCCGTCGCAAGGACAATCGGCGGAACGAGCAACACCAGCGAAGAGGCGCTTCCCATCGCCGCGAAGAACGCACGGTCGCCTCGGCCCTTTTTCCTCTCCAGAGAGATCGTATGGCGTGCACGCACGAGGGCGCCCGAAAGGGCGAGCGACACAAGGGCAGCAGAAAGCGAAATTGCAACACTGGTGAGAGCCGCTTGCCAGAAGATCGGCTCCGCGATCAGTTTCATCGGATTGGCGCGAAGACCTGCGACCACGATGGACATCAGAGGCAAGCCTAGGAAAAACACGGTGAGCACCAACACGCCGCTATCGACGAGGCGGGCGCCAAGCAGCGCTCCATCAGGTCTTCGTACGGCTTTGCCCGATGTCAGCCCGTCATCGCCCGCCGCCGGAAAAAGAGCAAGCACGCCGAGAACGATGGCGGTGAGCGCGATCTGCAGCAACGAAAGCGCGACGGCACGACCAGGATCGAAATCGAAACGCAGCGACTGGTAAATCGCGACCTCGATGGTCGTCGCGGCAGGTCCCCCGCCAAGGGTCAGCACCAGTGTGAAGCTCGTGGCGCAGAGCATGAAAATCAGGCCCGAAACGCCCGGGATGATGGAACGCAGTACGGGCCATTCGATGAAGCGGAAAACGGAGCCATGCCGCATGCCGAGACCGCTCGCCACGAGCCAGTATTCGCCCGGTACCCGCTCGAGAGCTGCCAGCATCAGCCGGCAAGCCAGGGGCAGATTGAAGAAGACATGCGCGAGCAGGATGCCGGTAAGTCCGTAGACGTTGATCGGCTCGGCAATGCCGGCGCTTGTCAGAACTGAATTCAGGATGCCCTGCCTACCCCATATGCCGATCAGGCCCAATGCGCCGATCAGCACCGGCAGCCCCATCGGCACGGCCATAAGGCGGATGATCCAGGTGCGGCCGGGAAAACGCGGCTGGCGCGCCAGCGCCTGCGCAATCGGAATGGCAAGGACGATGGACAGAACGGTCGATAGCAGTGCCTGCAGCAACGTAAAGCGCACGACTCTCAGTATGTAGGGGTCGAAAAGCGCCGCGGACATCGAAACCGCACCACTCGACACGAGCAGCGCAACCGTCGCCAGGCAGACGAAAAAGACGATAGCGGCGAGGCTGACCGCCCCGCCGGTTATTGCGGATCGCTTTTCGGCTGCGGTCAGCAGCATCAGTTCATGCTCATCGCAGCCAGCCACTCGCCGATCCAGGCCTTGCGGTTCTTGGCGACCTCGTCCGAGCTCATGAGAAAGGTCCTCGACGGATTGACGAGCCTACCGAAGGCGTCGGGCAGCGGCTGGGATGTTGCCGAGACGGGCATCATCCAATTGTTGGTCGGGATGGTATCCTGGAAGTCCGGCGTTACCATGAACTTCAGGAAGTCGCGCGCAAGTTCCTTGTCAGGTGCATTCTTCAGCAGGCCTGCGACTTCGATCTGGATGTAGTGTCCCTCGGAGAACGCGGCTGCCTGATAGCGATCGGTACTCTCCGCAACCATATGATAGGCCGGCGATGTCGTATAGGAGAACACCATCGGCGCTTCGCCCTTGGTGAACAGCCCATAGGCTTCCGACCAGCCGGGTGTCACCGTCAGGACTCGGCCCTTGAGCTTGGCCCAGGCTTCCGGCGCCTTGTCGCCATAGACGGATTTCACCCACAGCAGCAGGCCAAGACCCGGCGTCGAGGTGCGCGGGTCTTCAATGACGATCTTTTGCGTCGAATCGCCTTCGACCAGATCCTTCATGCTCTGCGGCGGGTTCTTGATCGTCTGCGTGTCGTAGATCACTGCGAAATGGCCATAGTCGTAAGGAACGAAGACATCGTCCCTGTAGTCACCCGGAACCTTCAAGGCGGCGGTATCGACGCCACTGGCATCGAACAGGCCAGTCGCCTTGGCTTCGGTGATGAGATTGGTGTCGAGGCCGAGTACGACGTCGGCCTTGGTGCCGGCCCCCTCGAGTTTGAGGCGCGAAAGCAGGGCCACGCCGTCAGCCACACTGACGAAATTGACGGTGCAGTTGCAGGTCTTCTCAAACGCTGCCTTCACCTTGGGGCCGGGCCCCCATTCCGACGTGAAGCTCTCGTAGGTATACACGGTCAGCGTCTTGTCGGCAGCTTTTGCCGGCGTCATCGGCAGTGCGACAAGCGTTATCATGGCGGCGGCGATGAACGAGTGGTTTTTGAATATGGGCATGGCACCTCTCCTCTAGGTTTTCTTGAAGGGGAAAAGGGCGGTGCCTGATGTCACGCGTCTAATCCCTCCGCCGGTGTTAACCGGATCAGGTTCCGCGGGTTAGCTTCTGCAAAGCCTCTCAGCCCCATGTCCGATGGACACAAGGCACCCCGTTAGAGCGGGAAAAGGTGTATCGTCGCGATCGGCGTCTGGCAAGAGGCGGCGTCCCCCGCCTCCTGCTGTTTATTCAGCCGCTTCGGCGGCCGCTGCAAGCTTCTTGATTTCCCCTGTTCGCGGCAACTGCACCGACTTCAACATCAGAGCTGCCAGAAGACCGAGGAGCGCGATCGCGCAGGAGGTCATGAACAGTGGCGTGAATGCGCTGGAATAGGCATCCGCCACGGCATGCCGGGTGGCATCCGGCAAAGCCGCCATCATCTTAGGCGTCAGCTGTTCGATGTCGGTCACACCGGGAATGGAGAGGCCCGTTCTGCCAAGCTGCGAACCAACGATCGCGCCATACATGGAAATCGCAATCGATGCCCCGCCCATGCGCGACAGTGTGACCGATCCGGTCGCTGCACCGACGTCGCGGGCGGGTGCGGCATTCTGCACGCCGATGATCGGGACCTGCTGCGCCAGGCCGACACCGATGCCGTGAAACGCCATCACGGCCCCAATCAGAAAGATCGGCGTTCCCGCGTGAACCAGAGAAAGCAGCACAAACGCGGCCGCGCTACAGGTCAGGCTTGCGACTGCTAAGGGCTTGTATCGTCCGGTGGCCGAGATGATGCGCCCGGCCGACAGGGAGCCGCACACGATGCCGCCGGTCAGAAGAACGAAGAGGCCGCCGGCTGCCGACGGTGAAAGGCCGGTCGTCGTCTGCAGGAAAAGCGCGAAATAGTTCACCATGCCGATGCCGATCGCGCCGCTCATGATCGACATGACGAGCAACAGGCCGAATGTGGAGTTGCGGAACAGCGACAGCGGAATGATCGGTTCGGCCGCGCGGCGCTCGACGAGGACCCATGCGACGGCACAGACGACACCGAAGGCAACGATCCACAGGTTTTGCGGGGAGATGAGCGAGCCGAAGAGCTGGCTGCCATCGGCCGCAAGCACCACGCATGTCGTGGTCAGGGCAAGCAGGAGCGCGCCCGCATAATCGATCTTCGGACGCCGGTTCGGCTTGCGGTAGGGAAGCATGAAGGCAAGTCCGGCCAGCACGACAAAGCCGATCGGCACATTGACTAGGAAGATCGAGCGCCAGCCGAAAAGGTCGCTCATCGTACCGCCGAGAACGGGGCCAATGGCGCCTGAGGCCATCAGCACGAGGCTCGAATAGCTCTGGTAGCGCGCACGTTCGCGCGGCTCGAACAGGTCGGCGTTGACCGCGAAAATGGACACCATGATGCCGCCGCCGCCAAGTCCTTGCAGGACGCGAGCGGCAATCAGAGTATTCATGGAGACGGCCAGACCACAGACGGCAGACCCGACAGTAAAGATCATGATCGCCGCCATCATCACATACTTGCGGCCGAAGAGGTCCCCGAGCTTGCCATAGAGCGGCATCACCGCGCTCACCGCCAGAAGATAGGCCGAACCGATCCAGCTGAATCGCTCAAGATGACCGAACTCGCCGACAATTGTCGGCAGAGCCGTCGCGACGATCTGGTTGTCAAGCGTTGCCATGAACATAGCGGTCATCAAAAAAAGAAAGAGAACGAGCCGGCGGCGGTGATCTGTCACGAGCGGCGCCGGGGCAGTTTGCATATCCATGGGGCTTCTTATCCGAGTTGGGTCACGCCGGATTTATGTGCTATTGGCATATAATTGTCAATGTCACATTCATGACATTTGCATGTTCTCATTGCCGACGCCTTCTGCTATGATTTTCTTCATGAACGAGACCGCGACCGAATCTGCCGATATCGACCCCGCCGAGACAAGCGAAGGCGTAACGTACATCGGCCAAAGCATGACCCGCATGCGGCTCATGACGGGCCGGCGGCTGATCGGCCGGCTTGCCATACAGAGCATCGCGCCCGGCCTCGAACTTTCGCATCTCGACGTCTTGGACGCAGTCCGGCGCGCGCAGGACGCCGGCGAGGTCACGATCGGCACCATTGCCGAGATGATGCGCATCGACCCATCGCGCGCGAGCCGTGTCGTCGCCGACATGGTCAGCCGCAATGTGCTTCGTCGAAAGGCGTCCCAGGCCGATGCTCGCCGGATCGTCGTGGTCATGACGCCGCTAGGACAGAGACTGCTGTCGGAACTGAAGGCCCAGAAGCTTGCTATCGTCTCCGAAATCGTCGAGGACTGGCCAAAAGAGGATATCGACACCTTTGCGAAGCTTTTCGACAGATACATATCCGGCTTCGAGGCTGTGTTTCAGGCTCGCATGAAGGATGTGGCCGACGAAGGCTGATCTGCGCCCTTTCCCTTCCCCCCTGCTTTGCGCTATGGGCAATGCCCATGAGCCAATCCACCTTCACCATTCTTCTCGGCGGCGAGTTGCGACTGACCGATCGGCTGCGCCAGGCGGTCGCGGGCACGCGCTTCATTGCTGCCGATGGGGGAATGCGCCATGCCGCCGCTCTGGGCGCCATGCCCGAGCTCTGGGTCGGCGACTTCGATTCCACGCCTGCGGATCTTGAGAGCGCCTTTGCACATGTGCCGAAGCAACCCTACCCGGCGGCAAAGGCCTCGACCGATGGTGAGATCGCCGTATCCGAGGCCATAAAGCGCGGTGCAACTCGGCTGATTCTTGCCGGCGCACTTGCCGGCGAGCGCTCCGATCATGCGCTCCAGCATCTGATCTATGCGGTCAGCCTCGCCGAACAGGGCCTGGACGTGCTGCTGACCTCGGGCAGCGAAGAGGCCGTGCCGCTCGTCGCAGGCACGATCAGCCTTGATCTCCCGCAGGGAAGTCTCTTCTCGGTTCCCGGCTTCAGCGAGCTGCGTGGGCTGTTCATCGAGAATGCGCGCTATCCGCTGGCCGATTTCAATTTGCCGTTCGGTTCGTCACGCACCATTTCCAATGTCGCAGAGGGCGCAGTACGCTTCTCTCTTCAAAGCGGCCGCGCCATCGTGCTCGCCCGCCCCTATGATCTTTCCGGAGTCTGATTTTTGGCGCCCCCCATTCTTAAACTCGATGATATTTTCCTGAGCTTCGGAGGCGCACCGCTTCTGGCGGGTGCTGCGCTGCAAGTGGAGCCCGGAGACAAGATCTGCCTTGTTGGCCGCAATGGCTCCGGAAAGTCGACGCTGCTCAAGATCGCGGCCGGCATGGTCGAAGCACAGTCCGGCGAGGTCTTTCGCCATCCCTCATCGACTGTCCGCTATCTCGAACAGGCTCCCGATTTCGAAACCCACAAGACGGTGCAAGCGTACGCCGAGGCGGGGCTGGGGCCGGGCGACGATCCCTATCGCGTCACCTATCTGCTCTCGCATCTCGGCCTGACGGGTGAAGAAGATCCCCAAAACCTCTCCGGCGGGGAGGCCCGCCGCGCGGCACTCGCGCGCGTCCTTGCGCCAGAGCCCGATATTCTCCTTCTCGACGAGCCTACCAACCACCTCGACCTGCCGACGATCGAATGGCTGGAAGGCGAGCTGCAGAAAACCCGAAGTGCGCTCGTCCTCATCTCGCATGACCGTCGCTTCCTCGAAAAAGTCTCGACCGCGACCGTGTGGCTCGATCGCGGCACCTCGCGCCGGCTCGACAGGGGCTTTGCCCATTTCGAAGCGTGGCGCGACCAGGTGCTGGAAGCCGAGGAGCTGGAGCAGCACAAGCTCGGCAAGGCGATCGAACGCGAGGAGCACTGGCTCCGCTACGGCGTCACGGCACGGCGCAAGCGCAATATGCGCCGCCTTGGCGAACTGCAGACGATGCGGTCGAACCATCGTGGACACAAGGGTCCGCAGGGCACGGTGCAGGCAACCGTTTCCGATGCGCAGGAATCCGGCAAGCTCGTCATCGAAGCGGACAAGATCACCAAGACATTCGGCGACCGGCCGATCGTCACGCCGTTCTCGATCCGCGTCCATCGCGGCGATTGCATCGGCCTCGTTGGACCGAATGGCGTGGGAAAGACGACGTTGCTGAAAATGCTGACCGGGCAGCTCTCGCCCGATAGCGGCACAGTCAAACTCGGCACCAACCTGGAAATCGCGACGCTTGATCAGAAGCGCGATGAGCTCAACCCCGACGAAACACTCGCCCACTACCTGACGGACGGCCGCGGCGACAACCTGCTCGTCAACGGCGAGCAGCGCCATGTCACGGGCTACATGAAGGAATTCCTGTTTCAGCCCGAGCAGGCGCGCACGCCGATCAAGAACCTGTCGGGCGGAGAGCGTGCACGCCTGATGCTGGCGCGTATCATGTCGCGCCCGGCAAACCTGTTGATCCTCGACGAGCCGACGAACGATCTCGACATCGAGACCCTGGATCTGCTGCAGGAGATTGTCGCCGGCTTTCCCGGCACCGTCATTCTCGTCAGCCACGACCGCGATTTCCTCGATCGTACGGTGACATCGACAATCGCACCCGCCGCACCCGATGCGCCGGACGGACGTTGGATCGAATACGCCGGCGGTTATTCCGATATGCTGGTACAGCGCAAGGGCGCTGCCGACGAACGCAAAAGATCGGAGAAGGCGGAGAGGTCGAAGACGCCGGACGCCACACCCGTTGCTGAGGCGCCAAAAGGAAAAGGCAAGCTCTCCTTCAAGCAGAAGTTCGCGCTCGAGAACCTCCCGAAGGAGATCGCGAAGGCCGAAGCCGAAATCGCCAGGCGCGAAGAAAAGATGGCCGACCCCTCTCTCTTCAGCAAGGATCCCGCGACATTCAGCCGTCTCGCCGCCGAAATGGAGAAATTCCGCGGCAGCCTGACGAAGATGGAAGAGGAATGGCTGGAGCTCGAAATGCTGCGGGAGGAGTTGGAGGGCTAGATCAGCCCTTCCTCCGAGCGCGCCGCACGATACGCAGGCGACTCCTCACTTTTCCTTGATTCGCCAGTGTTCCAGCGCCGGGACTAATCTGACCGCGCGGTTGCAGCGCACCGACCAGACGACCGCATGGAGAAAGACCATGTCCCGCAATCTCAGCATCTCAGTGGCGACCGTCCTTGCCACCAGCGCCCTCACGATCGCATCGCAAACTGTATTCGGCGCAGACGCGCAGCGCGTGCGCGTGCGCGGCGCGATCGAAAGCCTCAGTGGCGACACGCTTGTCGTCAAGACAAGGGAGGGCACCGACCAGACGGTGTCGCTGAAACCTGAGTGGAAAGTCGGGGGCATCAAGAAGGCGTCGGTCGAAGATATCAAGCCGGGAGATTTCGTCGGCGTTGCGTCGCTGCCGAAGGCCGACGGCGGCGACGGAGCCCTCGAAGTGCTGATCTTTCCTTCGGCGATGAAAGGCACCGGCGAAGGCAGCCGCCCTTGGGACTTGAAGCCAAACAGCACCATGACCAATGCGACCGTTGCCAGGGCGGTCAAGGCGATCGACGGCCACACCATTACGCTGACTTACCAGGGCAAGGAAAAGACCATATCAATCGCTGACGATACGCCGATCGTCACCTTCACGCCCGCCGGCAAAACGGATCTGACGCCGGGTGCACAGGTGATCGTTATGGGCGAAAAAGCGACCGACGGCACGATCTCTGCCGCGCAGCTGACCGTCGGCACCAACGGCGTTGTCCCGCCCATGTGAACGGTCACAGCGCTGGCGCCCGTACGTTCGGAACTTTTGCCATGGCCTTCGCTTCAGGCTTCGCGTCCAGCGCCTCGAGATGCAGCACGCGCGGCTGAAACGCTTCCACATAAGCCTCGGATCGACCGATATAGATCATTGTGCTCTCTGGCATCGAGGTAAGCACTTTCATCATCGTGGCTTGCCATTCCGGCTCCATCCCTTCCAACACTTCGTCGAACACCATCCAGCGCGGGCGAACGAGAAGCAGCCGGGCAAAGCCGATGGCGCGCTGCTCGTCGGAATCGAGCAGTTTGTCCCAGCGCGCGCGCGTGTCGAGCCGGGCAATCAGGTTGTGCAGGCCAGCCTTCTCGAGGACCGCCTCGACATCTTCGTTCTTGTAGGTCTGCGCGGGCTCGGGGAATGCTAGGGCTTCGCGAAGCGTTCCACCCGGAATATAGGCCGACTGCGGAACGAAAAGCATGTCGTCTGCGGGCGGAAGGCCGATCTTGCCACCACCGCATGGCCAGAGCTCGGACAGCGCAAGGAAGAGGAGCTTGCGATTGAGGTTGTGGTCACCGTTGATCATGACTTTCTCACCGGCCTTGATCGTCACGCTGTTCTCACGCAACCGGAAGCCGCCGCACTGATCGATCTGTTCATCGATCTTGGCCGCGATCCTCACATTGTCGAGCGTCAGCGTGCCGGGAGCGCTCCTCTCGTAGGCGATCATCTCCTTGAGATCGACATCGTCGCCCATGGTGGTCAGCGCCTGCCGGAAATCGGTGACCCGCATCAGAGTGGCCCGCCATTCGGCGATCGGGCCAAAGTTCGAGACATACCAGCGAAGAGCCGTATTCACCTGATTGAACGCGCCGACGGACATCATCAATTGGCCGAAGGTCAGGCCCCCGGAGAAATAAGCAGGCGCAGCAACGATGATCGGGATGACAACGACGAGCCAGCCGTAGCCGGCCGAAACCCAGGTAAGATTGACGTTTGCCATCGCCACACGTTTGATAACGGTGAGGACTGCACTGATATCGGTATTGATGCGACCCCGCTCGTTTTCCTCGCCGCGCGCGGCGGTGATGGCGGGTATGTTTTCGTTGGCGTGCATCAGGGCAAAGCGGAGCTCTGCTTCCTTGGAGAAGCGGTCGGCATTCAGCTTCACAAGTTTGCGGCCGACGAGCTGGCTGAGCACGGAGGCAGAGGCAGCGTAAAAGATCGCGGCCCAGACCATATAGCCCGGAATGGAAAAACTATGGGTGCCGAAATGAAAGACGAAGCCGCTGGAAAGTTCCCACAGCACGCCGATGAAGCTCACCAGAAGGATGGTCGATTGCACAAGGCCGATGACAAGCCCACTCGTACTTTCGGCAAGATTGCGTGCGTCCTCGTGCAGGCGCTGGTCTGGGTTGACACCGATCAGACCGCTTGACGCCAGGCGAAGCGCGCGCTTGCGCTGCAGCCACTGGTCGACCAGGTCTCGTGACAGGCCCTCGCGCATATAAAGCGCCGTCATCTGGTTGAGCCAGGCCTGTATGACGTTGAGCAGCAACAGCATGCCGGCAATCACCGCAAAGATTTTGAGCTGGTGAAAGAAACCCGGCAGGTCACGCCGCGAGATACTATCGTAGAACGGCGCATTCCACTGATTGAGGATGACCGTGGCATATGCGGTGGCCAGGATGATGGCAATCAGCGCAGTCGAAAGAACAAGGACTCGTCCCCGCACCCTGGAATTCCAAAACGCTGAGAACATGACCTTCAGCCGGTAGACCAGGCTGAGGTCGTAGCCTACCCTGTCCTGTCCTTGAATGCTCGGCCTGCCTTTGACGTCATCTGCCATTATGCTTCCCTAAGCGGTCTATCCTACCTGAATAACATGGTGTTTCAGCCTGTCCAGCAACAGATTCTAGCACGCTTTAATGCGTGAGTTACCGCGAGCCCCCGAGCGCGTCTTTTTCAGTGATTGATTCGCAGCCCGACTGGCGCTATTTAAGGCATTCCGTGGTGATTTGGCCGGCCGGCTTGCAGCCACGTTAAAGAAGTTGCTAAAGGGCCGCGTGCGGACCGATAGCGATATTTTCGTTGTTTTCATCGAGTGACCGCAATGCCTATCAAGATTCCCGATACCCTGCCCGCCTTTGAAACCCTGGTTCAAGAAGGTGTGCGCGTGATGACCGAGACGGAAGCGATCCGTCAGGACATCCGTCCCTTGCAGATCGGGCTTCTCAATCTCATGCCGAACAAGATCAAGACCGAGCTGCAGATGGCACGCCTTGTGGGCGCCTCGCCGCTGCAGGTCGAGCTGTCGCTCGTGCGGGTCGGAAACCACAAGGCCAAGAACACCGCTGAAGAACATCTTCTCTCCTTCTACCAGACATGGGAGGAGGTAAAGCACCGGAAGTTCGACGGCTTCATCATAACCGGCGCACCGATAGAGACGCTGCCTTACGAAGACGTCACCTATTGGAGCGAAATGCAGCAGATCTTCGACTGGACGAGAACCAACGTCCATTCGACAATGAACGTGTGCTGGGGCGCGATGGCTGCCATCTATCACTTCCACGGCGTTCCGAAGCACGGGCTGAAAGAGAAGGCATTCGGCGTTTACCGCCACAAGAACCTTGCACCGTCATCAGTCTACCTCAACGGATTCTCCGACAATTTCGAAGTACCTGTCTCACGCTGGACCGAGGTGCGCCGTGCCGACATCGAAAAATCGCAGGATCTTGAAATCTTTATGGAATCGAGCGAGATGGGCGTTTGCCTCGTCCACGAAGAGAAGGGCAAGAGACTCTATATTTTCAACCACGTCGAATATGACTCCACCTCGCTTGCCGACGAGTATTTCCGCGATGTGAACGCCGGCGTGCCGATCAAGATGCCACAGAACTACTTCCCGCATAATGATCCGTCGCTCGCTCCGCAGAACCGCTGGAGAAGCCATGCACACCTATTGTTCGGCAACTGGATCAACGAGATCTATCAGACAACGTCTTACGACCTGAACGAGATTGGCGAGGACGGCTGAGCATCCATCGCCGTGATAAGAAAGCGCTGCGGCCTCTCGCCTGCAATGCCTGTTTTTTGTCTCGTGCCGGTTGCGGTTTGGGGCAAATGGAGGCAGGTTCCGTGCCTCAATAGAAGATATATTTAGGCGGTGGTGATGGCGGACACATTGAAGCGGGAAGTTTTCGGGCAGACCAAGACGGGCGAACCCGTCCATCGCGTCGAAATCAAGGGTGGTGGGCTGACGGCCAAGGTCATGACATGGGGCGCGGTGATCCAGGATTTGCGGCTTGAGGGCCACGACGCGCCGCTTACCCTCGGCTTCGACAGCTTCGACAGCTACCCCGTTCACTCCTCCTATTTCGGCGCGACTCCGGGTCGCTGCGCCAATCGCATTGGCAGCGGCAGGTTCACGCTTGACGGCAAGGACTATCAGCTGGATCTGAACGAGAACGGCATCACCCACCTTCACGGTGGCAGCGACAATATCGCCAAGCGCAACTGGACGATCGTCGAACACGACGTCGATCGCGTTGTTCTGAAGATCGTTGACGCTGACGGCCGCGGCGGATATCCCGGCAACTGCGCCATCCTTGCCACATACTGGGTGCACGGCGACGGGGAGTTGTCGGTCACCTACGAAACGTCGACTGACCAGCCGACGCTCGCGAACGTCTGCCAGCACGCCTATTTCAATCTGGATGGTCGCGAAGACACGCTCGGCCACGACATCATGATCGCCGCCGACGGCTATCTGGTGACGGACGAGAGGCAGATCCCGACCGGAGAAGTACGCCCGGTCGACGGCACTGTCTTCGACTTCCGCGAGATGTCCTCGATGAGGCGGTTCGACGGTGACCAGCAGGCGCTTTACGATCACAATTTCTGCCTTTCAAGCGAACGCACCGCCAAGCGTTCCGTGGCGCTTGCCCGCAGCCTGCACTCCGGCGTTTCGATGGAAGTCCGCACGACGGAGCCGGGCGTGCAATTCTACGCCGCCTTCAAGCTCAGCGTGCCGGTACCCGGGATTGGCGGCCGCAAATACGGACCTTTCGCCGGCTTCTGCCTGGAAACGCAGATCTGGCCGGACGCGGTCAACCATGAAGGTTTCCCGAGCGCGGTCGTTCGTCCGGGAGAAGTGCTGCGACAGGAAACGGATTACATTTTCTCGAAGAGTTGACCACACCCTTCGCCACAGAAGGATGAGTAGTGCGCACGCATCGCCAGCCCCATGCTCCAGTAAGGATCGTCACCCTACCGTTCCATCAAACTTACACAAACCTGATCATGTATAAACATTTTCAGGTTTGACGTTGATTTCCTGCTTCACTGGGGACGGTTTCACCGACGTCTTGCGACGGCGGCCAGCGCCTTCCCCTCCACAGGCAGCCACCGCGGAACTCGCGGCGATATGCCTTACAGCATAATTCTCCAGATTGATCGCGGCGTTGACGTCGCGGTCGTGTTCGGTGCCACAGCCCTCGCAGACCCACTTCCGGTCGTTGAGGGCCAGCGTCTCGTTCTTCCCGCCGCAGCAATGGCAGAGCTTGCTGCTGGCAAACCACTGGTCTGCCGCAACGACAATCCCGCCACGCATGTCGGCCTTGTAGGTCATCTGCCGTCTGGTCTCGAAGAGACCCATGTCGGCGGTCGAGCGCGCCCTGCGGCGGTTTTTCAACATGCCTTTGACGTTCAGCGTCTCAACGCCGATCGTGTGAAAGCGCCTGGTGATGTCAGTCGTCAGTTTATGCACAGCGTCACTGCGGATGTTGGCGATCCGCAGGTGAAGCTCTGCCAGTTTCGTCTTTGCCTTGGTCCGGTTCTTCGAACCCTTTACCTTGCGGCTGAGACCGCGCGACAGCCGCTGAACACGGTTCAGCAGCTTCTTGTGGGGCTTCGGTCCTACGACCTTTTCCCCGTGCGAGAGCGTTGCGTGGGTCGTCAGCCCGACATCCACCCCTGTTGCGCCTTGGTTTTCGGCTTTTGGCAGGTGCGATAAATTGTCGAGGATGACGTTGAAGGAAACGAACCAACGGTCAGCCTTGCGGCTGACCGTTGCGGACTGGATTTTTCCTTCAAAGCGCAACGGCTCTCGCATCCGCACCCAACCGAGATTGGGGATGCGGATGCGAGAGCCGTTCAGGATGAACTGGTCGTTGGTCAGAGTGAAACGGTCGTCGATGCCCTTCCTGCGGAACGTCGGGTATTTGGCCCGTTTCGCCCAGAAGTTCTTGAACGCCTCGCCGAGCTGGACAATCGCCATTTGCGGGGCGTTCTTGGTGACCTCGGCCATCCACGGATAGTCGGTCCGTTTGATTAGGTTGAGCTGCCGCCGGAGGGAATACTGCGGTGGCCGCTCGAGGCTGTTGTCGAGCTTCCAGGCATCGTATTGCTTCTGCCATTCGGCGAGCGCCCAGTTATACGCGAAGCGCGCCGTGCCGGCCGCCTTCGCGAAATGGGTCCGCTGGCTGTTGTTGGGATCGAGGGCGATCTTATGGGCGAGGATCATGTTGCGTCCTCAACAGCCTTGCGGACACCATCGATAAGCTTCTGGTTCTTTCGGCTACGGCTACCGTAAAGCCTAGCGGAAAAGACCGTGATAATTTCCAGCACGTCCTTCGCCAGGTCTTCCTCGAACGAGGTGTCTTCTCCTTGGTTGATGATCACCACCTCGACGTTTTTCGCCTGGCAGATGGCGAACACGAGTTCGGCCCCGAACCGCAGAAGACGGTCCTTGTGCGTAATCACAAGGCGTCCGATTTTGCCGTCGACGAGGTCGGAAAGTAGCTGTTTCAGACCTTTTTTCTGGTAGTTCATTCCGGAGCCGAGGTCGGAGATTAGATCGAATGTCCATCCCTGCTGGGCGCAGTAAATTTCAAGGACCTGCTTTTGCCTTTCGAGATCGGCCTTTTGATCGGAGCTTGATACTCGGGCGTAGGCGATTGTCTTGCGGGTATCGAGTTGACCCGTTTTCCGAGTGTTTATTACTCCGGTGATTGCCGCAACGTCATATCGACGATGGCCAGCTGGCGTTCTTTCGGGAACGAGATGTCCAGAAGCCTCCCAACGCCGCAACGTCACGGGAGCAACTCCTAGAATGCTTGCCGCTTCCCCAATTCCAACATACTTACTCATTTGGTCATAATGGTATAGAATTGAATAGATATCAAGCGATCTGTTTCAGCCCCCGCAGGAAGCTGCGGGGTTTTTGTTTAAATCATTTCTTGCTTGCAATTGGTTCCAAATAGGTTCTACTTATTTCCTATGGATAGAACCAGTCTGATAGCAGAGATCGATAGCCGCGGTCTGCGCGATGAAACCCGCACCGGGCCGCTCTACAGGCGTCTTGCGCAAGCTCTAACCGGATTGATCCAGGAGGGTCTGCTAAAACCGGGCGCGGCTCTTCCGAGCGAACGCGATCTTGCCGAAGCCTTGCAAATTGGTCGTGTGACCGTTCGTACCGCTTATCGCGATCTCCTGAACGCAGGCACTCTCGAATCGCGGCATGGCAGCGGCACCTTCGTGTCCAGCAGGGTAGAGCGCATGGAGCAGTCGCTCTGGCGGCTTTCCTCCTTCTCCGCCGACATGCGTTCGCGCGGTCGCGTGCCTGCCGCAAAAATCCTCTCACGCACCATCAATACGCCCTCGCCGGAGGAAGCATTCCTGCTCGGTCTCGGCGTTGACGAGCGCGTCCTCCGCCTTGACCGCCTGCGTCTCGCCGATGGGCTGCCGCTCGCGATCGACCGCTCGGTGGTCCCCGTCAAGTTCCTTGGTGAAAATGGTGGCGGTGAAGACTCGCTCTATGAAGCGCTTGCCGCAAGCGGCCACCGGCCCGTACGCGCCCTGCAAAGGCTCACGGCCGTCACCCTCGATCCGTCATCGGCCGCAGCCCTTGATGTGAAGCCGGGAGCACCGGCACTTCTGATCGAACGCGTTTCGCGGCTGGATGACCAGCGTGTCGTTGAATACACCCGCTCGCACTATCGCGGCGATGCATATGATTTTGTAGCAGAATTGAGAATTGGAGAGGACCTATGAGTGATACCCAGTCGCTGATGTTGCAAGAAGCCGGCCAATCGCCGGATGTCGTGGCAACGCTTTTGCAGAAAGAAAAGCCGGTTTTCGATGAGATCGCCAAACTGTTTTCCTCAGGTGCCCCAAGCGTGGTCACCACAGCCGCGCGCGGCTCTTCCGATCATGCTGCGACCTTCTTCAAATATCTGTTCGAGATAACCTGCGGCGTGCCGGTCGCCTCGGTCGGCCCTTCGGTCGCCTCGGTCTACGGTGCGCCGCTGCACCTGAAGGGCGGTATCCACTTCACGGTGTCGCAATCCGGCGCGAGCCCTGACATCGTCGCTCTGCAGGAAGCGGCCAAACGCGGCGGCGCAACAACTATCGCCGTCGTCAACGTCACCGACAGCCCGCTGGCCAAACAGGCAGACATCGTGCTCGGCCTCAACGCCGGCGCTGAAAAGAGCGTTGCGGCAACGAAGTCCTTCATCGCCGCAGTTGCGGCCCTCTGCGGCGTCACGGCGGCAATCGGCGGCAAACGCGATCTGCACTCGGCGTTGGACAAGCTGCCCGAGGCGCTCCTGGCAACGGCTGGGATAGACACGGCAGCGGCCGAGGATGTCCTCTTCAACGCCACGTCGCTCTACACCGGCGGTCGCGGCCCCGCTTTCGCGATTGCTCTCGAGGCTGCGCTCAAGGCCAAGGAAACGGCTGGCCTGCATGCGGAGGCCTTCTCTCTGGCAGAATTGATGCATGGCCCGATGCGGCTCGTGCAGCCCGGATTCCCGATTGTTGCCTTTGCGCCGGACGACGCAGCCTTTGCCAACAATGTGCAGGCACTCGAACGCCTGCAGAAACTCGGCGCCACCACCGTTCCCTTCTCGTCTCAGCCGCTTGCCGGCATCAATCTGCGTGTGCCGACCACCGGCAATGGCCTTCTCGATCCCCTCGTTTCACTGCTTGTCTATTACAGACTGATCGAATCGGTGACACGCCGCAGGGGCTTCGATCCCGATAAGCCGGCAAACCTGCTTAAGGTAACGGAGACCATCTGATGCTTCGCACGATCATCGCTGGCGCTCGTATCTTTGACGGCGAGCGTTTCCACGACAACAAGGCACTCGTCATCGCCGATGGGCGCATTGAGACAATCGCTGCAGGCAATGAGCTTCCGGAAGGAGAGACAATCCAGCTGGACGGTGGCGTACTTTCGGCCGGCTTCATAGACGCCCAGGTAAACGGCGGCGGCGGCCGGATGCTGAATGATGAACCGTCCGCAAGCTCGATGTACATGATTGCGGAAGGCCACCGGCCTTACGGCACGACTGCTCTCTTGCCGACCCTGATCACCGACACGGCAGATGCGGTGCGTGCGGCGCTGGAAGCGGCCAAGGAAGCCGTGAATACGAACCGCGGCGTCGCCGGCCTGCATCTCGAGGGTCCGCATCTTGCCCCGGCGCGCAAGGGCGCCCATCTCGCCGCACTGATGCGTCCCGTCGAGGAAAGGGACGTCAGGACACTTGTCGCAGCCAAGCAATCGATCGGCACGCTCATGGTGACGATGGCCGCCGAACAGGTCACATCGAAGCAGGTGAGCGAGCTGAGCGAAGCAGGTGTCGTCGTAAGCATCGGCCACTCCGATTGCTCCAGCGAGGCCGCGGAGAGCCGCTTTGATGCAGGCGCGCGCGGTGTGACCCATCTGTTCAACGCAATGAGCCAGTTGGGGCATCGCGCTCCAGGTCTGGTCGGTGCGGCACTTGACCATCCGTCGGTCTGGTGCGGCATCATTGCCGACGGCCATCATGTGGATCCGAAAGCGCTTCGCACCGCGCTTCGCGCAAAGCGGGGCGAAGGCAAGCTCTTTTTCGTCACCGACGCGATGTCGCTCGTCGGCTCGGAGCGCGACGAGTTTGTGTTGAACGGTCGTACCGTTCGCCGCGAGAGGGGTGGTTTCTGTTCAAAGCTGGTCCTGTCCGACGGAACGCTCGCCGGTTCGGACGTCGATATGGCGTCGACCATCCGCTATGGAGTCACCTATCTGGACCTGACGCTTGCCGAGGCCTTGCGCATGGCCACGCTCTACCCCGCGCGTTTCCTTCGTCTTGAGGACCGTGGCCGCCTGGTGCCTGGTGCACGCGCCGATCTGGTGCATATATCGGACAATATCGAAATCACGCGAGCCTGGATCAGCGGCGGCGAGACGGCGTAGCCGCACAGCCGCGATTGTCAACATTACGCTGACAGTCGGTCGCCAAAGGTCGATCTATCGAACAATGGGCCGCAAGCGCATATTTCTTTCATGAACGGCGTCGGCGCAATCAGCGCCGACCTGGTCGAAGAGGAATGCTCCCATGGCTCAGATCATCTTGAATTCGGCGGTCGCCATCCTTGTGTCGACCGCTTTTATTGTCACGGCAACTGCCGCACTGCGCGGCGCGACTCCGGCGATGCAGAAGGTTCCGGTCAGTGCCAGAGGTCGGCAACAACCAAACGGATGAGCGACCGAATAATTCCTCAAATCGGCCCCAATATCGACACCGGTCTGCAGCACGAATGCGTTCACCGGAATCGGGAAGTATCAACATGACCAGAATCATCGGCGCGGCCGCGTTCCTGACGATCGCGCTCGCAGTCTATGCCGCCTCAATCAATCCATATGAAACGCGCGATACGCCGCACAGCCATTCGCATTCGCAGCAAAGCAACAACCGCGACAGCGATCACACGGCCTCAATTCGCTAAACGAAAAGCTGTCCACCGTTGGCGCTCAACGTCGAACCAGTGATGAAGCCCGCATCATCCGACGCGAGAAAAACGACGCAGCGTGCGACTTCATCGGGTTCCCCGAGCCGCCCCACCGGAATCTGCGGAAGGATCCGCTCATTCAGGACCTTCTCCGGAACAGCAAGAACCATCTCCGTGCCGATGTAGCCAGGGCAGATCGCGTTGACGGTAATGTTCTTGGCCGCCCCTTCCTGAGCCAGCGCCTTGGTAAATCCGAGATCGCCCGCCTTCGCGGCGGAATAGTTCACCTGCCCCATCTGTCCCTTTTGGCCATTGATCGAAGAAATGTTGACGATGCGTCCGAAGCTGCGTTCACGCATGCCGGCCCAAACCTGGTGCGTCATGTTGAAGAGACCCGTCAGGTTGGTGTTGACCACCTCGTGCCACTGCTGCGGTGTCATCTTGTGGAACATTGCATCCCGCGTGATGCCCGCATTGTTGACGAGCACCTCCACAAGGCCCAGTTCCGCCTCCACCTTGGCAATGCCTTCGCCGCAAGCCACGTAGTCGGAAACGTCCCACTTGAACACCGCGATGCCCGTCACGTCGTGGAAAGCCTTCGCCTTCTCGTCGTTGCCGGCATAATTCGCAGCAACCTTATAGCCGGCATTCTTTAGCGCCATGGAAATTGCGGCGCCGATGCCTCGCGTACCGCCAGTGACAACAGCTACTCTGCTCATGTTCCGCTCCCCTTATTTAAGGCTCCACTATCCTGTGGAGCTCGATCAAGACATGAAACGCAGGCTATTCAAAGTGCTTCGAAACACATCGCGACGCCCATACCGCCGCCGATGCAGAGCGTGGCCAGTCCCTTCTTGGCGCCGCGACGTTTCATCTCGAATAGGAGCGTGTTGAGAACCCGCGCGCCGGATGCGCCGATCGGGTGCCCGATCGCAATGGCACCGCCATTGACGTTGACGATCGCGGTATCCCATCCGAGATCCTTGTTGACCGCGCAAGCCTGAGCTGCAAACGCCTCGTTCGCCTCGATCAGGTCGAGATCGCCGACCGACCAGCCAGCCTTCTCCAGTGCCTTGCGCGATGCCGGGATCGGGCCGGTTCCCATAACCTGCGGATCGACGCCAGCAGTTGCCCAGGACACGATGCGGGCAAGCGGCTGAATGCCGCGCCTGGATGCTTCCGCCTCCGTCATGAGAACGGCGGCAGCAGCACCATCGTTCAGGCCCGACGCATTGGCGGCCGTGACGGTACCATCCTTGTCAAACGCGGGGCGAAGCTTCGCCATAGCATCCATCGTGGCGCCATGGCGGATATATTCGTCAGCATCCACCGTCACATCGCCCTTCCGGGTCTGGATCAGGTACGGAATAATCTCGTCCTTGAAGCGCCCGGCCTTCTGCGCGGCCTCGGCCTTGTTCTGCGAGGACACGGCAAACTTGTCCTGCTCATCGCGTGAAAGCTGCCACTGACGGGCGATGTTCTCAGCCGTTACGCCCATGTGATAGCCGTAGAAGGCATCGGTGAGACCGTCCTTGATCATGGTGTCGATCATCTTCATGTCTCCCATCTTGACGCCGCCGCGCAGATGCGCGGCGTGCGGCGCCATCGACATGGATTCCTGGCCGCCTGCCACGATAATCTTCGCGTCGCCAAGGGCAATCTGCTGCATCCCAAGTGCCACCGCACGAAGACCGGAACCGCAGAGCTGGTTGACGCCCCAAGCAGTCGCTTCTTTTGGAACGCCGGCCTTCATTGCAGCCTGGCGTGCCGGGTTCTGCCCCTCACCCGCCGGCAGAACCTGGCCGAGAATGACCTCATCCACCTCCCCGGCTTCAACACCCGCTCGTTCAAGTACTCCCTTGACGACAGCCGCCCCCAACTCATGAGCCGGAACAGTTGCAAAAGCGCCGTTGAACGAACCGACTGCGGTACGGCCGGCACTGGCGATGACGATGGACGGACTGGACATGACGGTCTCCTCATTAACTCCACCACATATAGGTTGAAACTGACAAAGCTTTATCGCCAAGTCAAACGGCAAGAGTCGTATATGCCAATTTTCGCAGCAACTTACATTCGGGCAAATTATGCCTGCCGCAAAAGGGGTTGCCGCATCGCACAAAGAGATTGTCACCGAGCTTCTTTTGCGTCTACATTCTCAAGTGGAGGAATTTTCATGACAATCAGACGGGTTTTGGGAGACTGATATGGCGAAAAATGAGGGTCAGATCGTAATTAAGAAATACGCCAATCGCCGCCTCTACAACACAGGCACCAGCACGTATGTGACGTTGGAAGACCTGGCGGAGATGGTCAAGAAGGGGGAGGATTTTACGGTCCAGGATGCCAAAAGCGGTGATGACATCACTCACTCTGTGCTGACGCAGATTATTTTCGAGCAGGAATCCAAGACGGGCAACACGCTTCTGCCGATTTCATTCCTTCGCCAACTGATCACCTACTACGGCGACCAGATGCAGATGGTCGTTCCGAGCTTTCTGGAGCATTCGATGCGCGCCTTCACGGAGCAGCAATCGCAGATGCGGGAGCAGGTCACGCGAGCCTTCGGCGAAACGCCACTGACGAAGAACCTGCAGTTGCCGTTGCAGATGGTGGAGGAGCAGGTACGTCGCAACACCGAGATGTTCCAGCAGGCCATGCAGATGTTTTCGCCCTTCATGAAGCCGCCTGCCAAGGAGAGCCGCAAGGCGGAAGCGAAAGACATCGACGAGCTCAAGGAACAGCTGCGCGCGCTTCAGAGCAAGCTCGACAGCCTTTGACCGATCAAGGCGTGCGCGCACATCTCTTCGAGCTCAGCGGCTTGAAGCGTTGTGCGCGGCGGAGCGCGCCTCAGAGCCCTATCGAAACATCCCGCCCCGCGCTTCGGATCGACACGGCGAAGCCGCCGACGACATCGATCAGCGCAATTGTCAGCAGAATAAAGAAGACCTGCGTTGCAGCATCCTGGACGAGGAGAAACTCGACCAGAAACGCAATGAAGACCAACATCGACAGCATATGGTTGGTGAGGCTGCCGCGGGAATTGAGGGTTGCCCTTAGGATCTCGAAGAACAGCACGACGAGCGCGACGACGATAAACAGATCGCCGAGCGACATGCTCCATATGGCACCCGAAATCATCGAGAGGACGAACAAATCGTTGTGAAGTGACGGAAGCCCGCCGCCCCCCATCAAGCCTAACATTGCCAGATTGTAGAGAATAAAAGGAACGATCATCAGTGGAACAGCATTGAGCATTGGCAGATTCTCCCTCGACAGAAGAATAGTGCCGTAAACCGCCGTGTCACTTCAAGGCATCAAAGAGTATAATTTGCTTAAAAGCAAAAGGTCGGCACCTGGCCGACCTCGCAAAATCCTGCTGAAGCAGAACGCATAAAGTATTATGCGCTTTCCTTCGGCGTCAGAACCTGACGGCCGCGGTACATACCGGTCTTCAGATCGATATGGTGCGGACGACGCAGTTCGCCGGAGTTCTTGTCTTCAACATAGGTCGGAGCCTTCAGTGCGTCTGCAGAGCGGCGCATACCGCGCTTGGACGGGCTCGTTTTTCTCTTCGGTACAGCCATTTCTCTTACTCCACTTCACAGGCGAACACATCCAACGGCCAGACTGGCGGCCGAAACGACGTATCGCGATTTCGGAAATTTTGCGCGCTTATACATGCCTTGGAGGGGCTTGACCAGTCCCCAGCTTTATTTTTTGGAGAATCTGACGTTTCCGCGATCAGACCTCGTCTTCTTCTACGACCCAGGGTTCGGCGCGCGCCGCTTCTTCCCAGGCCTCCCAGGCAGGATGCGCCTTTACCGCCGTCATATAGCTCAATGTGTCGCCTGCTGTCACCAGATCATAGACATCGAGTCGGCTGACGACAGGCGCAAACATCGCATCGGCCCCGGTGAAAGCGCCGAAAAGAAATGGTCCTCCCGAATGCGCGCGCAGGTCCCGCCAGATCGTTTCGATACGCGCTACATCGGCCATGACACCATCCGCCAGCACGATCTTGCCCTTTGCCCGCCGGATGTTCATCGGGCAGGCGCTGCGCAGAGCCCTGAAGCCGGAGAGCATTTCCATCGAAACCGCCCGCGCCACGGCACGCTTGTCACGCTCCTTGGGCCAGATCTCCGCTTCCGGAAAGAGCTCGGCAACATATTCGATGATCGCCAGCGACTGCCAGACGCGAAGATCACCATGCTGAAGAACGGGTACCTGCCCGGTCGGCGAAAATTCCTTGAGCCGTGGATTTCCGGCGGCAAAGTCAAAGGGGACAAGGACTTCCTCGAACGGAATACGCGCCGCAGTCATGGCGATCCATGGGCGGAAGGACCAAGAAGAATAATTCTTGTTGCCGATATAGAGCGTCAGTCTATCCAACGGGCTCTCTCCTATTACATGGCTCTATCAAATACGAGCCGCTCTTCGAAATGGTTCATATCCTGGAAACTGCAGAAGGCAGGCGGTTTCAATTCTACAACAGGTGTGGTCCGGCGCAACGCGTCCAGCGCAGCATCGAGCATCGCCTGCCATGCAGTCAGTGCCGCCTCGTTGAGCCAGCGTCTCGGGTAGCAGAAGGTGATATGGAAGACGTAGCTGTCATGGTCGGGATGCCGGTAGCCGAAGACATTGGCAAGAGCGTCACGCCAAGCGTGCATAGACCGTCGGTCATCCACCGTAAGCCCTTCAACAGTCAATCCAGCCGGCGTCACCTCGGTTACGCCGACGCGGAACGGCTCGAGGGCAGCGAAGGACTGCAGCCGATCGAGGTAGAGATCGGTCATGCCATCGATCTCGGTATCAAGCGCAATCTCCTGCGGCCAGTAGGGCAATCTGCGGCGATATTCGATGATGCCTTGGAACAGCGTCATGTGCAGGCTGGAAATCGGGGTGAAGGCGAACTGCAAGGACTGCGGCATCTCCAGCAGCCGCTGCCGTGCGTCGATGATTGCACGTTGTGATGCCGATCCTTCGACCAGGTGGCAGACCACGGTATTGCCGGGCTCTCGGAGAAAAGTACCGCTCTCGTCGTAGCGCGTGCCGAGATGCTTTGGCGGATTTGGATTGTGAGTTTCAAAATAGTTCAAAAGCGCTGGGGAAAGGGCGGTGATCATCGCTGGGCGTCCGGTGGTTGCTGGCGGGAGGCCCGTCCATACGTCTCAACCACGAATGCCAGATGACACCTGTCGTCACCAACGACAGCTTCTCATGTCAATCATAAATGCATCTGATGTATTCGCCGGAGCCTCGCGCTCGCCGTTCGATGACGGCAGCCAGCCTGCGCAGCCCCCTGCCCGGCTTGCCGGCGTTGCGGTCGATGGGATTGGGCAGCGAGACCGCCAGGAGTGCCGCCTGGCGGCTCGTAAGCTTCGAGGCAGGCACCTTGAAATGATAACGCGCTGCGGCCTCAATGCCGTAGATCCCGGGACCCCATTCCGCGATATTGAGATAGATCTCCATCAGGCGTCGCTTGGACCAGACGAAGTCAGCGGTGACGGCCAGCGGCAGTTCCATGGCCTTGCGAACGAATGAGCGGCTATTCCACAAGAACAGGTTCTTCGCCGTCTGCATCGGAATCGTGCTGCCGCCCCGCGTCGACTTGCCTCCGAGCGTATCGGTGACCAGCATCCGCATCTCGTCCCAATCGACGCCGCCGTGAAAGCAATACTGCCCATCCTCGGACATCATCACCGACTGCACCAGAACAGGCGAGATCTTATCGATCGAAACCCACTGGCGATCGTAGCCTTGCATAAGCACAAGATCGCGCAACATCAGCGTGGAGACCGGATGGATGAAGGGCAGCAGGTAGAGGAAGATCAGGACGTAGGGAAGTACGAGAAGCGCGCCGATCGCAAGAACAACGCGCATCATCATCGAGCGATCCCTCAGCCAAAGCAGCACCTGCCTGTAAGGCGGCACGGCCATGCTGTCCTCTCTATCCGGCGCTATGTCCAAATCCCCGACCCAGTCACGTTCCCTCATTCTCCATAACGCCTGCAAACTGCCATTGCCAGAGACAAAGGAAATCTTGCCCGCTCCATCGACAATTCCGTTGCAAGCCGAAGGCCGCTCATGCCAAACAACGCGCCATGAACGCAAATTTCAAAGCATTCGAAACGAGACTGGCTGCCAACGCGCGCGAAATCGAGACCCTCCTGGATGGACTGCTTTCGACAAAGGTTCTCGATGACGAAATCGCCCGTCCGGAACGCCTGCGTTCCGCCATGCACTATGCGGTCTTGAATGGCGGCAAGCGCCTGCGGCCCTTTCTGGTCGTCGAGACAGCTGCATTGCTCGGCGGCAACAGGCAAGCTGCGCTGCGGGTGGGGGCAGCGCTCGAATGCGTGCACTGTTATTCGCTGGTCCACGACGACCTGCCGGCCATGGACGACGACGATACGCGCCGTGGCAAGCCGACGACGCATATCGCTTTCGACGAAGCGACTGCGATTCTGGCGGGTGACAGCCTGCTCACCTACGCCTTCGACATCATCGCCTCTGAACAGACAGCCTTGCCGAATGCAAGCAAGATTGCGCTCGTAATGGCACTGGCGCGCGCCGCCGGCATTGGTGGCATGGCGGGGGGGCAGGCGCTCGATTTGGCGGCCGAGAAGCAATCCCCGGACGAGCACGGTATCGTCACGCTGCAGGCGATGAAAACAGGCGCACTCATCCGCTTCGCCTGCGAGGCCGGCGCGATGATCGCCGGCGCTGCGGCAGAGGATCGTGCAAGACTGCGCAGATTTGGAGAAAAGATCGGCCTTGCCTTCCAGTTGGCCGACGACATTCTCGACCTGACGGCCGATGCAGCGACGATGGGCAAGGCAACCGGCAAGGACGCCGGACGCGGCAAGGGAACACTGGTCGGCCTGCATGGCCTTTCATGGGCGGAGGCTACGCTTGACGAACACATTGGCGAGGCCGAAGCGCTGCTGTCGCCCTATGCCGCGCGTGGCGCTGTTCTGGTCGAAACGGCCCACTTCATTGCCAAGCGTAAGTGCTGAAAAGCGTCACCGAGACAATATTCCAGGCTAGGCACGAGGCGCAGTCTCTTGTCGGCGGCTGGGAACCGGGCCTAGAAATGGACAAGAACGCGGGCGTTCCGATGAACGGTCCCCGTCGCCCGAGCGTGAGACGCAAGATGCATGAGACCTTGACCTACCTGCCGCAGATCCTGCCCGCCTATGTCGCCTATCTGATCGCCGTCATCAGCCCGGGGCCGGCAATCATGGCGATCGTGTCGACCTCGATGATGCATGGCCGAAAGGCCGGAATGACGATCTCGCTTGGGATATTCGCCGGCTCCTTCACCTGGGCCTGCGCTGCCGCGCTCGGCCTGGCGACCATTCTCCAGACCTACGCGATCGCCCTGGAGATCCTGAAGATCTTCGGCGGTCTCTACCTGCTCTATCTTGCCTACAAGGCGTTCAAGGCCATGCGTTCAAGCGATGATCTGCCGCAGACTGTCGTGCAAAAGAGCTTGTCGACCCGGGCATTGCTGCTGCGGGGCTACGGCATTCACGTCACCAATCCGAAGGCGATCTTCGCGTGGCTCGCGATCATCGCGCTCGGCATGCCGCAAGGCGCCCCGGCATCCGTCGCGGGGCTGATCATCGGAGTGTGCATGGCGACGGGCTTTACCGTTTTCATGGGCTATGCGCTGCTCTTTTCAACGCCGCACGCCTTGAGGATCTACCGCAGCCTGCGGCGCTGGATCGAAGGCGCGATGGCAGCCTTCTACTGCTTCGCTGGACTGAAGCTGCTGACCAGCCGGATTTGACGGCTGGAGCCTGTTACTCCGCAGCGGTTTTCTGTCCGAAGCGCTTTTCGATGTAATCGGCGACCAGCGCCTCGAAATCCGAAGCGATGTTCGGTCCACGCAGCGTCAACGCCTTGCTGCCGTCGATAAAGACCGGAGCGGCAGGGGTTTCACCGGTACCCGGCAGCGAAATGCCGATATCGGCATGCTTGCTTTCACCCGGCCCGTTGACGATGCAGCCCATGACCGCCACGTTCAGTGACTCGACGCCCGGATACTTCTCGCGCCAGACCGGCATGTTCTTGCGCAAATCGTTCTGAATATTCTGCGCCAGTTCCTGGAAGACCGTCGAGGTGGTGCGGCCGCAGCCGGGACAAGCGGCGACGACGGGCACGAACTGACGAAAGCCCATGACTTGCAGCAACTCCTGCGCGACCTGCACTTCGCGCGTCCGGTCTCCATTCGGCTCCGGCGTCAACGAAACACGCACCGTGTCTCCAATGCCGTGCTGCAGCACGTAGCCCATGGCGGCAGACGACGCGACAATGCCTTTCGTTCCCATGCCGGCTTCGGTCAGGCCGAGATGCAGCGCATGGTCCGAGCGTTCGGACAGCATGGAATAGACGGCAATCAGGTCCTGCACCTGGCTGACCTTGGCAGAAAGGATGATGCGGTTGCGCGGCAGACCTATCTCTTCGGCCAGATTGGCCGAGATTAGCGCCGACTGCACGATCGCCTCACGCGTAACCTGACGCGCCGAAAGCGGAGAGCCTGCTTCAGCGTTCTGGTCCATCAATGCTGTCAAGAGATCCTGATCGAGCGATCCCCAGTTGACGCCGATGCGAACCGGCTTGTCATGGCGGATCGCGATCTCGACGATCTCGGCGAACTGCTTGTCCTTCTTGTCCTTGAAGCCGACGTTGCCGGGATTGATGCGGTACTTCGCCAAGGCTTCGGCGCACGCCGGATGATCGGCAAGGAGCTTGTGGCCGATGTAGTGGAAATCGCCGATGAGCGGCACGTCCATGCCCAGGCGCAACAGCCGCTCGCGAATCTTCGGAACGGCAGCGGCACTCTCATCGCGATCGACGGTGATACGAACCAGTTCCGAGCCCGCGTTGAACAACGCAGCCACCTGAGCGACGGTCGAATCGACATCGGCAGTATCGGTATTGGTCATCGATTGCACGACGACGGGCGCGCCACCGCCCACGATGACACCTCCGACATCGACGGCGACCGAGGCGCGGCGCGCTTTCGGATCAAAATCTGCAGCAGAAGACATGGAGAGTTCTTGAACCCCTAAAATTGATCTCTTTCAGGTGGATCATGCCCGCTTTGTTGTCAACCGCCCGGCGCATCACTTTTGCTTGGCGGCGGCCTCAGTGACCGCCTCCGGAAATGCCGTCGGCGTAGCGTGCCAGGTTCGATAACAAAAGCACGACGACAAGCAAGACGGGAAGCACCATGAAGACGACACCGAAGCCGACATGTTCCGCGACGAAGCCGATGGCGGAAGGCGCAACCAGCATGCCGGAATAACCCATCGTCGTTACCACCGAGAGCCCGATGCCGTTCTTTAGACCGGGAATATTGCCGGCAGCCGAGAAGGCGATCGGAACCATGTTCGAAATGCCGACGCCGCACAGTGCAAAGCCGATGATCGCAATTTCCGCGCTCGGCGCGAGCGCCGCGAATAGCATGCCGGCAATGGCGAAGAGGGTGCAGATTCTCAGTGTCTTGACACCGCCGAACCGGTCGCGGACAAGATCGCCGGCAAAGCGCATGATGGCCATCGTCAGCGAGAACGCCGCAAAACCGAAGCCGGAAAGAGCGACCGATGCGCCGAGCTCCTGGCGCAGATAGAGCGCGCCCCAATCCAGCACCGCGCCTTCGGGGACCATGGAAAACAGCGCCATGAGACCGAGCAGCCAAGGCAGCGGCACCATCGGCAGCCGTGTCTTTTTCTTTTTCTCATCGGGATGTGGCGGGTCGGCATGGATCATGGTCCAGGCGACTCCAAGGATGATCGCTGCAAGAAGCGTCGCAAGCCCCGCATGCCAGAGTACGCCGAGCTTGGCAATCAGAAGGCCGCCCAGGGCCGCGCCGATCAGGCCACCAAGGCTCCAGAAGGCATGGCATGACGACATGATCGCCCGCCGCATGGACTTTTCCACGGCGACCGCGTTCGCGTTCATGGCAACGTCCATCGCGCCGATGAAACCGCCGAACAGGAAGATCGAGATTGCTCCGGTGACGACATTTGGCGAAAGCGTCAGCGCAAGCAAAAAGGGCAGTAGGCAGACGGCAGAGACCTGGGCCACGAGCCGTGAACCGTGCCGGGCAATCTGCCCGCCGGCGATCGGCATAAGCGTGAGCGAGCCGACGCCGAAGACCAAGATCATCAGTCCGAGCTCGAACTTGCTGAGCTGAAGCCGCTCGGCGAATTCCGGAATTTTCGGGGCCCAGCAGCCGACGAAGAAGCCGTTCATCAGGAACAGCAGCGAAACTGCCACCCTGCTTTTTGTCACGAAGCCGCTCCTGGTGACAGGCGCTGTATTCACTTGATGGTCCATGTTTCTTCCCAATATGCCTGTCTGCCCGGCAGCTGATTAAACTAGAATTATAGCGCCTCGCCGGCCACGATCGTTCGGCATCCGTGGTCACGATAGCGCACCAGCACGTCTGGATCAGCGTCGTGCTCGACCACCAGGCAGTCGCAATGCGCCACAGACAGAACGCTGTGCGGTGCCGCTGTCGCAAACTTCTCGGAGGTGACCGCAACGAGAACCGACTTGCTTCTTGATGCCGCGAAGCGTTTGAACTCCGCGTCCTCGAAGCCGATGGCCGTGATCCCCGCCGCAAGGTCGATACCGCACGCACCCAGAACACAAAGATCGGGCGAAAGCTGCCCCATGTCACGCATGGCCTTGGCACCCAGCGCGCCCCCAGCCTGTCTATCGACGAGACCGCCGATCAGAATGACGTTGACCAGAGGTTTTTCGATCAGCGCCGCAGCGATGGCCGGCGCATTCGTTGCCGCCGTCAACGCCATATCGTCAGGCAGCGCCGCCGCGATGGCGACATTGGTGCTGCCGGCGTCGAAAAACACAGTTGCTCCAGCCGAAATCTGCGAAACGGCGGCAAGCGCCAGTGCCTGCTTGCGATCCCGCGCCATGCTCATGCGCTGGTTCATGCTCGTGGCAACAGGCGAAACCGGCAGCGCGCCGCCATAGACGCGCTCGCAAAGCCCGGCCGCAGCCATCTCTCGGAGATCCCGGCGAACCGTGTCTTCGGATACGCCGAATTCGACAGCAAGCTCCCCAGCCAGAACCCGGCCACGGGTATTCAACTTGCTCAAGATGGCGCTCTGCCGCTCCTGCAAAAGAAGTTCGCTCACATTCATCTCGGCTTAATCCACAGCAGGGGTCAAAAAATCGATACAAACATGCATAAATGGATATAAACGTGCACGCAAGCAGAGAGCGTACACGTTTTTTCACCGCGTGAAACAACCAGCGCCGAATTCATGAAAAATGAGAAAAATATTCGCAGCTGCCGTTTCTATTTGCAGTTTTCTACGCATCTTCACATCTGCTTTTCTGCGATTTTCCCTGCATCGACCACATCTGGTGAACTGGATAGAAAAATGAACCTCCTGAAGATCATCGCGACAGCTGCATCGATCCATGCTGCCGCGCTCATGCCCGCCCTTGCTGGCGACAATCTTGCCGCGATCAAATCGGCCGGCGTCTTCAAGGTCGGCACCGAAGGAACCTACGCGCCCTTCACCTATCACGACGAAAGCGGTAAGCTCGTTGGCTTCGACGTCGAGATCGGTGAAGCCGTCGCAGCCAAGCTCGGCGTCAAGGCCGAGTTCGTCGAAGGCAAGTGGGACGGGCTGATCGCCGGCCTCGACGCCAAGCGCTACGACACCGTCATCAACCAGGTCGGTATCACCGAGGCGCGCAAGCAGAAATACGATTTCTCTGAGCCCTACATCGCTTCGAAGGCCGTGCTGATCGTTCGCGACGGCGATGACAGCATCAAGTCCTTTGCCGACCTCAAGGGCAAGAAGTCGGCACAATCGTTGACCAGCAACTTCGGCAAGCTTGCCGAGCAGGCAGGCGCCGAGCTTGTCGGCACCGACGGCTTCGACCAGTCGATCCAGCTCGTGCTGACCAAGCGCGCCGACGCGACGATCAACGACAGCCTCTCCTTCCTCGATTTCAAGAAGCACAAGCCGGACGCCCCGGTGAAGATTGTCGCTCAGCAGGAAAATGCCGACTATTCCGGCATCATCATCCGCAAGAGCGAACCGGAACTTCTGGAAGCGATCAACAAAGCGCTCACCGACATTAAGGCGGACGGCACCTACAAGAAGATCGCCGACAAGTATTTCGGTCAGGACGTCTCCAAGTAATCAGCCTTCGGCGGCAGTTTCCCGCCGCCCTGACATCCTCTATATGTGCCTTTGAAAGCGTTCAGCGAAACCTCGCTGAACGCGTCTTGCTTTTGAGGGATATGCCCGTGCCGCAATGGCTTCAGCTGATGACCGATTCGCTCGCGCCGCTTCTCTGGGCCGGGTTGGTCTTCACCATTCCGCTCACATTGCTGTCCTTCGTGCTCGGCCTTGCCCTTGGCCTGATCACCGCAATTGCGCGCCTCTTCGGCGCAGGGCCGGTGGTCGCGCTCGCCCGCTTCTATGTGTGGGTCATTCGCGGCACGCCGTTGCTGGTCCAGCTCTTCGTGATCTTCTACGGTTTGCCGAGCATCGGCATCCTGCTCGATGCCTTTCCGGCAGCGCTCATCGGCTTCACACTGAACATCGGCGCCTACAGCTCCGAAATCATACGCGCGGTGATTTCGTCGGTACCGAAAGGGCAGTGGGAGGCCGCCTACTCGATCGGGATGAGCTGGCGCCAGGCCATGACGCGAACCATATTGCCCCAGGCAGCACGCGTCGCGGTTCCTCCTCTCTCCAATACCTTCATCTCGCTCGTAAAAGACACCTCACTCGCCGCCGCGATTACCGTGCCTGAGCTTTTTCAGGCTGCGCAGCGTATCGTCGCCACCACCTACGAGCCTTTGATCCTCTATATCGAGGCAGCGCTGATCTATCTCGCGCTAAGCTCCGTTCTGTCCGCGCTGCAGGTAAGGCTCGAGCGTCGTTTCGCGCGCTATGGCGGCATGCTGGAGGCAAACACATGATCGAGCTTTCCAACATTGAAAAACGTTTCGGCGATGCCGTCATCCTGAAGGACATCAGCATCCGCATACCGGAAGGCAGCGTCACTGCCCTCGTCGGCCCGTCAGGCGGTGGCAAGAGCACGCTGCTTCGCTGCATCAACCTGCTGGAGATCCCGACAGCAGGCGCGATCCGTATCGGCGACGAGCAGCTGACGTTCGCGCCCGGTCAGAAAACCAGGTGGCAGGCCATCCAGAAGATCCGCCGGCAGACGGGTATGGTGTTTCAGAATTTCCAGCTCTTCCCGCATCAAACGGCAATCGAAAACGTGATGGAGGGCTTGGTCACCGTCCTAAAGTGGCCGGGGGCGAAAGCCCGCGACCGCGCCATGGAGCTGCTCACGAAGGTTGGCATGGCTCACAAGGCCGACGCCTGGCCGGCAACTCTTTCCGGCGGCCAACAGCAGCGCGTCGCGATTGCCCGCGCCCTTGCTCCGTCGCCGCGCGTGCTCTTGTGCGACGAGCCGACATCGGCGCTGGACCCCGAACTCTCCGCCGAGGTTGTCGATGTCTTGGGCCGCCTCGCTAGGGAGGGGACAACCATGGTGATGGCCACGCACGATCTGCGGCTGGCCTCCAAGATCGCCAACGACGTCGTTTTCCTGGAAGCTGGAAGCGTCGTCGAAACGGGCAGCGCGAAAAACATATTCACCGCGCCGGAGCGTGAGCGCACCAAGCGCTTCATTTCAACGATCAACGCCGCCCACACCTACGACATATAAGCGGGGGGGGCGGCCGTTGGTTCAAGCGGAACGCGCGGCCTTCAGGGCATTGCCCCACCAGACAAGCTGGTCGAGCTGGTTCTTGGCGGCTTCGCCGAGGTGCGGATAGTCGCTCAGGCTTTTGCCGTCCCTTGCGACAGCAATGTAATCCGCAAGGGAGATGTGTACGCCGGTCTTGACTGAGGCCGCGCTCATCTCGACGAAAATCAGGCGCAGATGCTCGACCGCACGCGCGCCACCGACACCGCCGTAGCCTACGAATGCGACCGGCTTCTGGATAAACTCGCCAAGATCGATAGCATTTTTCAGAACCGCGGTCGGCGCGTGATTGTATTCGGCAACGGTAAAGATGTAGCCGTCGAATTCGCGCAGTTTCTTCTTCCAGTGCTCTGCCGTCTCGCTTTCGGCTTCTGTCGCTCGAGCTTCGCCAAACAGGGCCATGGGATAATCCAGCAGATCGAGGACCTCGACCTCCAGTTCAGGGCGGCTGCGGGCAATATCCGCGATCCACTTTGCAGGATGGTCGGCAAAACGACCGATACGCGTACTTCCGACGATGACGGCAATCTTAAGTTTACTCATATCGACCTTCCTCAATGCAAAACAGCAAAGGGCGGCCCGGAAGGCCGCCCTTTATCTTCGAACAGGCGGGTCACCCCGCATAGGTGACCAACAGATCCTTGGCGTCGATCTGGTCGCCCGCCTTGACGAGCACCTCTGCCATTGTGCCGTCCTTCTCCGCGTGGATCGCGGTCTCCATCTTCATGGCTTCGATCGAGACCAGCACGTCGCCGGCGTTGATCGTCTGACCCGGCGAGACGAAGACGCGGGAGATCACACCCGGCATCGGCGCGCCGACATGAGCTGCATTGCCGGGTTCGGCCTTGCGACGAGCGGCAGCGCCGGTGGCACCATGCGCACGATCGGGAACCTTGATACGGCGCGGCTGGCCGTTGAGTTCGAAAAACACCGTCACCATCCCCTGGCTGTCGGTGCCGCTCATCGCCTGGTTGACGATGACCAGCGTCTTGCCCTTCTCGATATCGACAAAAAGCTCGTCGCCATCAGCAAGACCATAGAAGTAGGAAGGCGTCGGCAGGACCGAAACCGGACCGTAAGTATCGGAGGCCAGCGCAAAGTCGGTGAACACCTTCGGATACATCAAGTAGGACGCGAACTCGAAATCGCTGACCTCACGCTCCAGCTTGGCCCCGATCGTCTTGCGCTCGGCATCGAGATCGGCGTCTTCGAGCAGCGAGCCGGGGCGCACGGTGTAAGGCTGATCGCCCTTCAGCGCCTTCTTCTGCAATGCTTCCGGCCATCCCGATGGCGGCTGTCCGAGATCGCCCTTGAGCATCGAGACGACGGATTCCGGGAAGGAGACTTCCTTGTCGGGGTTGACGACGTCGGCCACGCTCAAATCCTGGGACACCATCATCAGCGCCATGTCGCCGACGACCTTGGAAGACGGCGTCACTTTGACGATGTCCCCGAACATCTGATTGGCATCGGCATAAGCCTGCGCCACCTGATGCCAGCGGGTTTCGAGGCCAAGGGAGCGGGCCTGTTCCTTGAGATTGGTGAACTGGCCGCCAGGCATTTCGTGCAGGTAGACTTCCGATGCCGGACCCTTCAGGTCGCTTTCGAAGGCGGCGTACTGGTTGCGCACGGCCTCCCAATAGAAGGAAATACGGCGGATCCACTCGGGATCGAGGCCCGGATCGCGCTCGGAACCACGCAGCGCTTCGACGATCGAGCCGAGGCAGGGCTGCGATGTGTTGCCGGAGAGCGCATCCATCGCCGCATCCACCGCGTCGACGCCCGCGTCCACCGCAGCGAGCACAGTGGCGGCAGCAATGCCCGACGTGTCGTGCGTGTGAAAGTGGATGGGCAGGCTCGTGGCTTCCCGCAGCGCCTTGAACAGCACCGTGGCCGCAGCCGGCTTCAACAGGCCGGCCATATCCTTCAGAGCGATGATGTGAGCGCCAGCCTTTTCAAGCTGAACGGCGAGATCCGTGTAGTACTTGAGATCGTATTTCGGGCGAGCCGAATTCAGGATGTCGCCAGTGTAGCAGATCGCCGCTTCGCAGAGCTTGCTCTCCTCAGCCACCGCATCCATCGAGACGCGCATGTTCTCGACCCAGTTCAGGCAGTCGAAGACGCGGAAGAGATCGATGCCGCCCTTGGCCGCCTGGCGGACGAAATATTTGACGACATTGTCAGGATAGTTCTTGTAGCCGACGCCATTGGCGCCGCGCAGCAGCATCTGCAGCAAAAGGTTCGGGGCCGCTTCACGCACCAGCGCCAGGCGCTCCCACGGATCTTCCGTCAGGAAGCGCATAGAGACGTCGAAGGTCGCACCACCCCAACATTCGAGAGACAGCAGGTTCGGCAGGGCATGCGCGTAGGTCCCGGCGATGCGGGCGATATCGTGGGTGCGCATGCGCGTTGCGAGCAGCGACTGATGGCCGTCGCGCATGGTGGTGTCGGTCATCAGGACGCGCTTTTCATTGCGCATCCATTCGCCGAATTTCTTCGGCCCGAGCGTATCGAGCAATTGCTTGGTGCCGTCCGAAATGCCATTTCCATTGGTGTACGGCACGACCGGTATCGCCGCATCGGCAGGCGGCCGCGGCCGGTCCTTGGCTTCCGGATGGCCGTTGACCGTTACATCGGCAAGGTAGGTCAGAAGCTTGGTCGCACGGTCCTGACGCTTCACCTGCTGGAACAGCTCCGGTGTCGTGTCGATAAAACGCGTGGTGTAGCTGTTGTCCTTGAATTTCGGATGCGTGATGATCGCTTCAAGGAAGGTCAGGTTCGTTGCGACGCCGCGGATGCGGAATTCACGCAACGCGCGGTCCATGCGGGCAATCGCCTCGGACGGGTTCGGCGCCCAGGCGGTGACCTTGACCAGCAGCGGGTCGTAGTAGCGGGTAATGATCGCACCCGAATAGGACGTGCCGCCGTCGAGACGGATACCGAATCCCGAGGCCGAACGATAAGCCGTGATGCGGCCATAGTCCGGGATGAAGTTGTGCTCCGGATCCTCCGTCGTAATGCGGCACTGCAGCGCGTGACCGTTGAGGCGAATGTCCTCCTGTCTAGGAACGCCAGATTCCGGCGTGCCGATTGCAAAGCCGTCGAGGATATGGATCTGCGCCTTGACGATATCGATGCCGGTCACGACTTCGGTGACGGTATGCTCGACCTGGATGCGCGGATTGACTTCGATGAAGTAGAATTTGCCGGTGTCCGCATCCATGAGATATTCGACGGTGCCGGCGCCGATGTAGTTCGTTGCCTTGGCGATTTTCAGCGAATAGTCCGCAAGCTCTTGGCGCTGCGCTTGCGAAAGATAGGGCGCCGGTGCGCGCTCGACGACTTTCTGGTTGCGGCGCTGGATGGAGCAGTCGCGCTCGAAAAGATGCACGACGTTGCCGTGCGTGTCGCCGAGGATCTGGCTTTCGACGTGGCGGGCACGCTCGACGAGCTTTTCGAGATAGACCTCGTCCTTGCCGAAAGCAGCCATCGCCTCGCGCTTGGCTTCGGTCACTTCACGGGCGAGATCCTTCGGGTCGCGGATCGCGCGCATGCCGCGACCGCCGCCGCCCCAGGAGGCCTTTAGCATCACCGGGTAACCGATTTCTTCGGCCATGCGGGCCACTTCTTTCGCATCATCAGGCAGCGGTTCGGTGGCAGGCACGACGGGCACGCCGACCGAGATCGCCAGATTGCGCGCCGCGACCTTGTTACCGAGCTGGCGCATGGTATCGCCCTTGGGGCCGATGAAGATGATGCCGGCCTGCTTGCAGGCGTCGACGAATTCCGGGCTCTCTGACAGCAGGCCGTAACCCGGATGGATCGCGTCAGCGCCGGACAGCTTGGCAACCCTGATGACTTCGTCGATCGACAGATAGCTTTCGATTGGCCCCAGATCGCGAGCAAGATGCGGGCCGCGACCGACCTGATAGCTTTCGTCAGCCTTGAATCTGTGCAGCGCCAGTTTGTCTTCTTCCGCCCATATCGCGACCGTTTTTATCCCGAGCTCGTTAGCCGCGCGAAACACGCGGATGGCAATTTCCGAACGGTTGGCAACAAGTATCTTCGAAATCGGCAATGCTGTCTCCTCACGGCATCGAAACGGGCAATGCTGCACCCGCGAAGAAGAGTCTTAACCTGCTGTCACGGAAAGTTCAATTTCCCCGACGGCCCGCGAATCGAATTTCTCAGAACTACGCAATCAGCCCATGGCGGAAGGCAACCGCGACGGCATGCTGCCTGTTCTTGGACTTCAGCTTATGCTGCAGGCCGTTCATGTACCAGTCGACGGTATGGTTTGAAATCTTGAGGTGCTTGCCGATCTCGACCGAGGTCATGCCTTCCGCAAGATATTGCAATATTTCCATTTCACGGCGGGTCAGACGCGTGTCTGCACCGGACACTTCCAGAAGCGCCTGCGCGTCTCCCCTGAATTCCAGAAGACGCCAGAAAGTCTTGCGCGCGATTGCGTCAAGCAGGGAAATCTCGACAGGCGAAAGATCCACGGGCCGCCCCCCTAGGGTCATATAACCAAGGATGCCGTTTCGTCCGTATATGGGAAAGGTGTAGCCGTCCCTGAGGCCATGGCTGCTCGCGTCAGCCATCATCTGCTCCATTCGGCGGTAATGCGCATCCTCGCGGAACGCGGCAAGACTATCCTTCCAGCGAAACGGCCGTTGCGCATATGCGAGATAGCGCACAGTGGGATCGCTCAAGACGTACTTCTTGGAGAGATAGATCTGCGGCCACATGTCCGGCCATTGGCCGGCCAGCATCAGGCCCACCGGATCCTCAGTTTGCTTCGGATACCTGATAACACCGTAGTAAGAGAACCCGTAGGAAGTGATGACATGTCGAAGCTCGTCGATTACCGCCTCGGGTTTCCGGCACTCTTCCACCAAGACAAGTAATTGGATTAAAGAATGAATATTCACTAAATGCCCCTGTTCCGGTGATAGGTGCTTTAAATGAAGCCCCACCCGGGACCTGGATATCAAAGCAGCGACCCAGGAAATCGAAACTACAGTCCATAATATAGTTTATGGTGTGCCATGCCGACATCACAATGCAAGTGATAATTGCAAATCCCCAGTATTTCATTGAATATTCCAACGCCGCCGAGATGGGCGCCGCCTGCAGGAATGAACGCGCCGTTAATCGCCGGTTCAGGTAATTTTTTGTAGCATCGCAACATCTAATATTTCGCAGATGCACAAGAGGTATCGCCGTGTCGCTATTCAAGGTCTATGCAAGAGCTTTGCGCTATCTCGGCGCCTACAAGCTCCGCGTATCCCTGGTCGTTGTCGCGAACATCGTGCTCGCAGCGATCACAATCGCCGAGCCTATCCTGTTTGGACGTATTATCGATGCAATTTCCGGCAAGGGTGAGGTCAAACCCATTCTCTTCATGTGGGCCGGCTTTGCCGTTTTCAACACCATAGCCTTCGTTCTGGTCGCCCGCGAGGCAGACCGGCTGGCGCATGGCCGCCGCGCCACGCTTTTGACGGAAGCCTTCGGCCGCATCATTTCCATGCCGCTGTCCTGGCACCAACAGCGTGGAACGTCCAATGCGCTGCATACGCTACTGCGCGCATGCGAAACGCTGTTCGGCCTTTGGCTTGAGTTCATGCGCAATCACTTGGCAACGGCCGTCGCGATCGTCATTCTGATCCCGACTGCGATGTCGATGGATATGCGCCTGTCTGGCGTGCTCGTTGTGCTCGGTATCGCCTACTGGCTGATTGGCCGCCTGGTCATGAGTCGCACCAAGGATGGCCAGGCGTCGGTCGAAAACCACTACCACACGGTTTTCTCGCATGTCAGCGACTCCATCAGCAACGTGTCGGTTCTGCACAGCTACAACCGTATCGAAGCGGAAACCAAGGCGCTTAAGTCATTTGCCGACCGCCTGCTGCAGGCCCAGTATCCTGTTCTCGACTGGTGGGCAATTGCGGGTGCGATGAACCGCATGGCATCGACCATCGCGATGATGATCATTCTGGTGATTGGCACGCTGATGGTTCAGTCCGGCCAGCTCCGGATCGGCGACGTGATTGCCTTCATAGGCTTTGCAAACCTGCTGATCTCGCGCCTCGATCAGATGCGCCAGTTTGCAACGCAGATTTTCGAGGCTCGCTCGAAGCTCGAGGACTTCTACAACCTCGAAGACTCCGTGCGTGATCGCGAAGAGCCGGCCGGCAATGCCGACATTTCCGATGTGAAGGGTGAAGTCGAATTCCGTGACGTCTCCTTCGGCTTCGACAACTCGTCGCAGGGCCTGCACAACGTCTCCTTCTCGGTCAAGGCCGGTCAAACGGTTGCGATCGTCGGTCCGACCGGAGCCGGCAAGACGACGCTGGTCAACCTGCTGCAGCGTGTTTACGATGCGAACAGCGGCAAGATCCTCGTGGATGGCCACGACATCACGAAGATCACCCGCAAGTCGCTGCGCCGCTACATTGCCACCGTGTTTCAGGATGCCGGCCTACTCAACCGTTCGATCAGCGACAACATCCGCCTCGGCCGCGAGGGCGCAAGTGAAGAAGAAATGCGTCGCGCAGCCGAAGCTGCTGCCGCCGCAGACTTCATCGAGACCCGCGAAGATCAGTATGACACCCATGTCGGCGAACGTGGCAGCAGACTTTCGGGCGGTGAACGCCAGCGTGTGGCCATCGCCCGCGCAATCCTCAAGGACGCGCCGATTCTGGTGCTCGATGAAGCCACGAGTGCGCTCGATGTTGAAACGGAAAACCGCGTGAAGGCTGCGATCGACAATCTGCGTCAGAACCGCACGACCTTCATCATCGCACACCGCCTGTCGACGGTTCGCGAAGCCGACAAGGTTCTCTTCCTTGATAGCGGCCGCGTGGTCGAAGAAGGGAGCTTCGATGAACTCAGCCAAAGCAACGGCCGCTTCGCCGCACTGTTGCGCGCCAGCGGCATTCTGACGGACGAGGAAGTCCGCAAGGCACATACGACTGAAGCTGCCTGAGAAATCTGCGCAGCCTAATATAAAGCCGGATGGTCCTGCCATCCGGCTTTTTTCTTGCTCGGAACGTCTTCCCGCATAAATTGACATCGACGGAAGAAGGGAGGCAAAAAGCCTTCTATCAGGACATCCTCCGGCTCGAGGTCCTGATGGATCGCGGGTGGATATCAGCTTACGGATCGAGCCAGACAATGGCGATCCAGATCACCTTCGCGACTGATAGTGGCGCTGGACCGCCGGTACCGAGCCTGTCCACTAGAAGTCGACGCGGCATTCATCGCCATGGGCGGCGCCGGTTTTATGATCGTTTACGGCCCGACCGATGAGCCCTGGCGTCCGGCGCTTCTATGTCCGCAATCCGTTTGGAACGCTCGTCAACATCGTGTCACACACACGGCCAAATAGCTCGCCACGACGACCGGGTTCTGACGAGAGCTTCCGCCTGCGGCAATTTGCGCAAAGGCGTTAGACTAAAGTCATAATCCCAAAGCCGCTCTCTTTATAATGGATCTTTTCTGCCACAATCTCTTCGAGTGAGCCGCGACCTGGGGTGTGCTTTGAGGAGAGCATGGTTGCGACCGCTATGAACACTACTTTGTGGAGGACAAACAATGGCAAATGTCGCAAGCGCGGACGGCGCAAAAGCCGGCCCGATGACATCGGAGGAGAAGAAGGTTATCTTCGCCTCGTCGCTCGGTACAGTTTTCGAATGGTACGACTTCTATCTCTACGGCTCGCTCGCTACCTATATCGGTGCGACCTTTTTCACGCAGTATCCTGAAGCCACGCGCAACATTTTCACGCTTCTCGCCTTTGCCGCAGGCTTTCTGGTGCGCCCGTTCGGCGCATTGGTCTTCGGCCGGATCGGCGACCTCGTTGGGCGCAAGTACACCTTCCTGGTGACGATTCTCATCATGGGTCTCTCCACCTTCCTGGTCGGTGTCCTTCCAGGTGCGGCTTCAATCGGCATCGCTGCCCCGATCATCCTGATCGGCCTTCGTCTTCTGCAGGGCCTTGCGCTCGGCGGCGAATACGGCGGTGCGGCGACCTACGTGGCCGAGCACGCTCCGAATGGGCGCCGCGGCTACTTCACCTCATGGATTCAGACAACGGCCACGCTGGGCCTTTTCCTGTCACTGGTCGTTATCGTCGGCGTCCAGTTCCTCATGGGCAAGGAAGCTTTCGCCGCCTGGGGCTGGCGTATTCCATTCCTGGTATCAGTGGTGCTTCTCGGCGTTTCGGTCTGGATTCGTCTCAAGATGAACGAGTCGCCGGCATTCCAGAAAATGAAGGCGGAAGGCAAGGGTTCGAAAGCCCCCCTGACCGAAGCCTTCGGTCAATGGAAGAATGCCAAGATCGCGCTGATCGCGCTTTTCGGCGCAACGATGGGCCAGGCAGTCGTGTGGTACGGTGGCCAGTTCTACGCGCTTTTCTTCCTGCAGAACGTGCTGAAGGTCGATCTTCAATCAGCAAACATCATGGTTGCGGTGGCACTTATCCTCGGCACGCCGTTCTTCGTCATCTTCGGCGGCCTGTCCGACAAGATCGGCCGAAAGCCGATCATCATGGCGGGCTTGCTGATCGCGGCGGTCACGTACAACCCGCTGTTCAAGGCCATGACGTGGACTGCAAACCCCGCCCTTGCTGAAGCCCAGGCGTCGGTTCATGCGACGGTGACGGCCGATCCGGCTGACTGCAAATTCCAGTTCAACCCGACGGGAACCTCGAAGTTCACCAGCTCCTGCGACGTCGCCACGGCGTTCCTGACCAAGAATTCCGTACCTTATGATGTCGTGGCCGGCCCGGCCGGCCAACCGGCAACGGTCAAGATCGGCAGCGACACCATCGCCAGCTTCGACACCATCGCTGCCGGCGACAAGGCAAAGGGCTTGGCGTCTGCTTTCGAAAAGAGTGTCAACATCGCTCTTCATGACGGCGGTTATCCGCTCAACCGCGGCGCCGCCAAGGTTCCCGAGGCAAAGCTGGACGCCTTCATTGCCGCCAATCCGGAGCTAGCACTCAGCGCCGACGCAATTCGCGCCGGCCAGAAGGAAGCCATGCCTGCCGACAAGCTCGTTGCCGGCAAGCTGCTGACGGCCGATGAGGCAAAAGGCGTCACCGACATGGCGGTCTACAACATCGCCGGCGGTGGCAGCTTCGCAATGTCTGCCGATCCGGCACGCGTCAATTGGATCGGTACGATTGCTATTCTCTTCGTCCTCGTTTTCTACGTGACGATGGTCTATGGCCCCATCGCAGCGCTTCTGGTCGAACTGTTCCCGACCCGTATCCGCTACACTGGCATGTCGCTGCCCTACCATATCGGCAACGGCTGGTTCGGCGGCCTGTTGCCTGCCACGGCGTTCGCAATGAGCGCAGCTACGGGCGATATCTACTACGGGCTCTGGTACCCGATCATCTTCGCATCAATCACGCTGGTCATCGGCCTCATCTTCCTGCCGGAGACCAAGGACCGCGATATCAGCGCTATGGATTGAGACGACTGGAGCATCAAGACCATTGGCCCGGCGCTTGAAAGGCGCCGGGTTTTTCATTGGGAGGCTCAGACGAGACGACTCCACCTCGGCGTCGGCCAGCCGCCGCCGCGACCGATCGAGAAAACCAGGCCGAAGCGCGCAAAAAGGATGGATGTGACAAAGGCAAACCCGGCACCGAGCGCGAGACCGGCGGCAACGTCACTGGGATAGTGCACCCCGAGAATGATACGTGTGGCGCCAAGCCAAGTTCCAATGCCGATGAAAGCCAGCCGGAATCGCGGAAAGAGAAGAGCCAGCGCCATGAAGAGAGCGCCGATATTGGCCGAATGGCCGGACGGAAAGCTCTGATGCAGGAAGTTCATATTAAAGGGCGCGAAGCTGAAGATGCCTTCCTGCTCGTAAAGCAGCGGCCGCGCCCGCCCGATCGCAAACTTCAGAATGTTGGCAACGATGGCGGCGAAAAGCACGGACGTTGCGACATAAGCGGCCATCTGCGCAAAATAGACCATGCTAAAACGCCTGCGAACCTTCCACAGGCGGCGGCGGACAAGATATCCGGTCACCAAGACGGTAGCCAGTCCGACCAGAATCCATGCGAGCCTGCCGACGTCGGTCACATCGCCTGCGATTGAGACCATAGTCGGTGCCAGACTTTTGGATGCCTGCCCGAGAGGGCGATCGAAGACGAAAAAGGCAATGGCAACGATATTGATGGCCGACAGCGTGAACCCTTTCCAGGGAACCCGTCGATGGATCGTGCGCCTCGCCTGGTAGCGATTGCGCATGAAGGTCCAGAAATTGGTCTTTCGATCGACAGCTTCGCTCATGCCTCTCCTGCTGGTTTTCAATCCGATGCAGGAATGGACATAGGCGCGACAGCCGATTGCTTCAATGCAAAGGCCCTTCGCATCCGGCGATGCGGAGGGCCAGAAACCTGTTTCACGTGAAATATCAGATAGAAAGTGCCTTGAACTCGGAAAGGATCGCTTCGCCCATCTCGACGGTCCCAACCTTCGTGGCACCCTCGGCCATGATGTCGGCGGTACGAATGCCCTTGTCGAGCACGTTTGCGATAGCGCTTTCCAGATTGTCGGCTTCCGTCACGAGATTGAAGGAGTAGCGCAAGCACATGGCAAAGGAGGCGATCATCGCGATCGGATTGGCAACGCCCTTGCCGGCGATGTCAGGCGCCGAGCCGTGCACGGGCTCGTACAGCGCCTTGCGCTTGCCGGTCATCGCATCGGGTGCACCAAGTGAAGCGGACGGAAGCATGCCGAGCGAACCCGTCAGCATGGCGGCGACGTCGGAAAGCATGTCGCCGAAGAGATTGTCGGTGACGATGACGTCGAACTGCTTGGGCTGGCGAACGAGCTGCATGCCGCCGGCATCCGCCAGCATATGCTCGAGCTGGACGTCGGAATACTTTGCCTTGTGTATTTCGGTGACGACCTGATTCCAGAGCACGCCCGACTTCATGACATTGCGCTTTTCCATCGAGCAGACGCGATTGCCGCGGGTGCGTGCCATTTCAAAGGCGACGCCGGCAATACGCTCGATTTCGTAGGTGTCATAGACCTGAGTATCGATACCACGCTTCTGGCCGTTGCCGAGATCGATGATCTCCTTCGGCTCACCGAAGTAGACGCCGCCCGTGAGCTCGCGGATGATGAGGATATCGAGCCCCTCGACCAGCTCCGGCTTCAGCGAGGAAGCAGCTGCCAGCGCCGGGTAGCATATGGCAGGGCGCAGGTTCGCAAACAGCTCCAGGTCCTTGCGCAGGCGCAGGAGGCCGGCTTCCGGCCGAACCTCATAGGGAACGCTATCCCACTTCGGGCCGCCGACAGCACCGAAAAGAACCGCGTCGGCGGCGAGCGCCTTCTGCATGTCGGTTTCGGAGATCGCGGCACCGTGCGCGTCATAGGCGCTACCACCGACAAGACCCTCGTCGGTGACGAAGCCGGCATTGTTTACTTCATTCATATAGGCGATGATCTTGCGGACCTCGCCCATGGCCTCGGGACCGATGCCGTCGCCCGGCAGCAGGAAAAGATTGCGCGCTGTCATGAAACCCTCCGCAGAAAAACAAGTTGCGGCTTATTAGCCCTCGGGAAACGGCATATCAAGCGAACAACGGCCGATTCGGTACGGTTTGCGACCACCAGGCGTTCAATATACGTGAGTTGACCGCAGGACGCGCGCGGGTAACAAGGAATTACCGTGACCGCTATCTGGATGTCGTCAATGCCCGCTGCCCCTCTCCATCTCGACACGCCGCTCTTTCGCACCACCGCAAGCTATAGCGCCAGCAACAGGCCGCTTTGGCTGAAGCTCGATGCCCTGCAGCCGGCAGGAAGTTTCAAGCTGCGCGGCGTCGGCAGGCTCTGTCAGCACGAGGTCGAGAACGGCGCCCGGGAGATCTTCTGCGCCTCCGGCGGCAATGCTGGCATCGCCGCCGCCCATGCCGGACGCGCCCTTGGCGTGCCGGTCACGATCGTCGTGCCGGAAACGACCTCCGAGGAGGTTCGCCAGTCGATCGAAGCGACGGGGGCGGCGGTTCTCGTGCATGGATCCGTCTTCGATGAGACGAACGCCTACGCGATCAAGCTCGCCGATGCCCGAAAGGCCGCCTACGTGCACCCCTTCGATCATCCGCTCCTCTGGGAAGGCCACGGCACGCTGATCGACGAAGTGGTGGCGAAGGGTGCCGGCTTTGACTGTGTCATCGCCAGCGTCGGCGGCGGCGGCTTGCTCGCTGGGATTGTCGCCGGGCTCAAGAAAAATGGCCTCTCTCACGTGCCTGTTATCGCCGTCGAGACCGAAGGCGCTGCATCATTCCATGCCAGCATCGCGGCAGGCGATCGCATCACCCTCCCGGCCATCACCTCGATCGCCAATTCGCTCGGCGCGCGCCAGGTTGCGCAGCACGTATTCGATTTGCCGAAGCATCACCCGGTCGAAAGCCTGACAGTCACAGATGCGGAAGCAGTCGCAGCCTGCCTGAAATTTGCCGATGCCTATCGCATCCTGGTAGAGCCCGCCTGCGGCGCTGCGTTGGCGGTGGCCGATGCCCATCCCGACATTCTCGAACGCTTCAACAATCCGCTGATCGAAGTCTGCGGTGGCATCGGCGTTTCGCTGGAGAAGCTGAAGATGTGGAAGGAACGGCTGCTCTAAAAGCCGGGCCAAGAAAAAAGCCGGGCGAAAACCCGGCTTTGACAATGCGATGCAGAACGACCGCTTATGCCGCCCAAGGATGCGATGAGGCGTTCGACTTTTCGAAGCTGTCGATCGACTTGCCCTTTTCCAGCGTCAGGCCGATGTCATCGAGACCATTCAACAGGCAGTGGCGCCTGAACGCGTCGAGATCGAACTTGATCGAGCCGCCGTCCGGACCGGTGATTTCGAGGTTTTCGAGATCGATCGTCAGGATCGCGTTGGAGCCGCGCGAAGCGTCGTCCATAAGCTTGTCGAGGTTTTCCTGGCTGACCATGATCGGCAGGATACCGTTCTTGAAACAGTTATTGTAGAAAATGTCGGCAAAGCTCGTCGAGATGACGCAGCGGATGCCGAAATCGAGAAGTGCCCACGGTGCGTGCTCTCTCGAGGAGCCGCAGCCGAAATTATCGCCGGCAACGAGGATCTTGGCGTTCTGATAGGCGGGCTTGTTGAGCACGAAATCCTGGTTCGGAGATCCGTCTTCATTGTAGCGAGCTTCCGCGAAGAGGCCCTTGCCGAGGCCGGTGCGCTTGATCGTCTTCAGGTAGTCCTTCGGGATGATCATGTCGGTGTCGATGTTGACGACCGGCAGGGGGGCGGCAACGCCCGTCAGCTTTACGAATTTATCCATGGCCTGGCCTCCAATTCAGCAGACATAATTTTGTTGTTCAGCGTTTAGTGCAGTTTCCCGCCGAAATGAAGGAAAATTTGCATGAAGCGGCCAGTCACGCTCGAATTCGACGCGGCCGGCCGCCCTCGAAGTTATCTCGCCCTAACTGGCGCGTTGATCGCCCAGCTGACGCCGAACGGATCGCGAAGCTGACCATAACGATCGCCCCAAAACATCAGTTCAACAGGCATGACGACTTCGGCCCCAGCGGCAACGGCACGATCCCACCAGAAATCGATGTCTTCAACGACGAGCTGCAGTGTGAAGCCCTGATGCTTCTCGAAGGGATGGCCGTGCTCGGGATAGGCATCGCTCAGCATGAGCGAGCTGCCGTTCACATAAAGGTGGACATGCATCGTCCGTCCGTTTTCATCGACAGGAACGACGAATGCTTCTTCCGCGCCGAAGGCGCGTTTGTAAAATTCCGCAGCCTTCACAGCGCCATCGACGGTGACGTAGGGCAACAAGCCGTTTCTGACCGGTGGCAGCGTCATTGAGCTGGTTTGCGTTTGGGTATCCATGCTGGTCCTCCATTCGTTTGATTTTTGAAGCAGGCGAAAGCCTTGCCGCTTCAAAGACGCATGGGTAGCAATCGAGCCGACAGCATCGGAAAATTTAACTGCAGATACAACGAAGATCAGAGATCGATGATCGTGCCGCGTCCGTCATTCCAGATGCGCATGTTGGCGCCGGAATGGGGCCTGCTCTGTGCCTTGGCACGGACCGGTGCCGGTTTCATCTTCAGCGAAAGCGCGCGGCCCACCATGAGCACCGTGAGAATGCCGCCGACAGCGAGCGTCACCGAAAAGGTGAGGAACGCTAAAGCGATAAAGACGGTGACGCCTGAGAGCATAAGGAAGATGGAACGGATATTCTGCATGTGCGTAGACCTTTCTTCGGAAAGGAATGTGGTCCTTCGTTCCCTTCTCTGCAAGGTAAGCATGGCTTTTTGTTGGCTTGCCACTTGATCCAAAGCTTGGCACACATTCGTGATGAGCCAAAATCCACTGACCCGTTCCATGAATCTGCGCCGCTCGGTGCTGAGTGTTCCCGCCGTCAATCTCCGCGCTCTGGAAAAAACCCGTGTGCTGGACTGCGACGCCGTAATCTTCGATCTGGAAGATTCGGTTGCGCCCGAAAAAAAGTCGGAAGCAAGGGAAAACCTGAAGGCCCTCTTCTCCGGCAAGCCGCTTGAGGGCAAAGAGCGCATCATCCGCGTCAATGCGATTTCCTCCACGTTTGGCCGGGCCGACATTGAGCTGATATTGGCGCTGGAACCCGATGCCGTGTTGTTGCCGAAGGTGGACGAACCGCAGGATGTCATGTCGGTCAGCGATCTTCTCACCGATGCCGATGCGCCCGAAAACCTGCGCATCTGGGCGATGATCGAGACACCGCGCGGCATCCTGAACGCCGCAGCAATCGCCGAAGCAGGACGAACCGCCGGCTCCAGGCTCGACTGCTTCGTCGTCGGCCTCAACGACCTGCGCAAGGAAACTGGCGTATTGCCGCAGCCCGGCCGCACCTATCTCGTGCCGTGGCTGATGCAGGTCATCATTGCCGTACGCGCTTACGGTCTCGACGCGATCGACAGCGTCTTCAACGATTTCAGGGATGCGGATGCCTTCGACGCCGAATGCACCCAGGCCCGCGCCATGGGCTTCGACGGCAAGATGCTGATCCATCCCGCGCAGATCGAGGCCGCCAACAACCATTTCGGGCCGGACGAGGCGGCGATTGCCGAGGCAAACGCTGTTATCGCCGCCTTTGCTGATCCGGCAGCCGAAGGTCTTAACGTCATCAATGCCAATGGCCGGATGATCGAGCGGCTGCATCTTGTCCAGGCTGAAAGTCTGGTTCATAAAGCCCGTCTGATTGCAGAACGACAACCGCCGAAGTGAAAGACGATTTTATGAAGCTTTACCGCCTTCTGACCGGCCAGGACGACGCCGCGTTCTGCCACCGCGTGACAGATTCCCTCAATAAGGGCTGGGCGCTGCAGGGCTCGCCGTCGCTGACCTTCAACGCGCAGACAGGTCAAGTGATTGCCGCACAGGCGATCGTCAAGGACGTCGAAGGCAAGGACTATCATCCGGATATGAAACTGTCTGAGCAGTAAGCCTGGCGCTTAACGCTCAGCCGCCTCTTCGGCACTTTCCTCGATCCGTTCCATATCGTCGTCACTCAGGCCGAAATGGTGACCGATCTCGTGGATCAGGACGTGCGTGATGATATCGCCGAGCGTCTCGTCATTTTCAGCCCAGTAGTCCAGGATCGGCCGTCGATAGAGGCGGATTCGGTTGGGCAATTCGCCGGTTTCCATGGTGAAGCGCTCCGAAATGCCGCGGCCTTCGAAGAGGCCGAGCAGATCGAACGGCGTTTCCAGCGCCATGTCCTCGAACACGTCGTCATCAGGAAAATCCTCGATCTCGATCGTAAGGTTGGCAGTCAATGCACGGAACTCTTCCGGCAGATGGCTATAGGCCTCCATCGCCAAGGACTCAAAAGTACGGATCGTCGGCGCGTGGCGGTCCTGCCAATCATCGCTTTGGTCTACGCGGGCCATAAGAATTCCCTTCCTTTCGGCCCATATAGAACCTTTGGACTCGATTTTCGAGAGCGGAATCAAGGACAGGAATAAATTCACAGGAAATGGCTGTTGACTCTTCGGCCGAGCTCTGGAATCCATAAGAACATAACAGGAACACAAGAATGTGGAGTGGATGGCAAAACCGGCCGTGACGCGCGAGCGGCTTTTTGCGCTCCGCGAAACCATTGCAAAGCTTGAAGGAGAGCCCGCGCCTGCCTTGGCGGCAGAGGAAAGTCAGGCCTTGACTGAGCACAACTTTGCTGGAGAAGGAGGCGGAAATGCGCTGCGTCTTCCGCTCGGAATACCCGCGCTCGATGAAGCCACGGATGGCGGCGTGCCGCTGGATGGCTCACCGAGGTTCGCACGCATTTGCTGCGCAATGCAGCCGCAGGCAGCGGCTTCGTGCTGGCACTGGCCCCCATGGCGCAGTGGCAGGACGAAGAGAGCAGGCGCGTTTCTCTGCCGATAATTTGGATCTCTGACACCGTTTCCTCGATGGAGGCGGGGCCACCCTATGCCGTGGGACGCGCTGTGGCTGGCAGAAACCGCCGTCGAAAGCGGTGTATTTCCAGCAGGCAATCCGAAGCTCGGCCTGGGGTAAAGCGGGGCGCCTGAACCTGAGAGCAAAGGCTTCCAGGCGTCCGCTTTTCCTGTTGCGTCACGCTGGAGGGGAGGAGGCGAGCAGCGCCTTCTTCCGTTTTCTTGCCGAGCCCGCGCCCGCCCAGGCGCGGCCCTTGCCGGATGGTTCGATGCTGGGCGGCAGCGTCGATAGCCCGGTCTTTCGCCTTACCCTGGAGAAGAGCCGCAATCCGGCTCCCCTCTCCCTCTTTCTGGAATGGAACCCCCATGACCGCCGGTTTTTCCCTGTCCGCCAATCAGCCGACACTCGCTTTCCAGACGATCGCGCAACGCATTCTGGCGCTCAATTTCCCGCATCTTGCGACCGACAGGATTGCCAGAAAGAGATGGGGACTTTCCTGGCGTTCGCGCGGTCGTCCTGACGCACCACCGATCGCCTGCTGCGCTCGCCTCAACAATGCCATGCGGTTAACGGCGCTCGACGAGGCGGCAGAAGCGGTCGGCCTGAAGAAGAACCTCGGTGTCGCCGAAGCCCGCGCCATTTATCCGACTATCGATGTGATCGAGGAGGACCCCGCTGCCGACCGGCGCTTCCTCGAGGGGCTCGCCGACTGGTGCGACCGCTATACGCCGCTGGTTGCGCTCGACGGGAAGGACGGCCTGTTTCTGGACATTACCGGCTGCGCCCATCTGTTCGGCGGCGAAAGGGCGCTCCTCAACGATATCCTCTCCAGGCTCTTGCAGATGGGACTGGATGTACGCTGTGCCATTTCTTCATCTCCCGGATTGTCATGGGCTGTGAGCCGGTTTGGCCAAGGCGGGGTTATCCCCGCGGATCAGGCGGAAATGGTTCTTGCACCGCTTCCGGTCGCTTCGCTCCGCCTTTCTGACGAAACGGTCGGTTCTCTGACAAAGATGGGATTGAAATATGTCGGCGATCTGCTGGGCGCACCGCGCGCGTCCCTTGCCCGCCGCTTCGGAGCCGGCCTGCTCCTGCGGCTGGACCAGGCCCTCGGCACGGATGAGGAACCGGTATCGCCACGCCTGCCGGTCGCAAGCCTCTCGGCTGAACGGCGCCTGATCGAGCCGATCAGAGCGAAAGAGGACATCCTGGCGCTCACCGGCCAGATCGCCACTTCTTTGAAGCCTTCGCTCGAGGCCCGAGGCGCCGGAGGCCGAGTCTTCGAACTTGTTCTCTTCCGGGTCGATGGCAGGGTCTTCCGTATTTCGGCATGCACTGCCCAGCCTTTGCGGGAACCGAAGCGCATTGCCTCCCTCTTTTCCGAACGCCTGCAGACTGCGCATGACGATCTCGATGCCGGCTATGGGTTCGAGATCCTTCGTATCAATGTGCTCCGTCACGAGAACTTCGATACGACGCAAGGCGATATCGAAGGTAACGGGCAGAAGGACGTATCACTCGCCGCCTTCGTCGATCGTGTCTCCGCAAGGCTTGACGCAGATTGCCTGCAGTCCTTTCAGTTGCGTCAAAGCCATGTACTGGATAGAGCGGCGATTGCCGTTCCGACAATCGATGCCGTCGATCCGGGAGCATGTGCCGATCCCCGGTCGGAAGGCTTCGGAAACGTCACGCGTCATTCCGAAGGGACGTAACTTTCACGAGGCCGGACCATGCTCGCCGCCTGATGTGGGAATCCGCCATAAAATCAAAGAGGCAGGGCAGAATGCCGGTGGAAGCCGCAGCGCATGCTCGGCTGCGACGTTAGCAACGATGACAATTTTTTCTTGACAGTCATCATCTTCTTTAGCAGAAAAGACGATAGTGACTGTCATGTTTGGAATGAGAACGTGCTTGTTTGCAGCTGCAACTATATAACCGACACGGAGATCCGAGAAGTCATCAACGAGCTTCTCGAACAGGACTGTTGGCAGCTTATCGTACCGGCTAAGGTGTACCACGCCATGGAAAAGCGCGGTCGTTGCTGCGGCTGCTTCCCCAATGTCGTCGACATTATCATCCAGACCACAGAGGAATATCACGCCCGTCACCACTCGACGGAAGCCGAATTATTTGATTTCATGTCCCGCCTCAGAAACTTCCATGAAGAAAACAGGAGAGCGGACATTGAAAGGCGACAAAAAAGTCATCGAGCGGCTTAACGAGGCCCTCTTTTTGGAGCTCGGCGCTGTCAATCAGTACTGGGTTCATTACCGTCTCCTCGAAGATTGGGGCTACACCAAGCTAGCCAAGAAGGAACGGGCCGAGTCCATCGAAGAGATGCATCACGCCGACCGACTGGTGGCGCGCATCATTTTCCTCGAAGGTCACCCCAATCTGCAGACACTCGCGCCGCTTCGTATCGGTCAGAACGTAAAGGAAGTCCTGGAAGCCGATCTGGCCGGCGAATACGACGCTCGCACGGCCTACAAGAAGTCGCGCGACATCTGTCATGAGGCCGGCGACTACGTTTCCATGAAGCTGTTCGAGGAACTTTTGGCCGACGAAGAAGGCCATATCGACTTCCTCGAAACCCAGCTGGAACTCCTGGGCAAAATCGGCGAATCCAAATACGGACAACTCAACGCCGACTCCGCCAACGAAGCCGAATAACACACCAAATCAGAACCGGCCGCATCAAAGCCGCGGCCGGGCGCAATCATGCGGTGCTCAAGCCTGTCAAATGGCGAAATTCGCCAACGACCTGATCATAGACGGCCCGCTTGAAGGACACGATCAGGCCGGGCAGGCTTTCCATCGGCTTCCATTCCCACGCATCGAATTCGGCCGAATGTCCACCGGGTGGTGGGTTGATCGCGATCTCGCTCTCGTCTCCGTCGAAACGGAATGCGAACCAGCGCTGCGTCTGACCGCGGAATTTACCCTTGAGCCCGATCCCGAGCATTTGCGGCGGCAGGTCGTAGTTGATCCAGTTGCTGGCTTCTGCAAGCAGCGTCACGGTTCGCATGCCGGTTTCTTCGTAGAGCTCGCGATAGGCCGCTTCGAGCGGGTCCTCGCCCTTGTCAATTCCGCCTTGCGGCATCTGCCAGAGCTGCGGCGATCCGTCATATTCGGAGTTTTCCTCAGCAATGCGGCGCCCCGCCCACACAAGCCCATAACGATTGAGGACCATCACCCCGACACACGGGCGATAGGGCAGATCTTCGGCTTTCACGATCGACTTTCTCATCGGTGTATCTTTGCTCACGGTTTCCTCGGATCATTCGTCAATGCGGCAACGCCGACGATCTCGATACCGCGCATAGCCGCTTCTTCCGTCCATTTGGAAATTGCGTCAATGCTCTCATCGAAGGCGGATGCGACGCCGATCGCCTGTCCGTTGCGTTTTGCGACCCGCTCCAGCTCGTCCAGCTTCTGCAGGATGGCGTTCACATCGACCTGTCTGTCGAGCTGAACGTCGGCGAAGGTATGGGGAAGGTCCGTCCCCTTCGCGATAGCAGCCGTCTTTGACTGCGCCGATGTTCCGTCATCGAGAAACAGCAGGCCGCGTTTGCTGATATCGCGCATGACCGGCTCCAGCGCGGCGGGGTCCGACAAGAACCGCCCGCCCTGATAGTTCATGATACCGGTATAGTTCGTAATCTCGCCCATCGCACGATGCAGGCTCTCGACGTTCTTGGCGGCAGACTTCGAGGTAAGCAGCGTGTCGGGGCCAGGATCGTTTGCCGGGTAATCGAACGGTTCAAAGGGTACCTGCAATAGAATTTCATGCCCGGCCCGGCGTGCATCCTGCATCCATCGCTGCAGACTGTTGCCGCTGGCTGCAAATGCGAATGTGACCTCTTCCGGCAGCTGCTGAACGGCGCGCTGCGTGCCGGTCTGGCTGAGACCGAGCCCGCTGACGACGATCGCAATACGCGTCCCGTGCGCACCCGACCACGGGCGCGCATATTGGTCCATCGGCCGACGGCCATCCGGTCCGACGATCGGCAGCCGTCCAGCCGGCGTATCTTCCAACAAGGCATCATTCGGGATCGCCGCCATGCGCGGGTCCTGGCCCATCTGCATGGCGTCCACCAGAACCGGACCGTTGCCGTCGCGCGTCTTGGGACTGTACTTGGTCACAACGGAGCCATCGCCTGCAACCATCTGTTCGACGGTCGCGCCCGACTGCGGGTCGGATCGCGGCATGCTGCCGGCAGGTGACACTTGCGGCTCAGCCCGCGTCTGCACAGTGTCGGTGGGAGGCGCAGAGGCCTCTTCCCACGCGGGCGCCTTCTCGCGCGTCACCCCGTCACCGCGAAATGCGGTAAAGAGCGAAAATCCGCCAATGAGAATGAGGCAAATACCGGCAAGCACGCGGCCCGTCCGCAAAATGCCCGGCCTCTTTCGGCCGGGTTTGCGATTCTGCCCCAGGGGTGCGTGTAGGTCCGTGCTCATTCTTGTTTCCGGGATCGGGACAGCAAAAAGGCGTCAGGCCGGATATGGTATCCGGCCTGACGCCTCATTCGATCATCACTTGGCGCTGACGGCCTTGTCTGGATTCGGCGGGAAAGACGGGTCCGTCTTCTTGCCGCGCAGAAGGTCGAGCGCGTAGTTGAGCTGGACGTCATCCTTCGGGTCCGGAGGAACATAGGCAACAGAGCCAGAACCTTCGTCAGTTTCGCTCTGGCCCTTGATGTGCCCACGCAGGCTGGACTCGCCCTCAGTCACCATCTTGCCCTTGAGAGCATCTGGCAGCGGCTCGTCTACCTTGATGTCGGGGGTGATGCCCGTGCCCTGAATAGACCTGCCCGACGGCGTATAGTAGAGCGCCGTCGTCAGACGCAGCGCACCGTTTTCGCCAAGCGGGATGATCGTCTGGACCGATCCCTTGCCGAACGAACGCGTGCCGAGCACCGTGGCCCGGCGCAAATCCTGCAGCGCGCCAGCGACGATTTCCGAAGCCGAGGCCGAACCACCGTTGATCAGCACGATCACCGGCTTTCCATCCGTCAGATCGCCCGGACCGGCGTTGAAGCGTCGGGTTTCGTCAGGGTTACGACCACGTGTCGAAACCACTTCGCCACGCTGCAGCAGCGCGTCGGAAACCTGGATCGCCTGGTCGAGCAGCCCGCCCGGGTTCAGACGCAGGTCAAGCACGTAGCCCTTGAGCTTGTCTGCCGGTACGGTCTTCTTGATCTTCTCGATCGCCCTTTCCAGATCCGGGTAGGTTTTTTCCGTGAAGGAGATGACGCGGAGGTAGCCGACATCATCCTCGACACGCGACTTGACGGCCTGAACCGCAACGACGTCGCGCACGATCGTCAGTTCGATCGGCTTGTCGGCACCCTTACGGATCAGCGTCAACTTGATCGGCGTGTTGACCGGGCCGCGCATCTTCTCGACCGCGTCCTCAAGCTTCAGACCTCGCACCGACTGGCCATCGATTTCGGAGATGTAGTCTCCTGCCAGAACGCCGGCCTTGGCCGCGGGCGTATCGTCGATCGGCGTGATAACCTTGACGAGTTCGTCTTCCATGGTGACCTCGATACCGAGACCGCCGAATTCGCCCTTCGTCTGGGTCTGCATGTCTGCAGCGTCCTTCGCATTCATGTAGCTCGAATGCGGATCCAGCGAAGAGAGCATGCCGTTGATGGCGTTCTCGATGAGCTTGTCCTCGGCGGGCGGCGTGACGTACTGCGCGCGTACCCGCTCGAATACGTCACCGAACACGGACAGCTCCTTGTAGGTGGACGCCCCCGCCGCTTCCGCAGGCACGCCCGCGGAATAAATGACGCTCATGGCAGTCGCACCCATCAATGCGCCAACCAGAACAAGAGAAGCCCTACGAATCATTGCGTGCCTTTCCAGTGTCTTTGGCGGTCCACCACGGTCGGGAATCGACCGGTTTCCCGTCTTTTCGAAATTCAATGTAAAGTGTTGGCCGGCTGGTTTCCAGCGCCAATGCAGTTGCGCTCGCCACTCTTTTTGCGCCCATCACGGCGAGCGGCTCACCGGCGAAAACGAACTTGCCCTGGCGGGTGCTGATCGTCTCCATACCCGAGAGAACGAGATGGTAGCCGTCGCCCGCATCAAGGATGATCATCTGGCCATAACTACGAAATGAGCCGGCATAAACCACGAGCCCGTCTGCGGGCGCGGTGACCACCGTTTCCGGATTGGTGGCAAGCGTCATTCCCATGGCCTCGTGCCCGGTTCCATCGGCATCGCCAAAATGGCGAAGCATATCTCCTGCCACCGGCAATTCCAGCTTCGCCTTCAAATCTGAGAATGGATATGCGGGCGCAATACGGTTTTTATCAGGCACGCCGCTGTCGGCGAGCGCCTTGGCCTGAGCCCGCTGCGCATCGGTCATAAGCTTGCGGTTTTCCTCCGCCTGACGCGCTGCGGCGGCTGCCTGGCGGACTGAGGAAATCTCTGTTTCCATCGACGCGACAAGTCCCTCCAGACTGGTCGCCTTGCCCGCGAGATCTTCGGAGCGCTTCCGCTCGACTTCAAGTTCCGCGGCATTGCTGCGGCTCAGCTTATCGTTCTCGACGAGAAGCATATCCATGCGCCGCTCTTCCTCAAGGCTGTTCGTCATCGTCGCGGTCAGGCCGGTCTTTTCCGCAGCGCTGGCGGCCTGCAGGGAGGAAAGACTGCCAAGATCGGCGGCAAGCTTGTCGGTCTCCTTGCGGATGCCAGGCACCACAGCGCCAAGCAGAATGGCGCTGCGCACCGAGCCTAGCGCATCGTCCGGCGTCACGAGAAGTGCTGGCGGAGGATTGCGGCCCATGCGCTGCAGTGCGGCAAGCACCTCTGCAAGCAGACCGCGACGTTCATGCAGCGAACGGCGCACGGCGTCTTCTTTCACGCCGAAATCCGACAGCTTCTTCTCACTCTCGAGAATCTGCTTCTCCAGCGATTTGCGTCGGGCGGCGGAATCGATCAGCGCCTGTCGAACGCTGCTGGTACTCTTGTCCAGATCTGCAATGCTCTTCTGCAGTTCCCCGACCTTCTCTGACGAAAGGCTGATGGTCTTGGACAGGGCCTCGAGCTCGACGCGGGTTTCGTCCCGCTTTTTCTCCAGTTCGGCGGCTGGATCAGCAGGCTCGGCCCGAGCCACCGTCGCTGCAGTCGTTGCGGAGGTATCAGGAGAAATAGGAGAGATCTCCGCTTCGCCACCCGGAACGGACAGGGGTGCTTGGGCGAACGCATCAACCCAGCCTGCAGCAATCAAGGACGCTCCCAGCACCGCAGCCAGGGTCACATACTTTCGCTTGAATGCAGGAGTTGGCATGCGCGTCGGGAGGTCCTCTAAAATCGCGCGAAGATTAAGCTGATTTGGCATGCTTTGCCAGAAAGATCGAGAGACAGTGGCCCGCGGGCAACTCACGCCTGGGTGAGAGATCCGGTGGGCTCATACGCGATGATAGGGATGGCCGGAAAGAATTGTCACGGCGCGATACAACTGCTCTGCGATCAGTGTGCGCACCAATTGATGCGGCCACGTCATCTTGCCAAGGCAGAGCGTCGCGTCAGCCCGATCGTAGAGAGAAGGATCAAGTCCATCGGCGCCGCCGATGGCGATGGTCAGATCACGCTTGCCGTGGTCCCGATAATTTCCAAGGAGATTGGCGAAGCCTTCGCTGTCCAGCGCCTTGCCACGCTCATCCAGCAGAATGAGGACACTTCCATCCGCAAGCGATTTCTGCAGCATGACCGCTTCCTCGCGCTTGCGGGTTTCGGCGTTCGAGGCCCGACTTTCACCAACTTCGGCAACGCGGGAGAATTCGAGGCCGACCGCAGGACCGGCCTTGGCAAAACGATCAAAATAGCGCGCCGCAAGATCTTTCTCTGGGCCGGATTTAAGCCGCCCCACGGCAAAAAGACCAACACGCATCCGCTTGCTCCCGCCATTCAGCACCCGGCGACACAAAAATAGTCGCGAGCCGGGTGCCATCACTCCGGCTCAATCAGTTGCCGTCTATCAGGCGCCGGACGTGACGTCCAGACGGACTGGTTAGTGCACGGTCTCATCCATGTCCGGAGCCGCCCACATCTTTTCGATGTTGTAGAACTCGCGGATTTCAGGGCGGAATACGTGCACGATGATATCGCCGGTATCGATCAGGATCCAATCGCCGCCTTCCTGACCTTCGACGCGGGCTGTACCGAAGCCCTCATCTTTCAAGTCAGTCAGCAAGTGGTCCGAAATCGCCATGACATGCCTGCTCGAGCGGCCAGAGACGACAACCATGAAGTCTCCGAGCGCCGATTTTCCGGCAATGTCGATCGTGACGATATCTTCAGCTTTGGAGTCCTCGAGGCTTACGAGGACGGCGTGCAGAGCGCGGGCAGCGGCATCGACGCCACGTTCCGGGCTCTTCGGGATAACGGCAAGCGTTCTTCCCTTGGCGTGTACTGTTGTCAGTGCTTTCCCTTTCTCGGAATGACAGACTATGCACATCACTGATTTGGCAAACCAAATCATGGTTAAGATAGGCACCAAACCACTAACGTTTCAAGACACGTGCGATCACAATGCGTGAATGCCGGATTTGGCGCGGGAGAGGGAACCTATGTCTCACGACTGCAGTGAGGCGGCTGTGTACAGTTGATGCAGCCCTGCGTAAAGTCATGACTCCTCTCCGAATGCAAAGACCGCCGATGAAAAACGACGCCGACAACACGCTTGTTCCCATTCTCCGCATCAGCTTTCCGCAGGATGATCGCCTGGGACGCGGCAAGATGGATCTGCTCGAACACATCAGCGAGACCGGATCCATATCGGCCGCGGGACGTGCCATGGACATGTCCTACCGCCGCGCCTGGCTGCTCGTTAGTGACATGAACCGGATGTTCAAAGAGCCCGTCGTCGAATCCCAGCGCGGTGGCCAGAAGGGCGGCGGTGCAGCTTTGACGCCGTTTGGCGAAGCGCTGCTCGCCCGCTTCAGACAAATGGAGCAAACCTTGCGAGCGACGCTTGCCGACGATCTGGCCTGGCTGGAAGCCAATCGATCCCGACGGGGCAGCTCGAGCGGCTGATCACGGTTCCAACGCCACGGTTTTGATGATGGCGAAGATGGTCGTGCCTACCCGCAATTCCAGGCGCTCAGCCGAAAAGCCTGTGATCCGGGAAATGATCGCGTCACCGCCGCAATCGACGACAACGTCAACCGTCGCTTCGCCGGCGGGCTTTAATTCCCGGACAGTGGCTTCGAGAACGTTCAGCGCACTCAGCCCCTCCGGTCTTTTCGTTGCCAGCATAACATCACGGGAGGGAATGCGCACGCGCACCGCCTTGCCCGGGAGCAAATTGGCCTCGGGAACATGAAGCTGCGCGGACTTCAAGGCGATCGTGGCAATGCAGTGCCGCTCATCGACGCACTCCACCTTGCCTTCAAGCAGGACGCCGGCTTCGCGGCGGTCGAAAGAGGCCAATGGGTGACTCAGCACATCGATCGCAGACCCCACCGCCTCGACCTTGCCGTCCTGCATTACCACGACCTGGTCGGCCAGGCGCGCTACCTCGGCGATCGAATGGCTGACATAGACGATCGGGATATCCATCTCGTCGCGAAGGCGTTCGAGGTAAGGCATGACCTCGGCCTTGCGAGCATCATCCAACGCAGCGAGCGGCTCGTCCATCAAAAGCAGGCGCGGCGATGACAGCAGGGCCCGGCCAATGGCCACCCGCTGCTTCTCGCCGCCGGAGAGCTTTTCCGGCCTACGATCGAGCAACGCCTCGATTCCGAGCAATGCAACAATCCGATCGAGGCTCTCCCTCGCTACTCCGACCGAGGCGAACCATTGGCCGTAAGAAAGATTGTGACGAACGCTAAGGTGCGGAAACAGCCGCGCCTCTTGAAATACGTAGCCAAACCGCCGGCGATGCTTGGCAACGAAGATCCGCTGAGCCGTGTCGATCAGCACCTCCTCGTCTAGCGCAACCAGCCCCTCGTGTGGCCGAGCAAGACCGGCGATAATGCGGATCAATGACGTCTTGCCCGAGCCTGAGCGACCGAAAAGCGCAGTGATGCCGCGCTCTGACGTGAAAGCGGCGTCAAGCGAAAACGCGCCGAGCCGGTGTTTTGCTTTCACCACGAGCGTCATACCGGATCGATCCTCCGTCCAACGATGCGCGAAAAGTGTTCCGAAGCCAGCAGCGCGACCATCGAGATGACGACGGCCACCAGCGTCAGCCGCAACGCGCCTGCATCGCCGCCCGGCACCTGCGTGAGGGAGTAGATCGCCGCCGAAAGCGTCTGCGTCTCGCCGGGGATGTTGGAAACAAACGTGATCGTCGCCCCGAATTCCCCCATCGCCTTGGCGAAGGAAAGGATCATGCCGGCAATGATCCCCGGCAATGCCAGCGGCAGGGTTATTGTCAGAAACACCCAGGGCGGACTGGCACCAAGCGTCCCGGCCGCCTCCTCCAGTTTTCGGTCGATCGCCTCGATGGAGAGCCGAATACTGCGCACCATTAACGGGAAGGCCATGACCGCGCAGGCAAGTGCGGCACCCGTCCAGCGGAACGAAAAGACGATGCCGAAATGCTGATCGAGAAAGCTGCCAATCGGCCCGCGTCGGCCGAAAAGGATCAACAGCACGAACCCGGTAACCACCGGGGGCAGGATCAGCGGCAGATGGACGATGCCGTTGAGGATGGATTTGCCCCAAAAACGCCCCCGCGCCAGAAGGAGAGCGACGCCAATCCCGAAGGGCAGGCTGGCGAGCATCGCGACCACCGACACACGCAGGCTGAGCAGGATCGCGGTCCATTCGTCGCTGCTCAAGCCGAGTGCTTCCAACCGTCATCGCTCCCGGAAAGTAGAAGGCCCGTCGAAGCAGGCCTTCCTGCTGCTTATCGATGTTAGATCCGCAATCATTTCAAGATCGTGAAGCCTTGATCCGTGAAGAAATGCGCCGCCTTCTCCGACTTCAGAAACTCCAGGTAGGCAGCGGCGGCGGGGTTCTTGCTCTCGGTGAGAATGGCGACCGGGTAGATGATCGGCGGGTGAGAATCGGCCGGGAACGTGCCGACGACCGCAACGCCCGGATCGGCGTTGACATCTGTCTTGTAGACGATGCCGAAGGGAGCTTCGCCGCGCGACACGAGCGCAAGCGCCGCGCGAACGCTCTCTGCGCCGGCAACCTTGGCTTCAACAGAAGGCCAGACGCCGAGAGATACGAGCGCGGCCTTGCCGTACTTGCCGGCAGGCACCGACTTGACTTCGCCCATCGCGAGCTTGCCGTCGCCGAGCAACGCTGCAAGGTCGAATCCCTTGGCGATCTCGACGGGCGTGGCATGATCCCTGGCAGCGACGAGCACGATGCTGTTGCCGAGCAGATTGGAGCGGGTGTCGGCCTTGATCAGGTTTTTCTTGGCAACATAGTCCAGCCAGTCCAGATCCGCGGAAATGAAGATATCGGCCGGCGCACCGCCCTCTATCTGCTTTGCCAGCGCAGAACTTGCCGCATAGGATGCTATGACTTCTCCGCCGCCATCGGTCGCCCATGCGGCATTCGCCGCGTCGAGTGCATTCTTCAGGCTGGCTGCCGCAAAGACTGTGACCTTTTCCGCCGCTAACGCCGGCGTTGCTGCAATGCCCAGCCAGGCAACCGAAACGGCCGCAGCCGCAAGTTTGATCCATTGACGACGGCTATGCATAAATTCGCTCCTGCGCTTCGAAATATCCCCAGAGATATAACGTGATCGCGAGCTTGGCTAGCGATATATTTAGCTCGATACAACCGAAGGAGACGTGCGGAATCACGCTGAATCACGCATTCGTGAAGCGCATAGGTGTCGGCGACCAAATAGAGCACGAGTCGATAAAACCGCCAAATCTCCCGCGAACTGGGCTGGAGACCGGGAAACGAGACCCACAAATCAGTCAATATGCCAATGTAACAAGCATCTAGAGACGGCGCTTGCGCTGAGGTATGCGAAACCAGCATTGCTGCAATGCAGCGAACCAGCTTCCAGTCTGGGCGATTTATGGTAAAACATCTCCATCGAACGGCGATCTCCTCCTCCCAAAGCCGTTTGATGTGGATCGGCAACACTCCTCCTCCCAGTTGTCGATCAAGTTTAAAAGCCCGACGGATCCTCCCCCGTCGGGCTTTTCGCTGTCTGGCACGTCCCAATAAAAGTCTACGATCCGTTCTTGGCGCGGATCGCGGTCGAACTGAGGCGCGACCTCGGTCCATGGATGAAAGTCCAGGCCGGCGCTGGCTTTTTCCATAGCGCCCGTGAGTCGTCTTCGTCGATACGGGCGAAATCAAACGTCTTCGCCATCTTCGAGGATAGGAACGACAGCGTCGCACCCGGGCGGTCGATGACCGCGATCGGAAACGTGCGGGCAATGTCCTGCCACTTCTGCCAGCGATGGAACGTCTTCAGACTGTCGGCGCCCATGATCCAGATGAAATGTACATGCGGATTGCAGGCTTTGACACGCGCCAGCGTGTTGGCGGTGTAGCTGGTTCCGAAGTCCTTCTCGAAAGCCGTAACCTTGATTGCGGGGTGCTTTGCAAGGCGCTCGCTGAGTTCGACACGCTCCGATAGTGGCAGCAGCTGGCTTCGATCCTTCAGCGGATTACCCGGCGTCACCATCCACCAGAGCTGGTCAAGCCCCAGTCGCTTGATGGCGATCTCGGCGACAAGCCCATGCCCCTGATGCGGTGGATTGAAGGACCCCCCAAAAAGACCGACCACCATTCCCCGCTCTGCGTGCGGCATGCGAAGATAGCGTCGGTCGATGTCGCCTGTGGTCACGTCAGGCCCGGGTTTGTCCGGTGCCGTGCACGCGGTATTTGAAGGAGGTAAGTTGTTCGACGCCCACCGGCCCCCGAGCATGCATTTTACCGGTCGCGATGCCGATCTCCGCACCCATGCCGAACTCGCCGCCATCGGCAAACTGCGTCGATGCGTTGTGCAGCAGGATGGCGGAATCGACTTCGCTGAAGAAGCGCTGGACGACGCCAGGATCGTGCGCGATCACCGCTTCCGTGTGGTTCGACGAATACTTCTGGATATGCGCGATCGCGCCCGAAATCCCATCGACGACGGCAACGGACACGATGGCATCAAGATACTCGGTCGACCAATCTTCCTCCGTGGCAGCCTTCGTCCCGGGCACTGCGCCTACGACGGCGGATGATCCGCGAATTTCGCAACCGGCGCTTGAAAGCGCCTCAAGCAGCGGGGCAAGGTACCTATCCGCGGCAGCAGCATCGACCAGAATGGTCTCCACCGCTCCGCAAATGCCGGTACGACGCATCTTCGCGTTGACAACGACCTTCTTGGCCATGTCGAGATCGGCCGAGACATCGATATAGATATGGCAGAGACCCTCGAGATGGGCAAACACCGGCACTCTCGCTTCGCTTTGCACCCGGGCCACCAGGCTCTTGCCGCCGCGTGGGACAATCACGTCGATGGCGCCGTCCAATCCTCCCAGCATGGCCCCGACCGCGGCGCGATCCCTCACCGGCACCAACTGGATAGCATGCTCGGGAAGCCCGGCAGCCTTCAGCCCCTGGACGAGGCAGTCGTGAATAGCTTGCGATGAACGGCGCGAGTCGGAACCGCAACGCAAAATGACCGCATTGCCGGCCTTAAGGCACAGTGCGCCAGCATCCGCCGTCACATTCGGCCGGCTTTCGAAAATAACGCCAATGACGCCGAGCGGCGTGCGAACGCGCTCGATCTCAAGGCCGTTCGGCCGGTCCCAGGCCGCGATCACTTCGCCGACCGGATCCCTGAGAGCGGCAATCGCCCGAACTCCCTCTGCCATGTCGACGATACGGCTGTCGTTCAGCGTCAGGCGATCGACGAACGAAGCGAGCATATCCGTGCCGGCAACATCCTTGAGATCCTTGGCGTTTTCGGAAAGAATCCGGTCCTTGTTGGCAAGGATTGCATCAGCCATCCCGTTCAGCGCGGCGTTCTTCGCCTCGGTGGACGCAAAGCCCAGCGGTCGCGCTGCAGCCTTTGCCTTGCGGCCGATGTCCTTCATCAGCGCGTCAATGTCAGGGCCTTGCACAACGGTATCAAGCATGGGCTGCGTCCTTCTTCTGCCTTTCCGATTTCGAATTGAGCTGCGCCGTCATCACCATGTCGTCGCGATGGATCATGGCCGCGCGCCCGGCATAGCCGAGAATCGCTTCAATCTCCGCCGACTTGCGGCCGGTGATTTGCCGGGCCTCATCGGCATCGTATCCCGCCAGCCCGCGTGCGAACTCTCTTCCATTCGGACCAACGATCGCAACCGTGTCGCCGCGGCTGAAGAGACCCACGACTTTGCGCACGCCGGCGGGCAGCAGGCTCTTGCCGGCGCCCAGCGCGGCAACCGCTCCATCATCGACGTGAAGCTCGCCCGCAGGCTGCAGTTGACCCGCAATCCACGTCTTGCGTGCAGTTACCGGCGTACCGGAGGGCGCGAACCAGGACGAACGCGCACCGTTCTCCATCGCCGAAAGCGGGCTGTCGGTCTTGCCCGATGCAATGATCATCGCGCATCCAGCGGTCGTCGCGATCTTGCCGGCGTCGATCTTGGTGCGCATTCCGCCACGCGACAGTTCGGATGCCGCTCCGCCGGCCATGGCTTCGATCTCGGGCGTGATCTCGGCAATGGTGTCGAGGAATTGCGCATTCGCGTCGAGATGCGGTGGCGCCGTATATAGGCCGTCAATATCGGACAACAGGACCAAAAGGTCGGCGCCGGTCATGGTGGCGACTCGCGCCGCCAGGCGGTCGTTGTCGCCATAGCGAATCTCGCTCGTCGCGACCGTATCGTTCTCGTTGATGATCGGAACTGCGCCGATCTTCAGAAGCTGTTTGATCGTCGCACGCGCGTTGAGATAGCGGCGACGTTCCTCGGTATCGCCGAGCGTCAACAGGATCTGCCCGGCAACAATATCGTCGCGCGATAGGCTCTCAGACCAGGCGCGGGCAAGCGCAATCTGCCCGACAGCCGCCGCCGCCTGGCTTTCCTCGAGCTTCAGCGCCCCGGACGGAAGGCCGAGAACCGAGCGCCCGAGCGCGATCGCCCCCGAGGACACAACCAGGACCTCCACGCCCTTGGCCTTAAGGCCGGCGATATCGGCGCACATCGCGTCCAGCCAGTTCTTCTTCAGTCCGGCCTTGCGATCGACGAGAAGAGCGGAGCCGATCTTGATGACGATGCGACGGCACTTGCCGATCGGCTTTCGGCTAGTCATTGGCCTCGCCCTCGTCCACCGCGATATCGCGATGACGCAGCTTCGGCGTTTTTGCTGGCTTCTCGACCGTATTGGCATCGACGATGATGTCGCGAAGCGCACGCAGCACCTCGGTCATACCTTTGCCCGTTGCCGCCGAAATCTGGAACGGCGTGCTGCCGCATGCCTTCGCCAGTTCCTTCGTCTTTTTCTTCAGCGTAGCCTCATCGAGTACGTCGATCTGCGACAGTGCGACGATCTCGGGCTTGTCACCGATCTCGTCGCTATAGGCCCTCAGTTCGTGCTTCACCGTTTTATAGGCCTTGCCGACATTCTCCTCCTGCGAGGAGACGAGATGCAGAAGCACGCGGGTGCGCTCTACATGTCCAAGGAAGCGGTCGCCAATGCCAATGCCCTCGTGAGCACCCTCGATCAGGCCTGGAATGTCAGCCAGAATGAACTCCCGCTCGTCGATCGTTGCCACGCCGAGATTCGGATGCAGCGTCGTAAATGGGTAGTTGGCGATCTTCGGGCGGGCGCGCGTGACCGCAGCGAGGAAGGTAGACTTGCCGGCATTCGGCAACCCCACGAGACCGGCGTCGGCGATCAGCTTGAGGTGCAGCCAGATCGTCTTTTCTTCACCTGCCAGGCCGGGATTGGCCCAATCGGGCGCCTGGTTGACCGAGGTTTTGAAGTGCGCGTTGCCGAAACCACCGTTGCCGCCGCGAGCGAGGCAGAAGCGTTGCCCTTCCTCAATCAGGTCGCAGATAAGCGTTTCCTGGTCTTCCTCGAAAATCTGCGTTCCAACCGGCACCTTCAGCGTCACATGGTCGCCATTGGCGCCCGTGCGGTTTTTGCCCATGCCGTGCATGCCGATCGTCGCCTTGAAGTGCTGCTGGAAACGGAAATCGATCAACGTGTTAAGGCCGTTGACAGCTTCCACCCACACGTCGCCGCCGCGCCCGCCGTCACCGCCATCCGGACCGCCGAACTCGATGAACTTCTCGCGCCGGAAGGAGACGCTACCGGCACCTCCGTCCCCAGACTTGATATAGACCTTTGCTTCGTCGAGAAATTTCATTTTACTTCCATCATTCGGTGTCAGTTGGACGCCCGTCTTGGCCTGATCGATATAGGCCGTTCAGCCGGAGGTCAAAGATTATCGTTAGGTTTGCGAGCTATAACATACAGTACGGCTTCGGTCTCGACGGGTTCTACAATCTCGAGCGAATCGCCGAAAGCCTTCAGGGCGCGGATGTCATCGCGCTTCAGGAGGTCACCAGAGGGTTCGTCAGGAACCGGCATGCCGACATGGTGGCGGACCTCGCCGCCCTTTTCCCCGACCACTTCTGGGTCTATGGCCCCGCCTGCGATCTACATGTCGAACCGCCCGAAGGGGCGCTTTCACAGCGCGCATTCCGCTTTCAATTCGGCAACATGGTGCTGTCCCGCTGGCCTATCCTGTCCACGCGTACGCTGCTTCTTCCGCGCAGCCGCACCATCTCCAAGCTCAATCTGCAGCGGGGCGCGACCGAAGCCGTCGTCGACACGCCTGACGGCGCCCTGCGCGTCTATTCCGTTCACCTCGATCACGTCTCCGCCGACGAACGCATCCGCCAGCTTGTGTATCTCAACGACCGCATCAACGCTTTCACCCACGAAGGTGGATCGGTAACCGGCGCCATCGAGTTCGATGTCAGCGATCCTCCGCTGCCAGAGAACTACGTCGTCATGGGCGACTTCAACATGGTGCCGGAATCGCCGGAATATTGCTCTTTCGCCGGAAACAAGGACGGCTACTACGGTCGCACGTCCCGCATAGGCACGCCGATCGACGCGCTCGCTGCGCTGAACGGCTATAGCCACGGAAGCTATAGTTGGATGGACCCTGCGGATCATGGCAAACGCATGCATCTGGACTACTGCTTCGTGAGCGGCGGTCTCGAACCCCGCCTGAAATCCGCGAGCGTCCACACGACGCCCACAGGTTCCGACCACTTCCCTGTGTGGGTCGAGATCGGTGAATGAAGCGCCGCGAAAAGATTTCGAGGCGCTTCTTGTCAGGCCGTCTTGCCCATCTGCAACGCGCCGGGCTTCAGTAGCGTCTCGACATGCGTGACCATGGTGTTGCGCGCGAAACTGTAGATTTCGCTGCAACCGGTCATGCGGAAGCCGAGCTTCTCTTGCAGCCGCAGTGAGGCCGGGTTGTCGGCAAAGACACCGGAATGAACCGGCGTCTCCGGCATGCGCCGCGAGAAACGCTCCAGCGCTGCCGCAACCGCCTCGCTCATGTAGCCGCGCCGCCAGTAGTAGCGGTTCAGCCAATAGCCGAGGTGCCAGCGGCCGTGCCGAAGCTCGATCGCAACCGTGCCGATATGCGCATCGTCGCCTGTGGTGATTGCCAGCTGCCAATCCGGCAAGCCACCTGACGTGGCGGGCACGAGCCAGTCGAGCGCGTCCTGCCGATCGTAAGGTGCCGGAACGCGCGCCAGCATGCGGGTAACTGCGAAATCGGAGAGCGATTGCGCGATGGCGTCGGCATCGCTGAGCCTGTGCGGGCGCAGCGTCAGCCGGTCCGTCGTGATGACCGGCAGCGGGCCGGGTGACTTAGACTGGCTCCTGGGTCTCTGGACACTGATCGCGTTCATAGGACGCTCCCCCAGCTTCTGAGCGACATCCAGGTCTTGCGGTCGAGCCGGTACCATTCGACCGGCACGTTGCTGCCGAGCGCCAGGGACGCGGCCAGCCCGGAACCCTGGAACTGGAAACCGCACTTCTGGATGACCCGCCGCGATGCGACGTTCATCACCCGGCAACGGGCGTCGATCTGATCGACATCCTGCCTCGTGCGGAAGACCATATCGACGAGAGCGTGGCACGCCTCAGTCATAAAGCCTTGATTCCAGTATGGTTCTCCAAGCCAATACCCGATCTCGACGGTTCTCCCGTCGAGATGCGGCTCCACCCCGCAGCAGCCCATGAAGGCACCGTTTTCAGCTTTGGTAATGGCATAGACGCACTTGCCAATCTCGCCATCTTTCGTGCGGCGCACGAAGTCGGCGGCATCATTGGCCGTATATGGGTGCGGCATGCGCGATACCATTGTGGCGACTTTGGCGTTGTTGGCGAGATGGGCAAGGGCGTCGATGTCTTCTTCGTGCGGCGCGCGCATGACGAGCCGTTCCGATAATAAGACGGGGCAATCGGTCCTTAACCGCTCCGGCCTCAGCCGCTCCTTGGGAGACCGCAATTGGCCTTCCCTTAACAATTCGCCTTGCATGGTTCAGTCCTCCTTGAGGTAAAGAAAAAGGGGAGATGGGTGGTGCCCCATCTCCCCTTTTTTCTTGACTGAACCTTGTACGCTCAGCCGGGTCGATGAGACACCGGCTGCTATAAAGCGCTACCGGCTTATTCCGCTGCTTCCGCTTTCGGCATGACAGACACGTATACGCGACCGTTGGCCTTCGTTCGGTAGTTCACATTGCCGGCGGTAAGAGCAAAGATCGTGTGATCCTTGCCGAGGCCGACGTTGGAACCCGGATGCCACTGCGTACCGCGCTGACGCAGAATGATGTTGCCTGAAATGACGGCTTCGCCGCCGAACTTCTTCACGCCAAGGCGCTTGGATTCGGAATCACGACCGTTGCGCGACGAACCGCCAGCTTTTTTGTGTGCCATTGGAGTTCTCCTTTAAACCTTAAGTCCCGTGATCTTACTTGGCAGCCACGATGTCCGTAATACGAACAACCGTATGATGCTGGCGATGGCCGCGCGTGCGCTTCGAGTTCTGACGACGGCGCTTCTTGAAGGCGATGACCTTCTTGCCGCGGTTGTGCTCGACCACTTCGGCCTTGACCGAAGCGCCCTTGACGAAGGGAGCACCAATCGCAGCGTCGGCGCCTTCGCCGATAACGAGGACTTCGGTGAATTCGATCGAATCGCCAGCGGTGACTTCAAGCTTCTCGATGGTCAGCACATCGTTTGCTGCCACACGGTACTGCTTACCGCCGGTCTTGATGACTGCGAACATTTTTTATCCTTTCATGTTCGTTCCGGCTCATACCCGCATCAAACAGGTGGCCGTCTTTTTATCAGTCGAAGTTAAGCAGGGTTTTCAGAGGCTTTCGCCCGGAACTCTCTCTGCCGGTGATACCCCACGCGAGCGCAAGGCCTGTCAAGGCACGGACTTTTCCACGCCTATTGCGAAGCGCAGATACGCGAGCCCAAAAAAACTGTCAAGGCAAAAGGATGAAAAGCTTTGAGATTTCGTCTTGCCAGCCCGGCAAACTCTCGCTATGAGACAGCCCGCGCCCCTATGGGCCGACCAAAACTGCGGAGAGGTGGCAGAGTGGTCGAACGCACCGCACTCGAAATGCGGCATACCTGCAAGGGTATCGTGGGTTCAAATCCCACCCTCTCCGCCATATATCACCGATAATTAATTGATAGTGTATACTTTTCTGGAAGGATCTAGTCGAGCACTGCACCTTTCCCTGCACCCTACGTCTCTGCAGGCGGGGGATTTCGGCTGCACCAGTACTAGAGTGGATGCGTTATCAATTTCCGTTCGCGTTTAGCCATGCCAGCGCCTGCGCGCCTGCTCCCAAACCGTCTTCGTCAGCAACAGCTTCTCGCCCTCGATGACGGCGCAATACTGCTCTTTGGTTAAGATCGCCGCCCTCGGTCGCCGAAAGATCAAATAACGGCAGCAAACCGACAAGAAGCGAAAGGTCGCACTTGTGTCCTTCCGCTCTGACGATGCTTTGGCTCAGCTCACCATCGATCAAAGCCGCGCTCTCTGTCTTCAACCGCATATCGCATTGCCTGCTCCCTGCTGCACCCCAGCCTTTGCATGTGGCAGTCAATAAGCGACTGCCGCTGTGCCTTTGCCATTGCCGCAAAGACCGCTCTGAAGCGCCTCTCGCTCTCTGAGCGGTTGTCCAATCTTAACGGGGGAAGGCCCATCCTCTGGAGCAGCGGTGCGAGCAAACAGAAGGCGAAGAAGCCTACACCTGCGCCAACAACAGCAGCCATCACATATTGCATTGCGACCCTCCAGCAACCGAGGAGAGTATCGGTAAAGTCAAATTCTGCGACAAGCTGCAACGTCGAAGAGGCTTACCGTCGCCTTAACGCCCCCACTCGACTAATCTCGCTGCGGCAGGACCACGGCTCCCACCCATGCCTTATACCCCATCCGTATGCTTTGAAAAATACAACCGGCAGTGTCATTATCCCTTGACGTGGTGTAAGAGAGCTCAAAATGGGATTGATTGGYGGGGCGTGKCTTCTGGCGGCTGTATATTTTATTGGCAGGTTTTTGACGACCAGARAAGCTGCGACGTGGCAGCGGCTTAAGGCAGACGACGTGGCATATAAGGAAGAGGCCACCCTCGCGTTTATGTATCTCGGCCTGGCATTCGCGCACATCGGACGGTATCGCCGTGAGCGATCCAGCGGCAGGTCGCCAACTCTCTGATCTGTCCTCGCCGATCGGCTCAGGACGGGTGTTGCCGTTGAGCTTGCGCTTCTCCGCCTCCAGCCGCTTGCCTTGGTCGGTCAGCGCGGGCCTCGGTCCTGGTCCCGTCGAAAACTTTGCCACCCACTCCGCCTCGGAAAGTTCGATGGTTTTCGTCGGCCATGGTGCCGGGCGATGCTGAACACTGACTTCGCTCCGATCGACAACGAGACCGAGCAACCGCGCCTGTGCGACGATGGCTCGAACCACGGCGGAGGGGTTCTTGCATGCCTTGGCGAATTCGATGGCGACGTCGAGATCCTTGACTAGCGAAGCGGCCGTTTTTTCAGTCCTGACAGCTGTCCGCGCCTTCAGCTCGCCGATCCGAGTAGCCACCCTACATTTTTCATCACCCTGGACCCGTTCGCCTCAGCGGCGTGGCTTTCAGCGCCGTAGAGGTCGCCGTAGGCTCGATAAGCCGGATCCCCACGGGCAATGGCTCGAGCGAAAAGTTCGTGTCGCGTGTTCTGAAGCGGCGGCATGACGGCAAAATACCTCGTCTGGGAAATTGCGGCTAGTGTGTGGCTTCGAGGGGAGCTTTTGAAGATCAGAAGGGTTTTCATGTGAACGCCAGACGCAATATGAACCGCGGCAGCTCAAAGCAAACTTTTGTCAGATCACCGCAAGCCCGAACGTCTCCCAATGCTGTATGACCCCCGGGCAACAAGTGAGCGCCAATTGGACAATTGCGCCACTTCCCCTGAGGCGGAGCGGTGGCGTTTTTTGAAGATCAGTTCGAAACGCTCAAGGCGCGATGCGACTGGATATGCTGACTTGTCTGGGGAGCCAAGCTGGACCTACTGCGCCGTTGGCGATGTGCAGTTTTGCCCCACTACCAAAAAGAAGGTTTGATAAATTGTCTATCTACGATCGCGTGACAGTGTTCCTGAAGCAAGCGGCGGCGGCTCGTCAGACAGTCACTTATGGCGAGTTGGCGAAGACCTTTGGCGGTATTCCAAATGGGTGGGGACCTAAGCTGACAGCGATTGCGACCTCGCTTTACCTTCGAGGTTTGCCCTTGCTTCCGGTTTTGGTCGTCCGAAAAAATACCGGGCTGCCCTCAACTGGCGCGGAGATTTACAGCCGCTTCGGGATTACAACCGCCGAGGATGTGCAACGAGAGCAGGAGCGTTGCTTCGTTTATGACTGGCAAGAATTGGAAGGGACGCGCAAACAGCTTTAGCGAAGCGGGACGAACGACCGACAAGCACTAGTTAAGGCGCCGACGTGGAACCCGCAGTCGCCAAGGTCTCGACTGCCTATCCCACCACCAACCCGTACCGCGCCATAATCTCCTTCATCTTGGCCGGATCCGGCGGTCCGTCGGCCAACAGTGCGGCCATCTCCCGGAAATATTGCGGCCCCAGCACGCCCGGCGTCAGAACGCACAGCACGACGGCAGGGGCTTCGCTGTCGTTTCGGAAGCTGTGCACGACGCCGCGTCTGATGAAAACGCTTTCGCCCGGCGACAGGAATACGTCCTCGCCGCCGACGCGGAATGCGAGCGTTCCCGAGAGCCCGTAGACAGCTTCGTCCCAACTTTCGTGGTAATGGGGCACAGGCACGCGCGCCTTCGGCTGCACCGTCATGCGGAACATGTCGAGGCCGCCCTCCGTCTGCTCCTTGTCATGCAGGAATTCCAGCGTCAGCCCGCCGATTGCGATCGTCTCTGTCATCGGTCCCTCCCGCGCCAATTGGGCGGAGGCGCTCCGCGCGGCCAGACTGCCTGATCGCCGACCGCATAACAAGACATCCCATGCCACCCATTACGCCATCGGATGGCATGCCGCTTCATGAGGTCCTGTGACGGATGTGACGCTTGTGACGCATTTTCAGGACAAGGGAGGCAGGTAGCGGTTCCACGGATCTTCGAGGTCAGAACGCTCATACCCTCTTAATTGTTTTTGTTGTGTTTTTTCTCTCTCATCTTTGTCCACGTCGAACCGCTTTTGTGTCACCTCTCCCTTCCCTGAAAAAAGCGTCACATCCGTCACAAGCGTCACACGTACCTGTTTTTGCATCACGCCGTAGAGCCTCAGCATTTTCGCCAGTCGGCGCGTGTCCAACGGCTTCCCCCTGATGTCGCGCCACGGACTTTCCTCAAGCTCATGCAACCGCTCCAGCACCGTCGCAGTGTCCAGCCTCTCGGCATCTGCAAAAACCGCGCGAAGATCTCGGAGAAGAAGGACGCCGAGCGTATGTTCATCATCGACGCTCGCCGCGAGCAGGGAAATCGCTGCCTCGTTGGCGCGTTCATGCCAGTCCTCCCCACACGCCTGCGCAATAGCCAACAACGGCTCCCATACGTCCGCCTGCCGGTCGGCAACGCCCGGCGGCATCTCTGGCCACGACGGCTGCACGCTCTCGGCCCATTTCTCAAGTCTCTTTCGCAACCCCTCCGCCTCCGCCTCTACCTCTCGGCGCTGGAAAGGCTCGACGGGTTCATTTTTGGCGCGACGGCGCATGCGCACGACGATCGATCGCGACAGGATCGTGTCTGGAAGGTTGCCGAGCCCGGCAAGCGCGACAGCGTAAAAGCAGTGCGCCGGCGGGTACTAGCCAAGCTGCAGCGCCGCCGATATCTCCCCAAGCGTCGCCTTCTCCGCCTCACTGACGGTCACGCCACCTATGCCCATGAAGCCACCCTCTTTTGAGGCTTCGGCCACTTTCTGACTGATCTGATAGAGCCAGCTTTTAAAGGCCGCCGAATCGGCGGGCGCCTTGGCCTCAACGACCGTGCGGGCTTGCTGGAGCGTTTCGATGCACCTTGCTTTGATCTCCTGTGGCTTGGCTCCCTTGAGTTTCGCCTGCAATCCATCACGGGCCGCACTTCGCCCTTCCGACGTTTCGAAGTCGCCGACGATCGCTTTGATCAGCGGGTTTGCCGCAGCGTCGGCCTTCGCCTGCAGGAGCGCGCTGCTGTTGGCAATACTCTCCTTGAGCATTCCCCACAGGCCGCTCGGTTCTGCGGCGGTAACGGCTATGCCGGCCATCATTACGCTCTCCAGCAAGAGCTTCCATTCGTCTACTGTGAACATCGACTTGTCAGCCATGAGTTTCGCTCCTTTGCTTATCGGTTCCACAAACGTAATTGCCGGGATCACGCGAACTTCAGAACATCAATAGTCGGTTTTAGGATCTCGGAGACTCCGGGGATGGCCAGACCTTGTCAAACAGCGCTTTGAGCGTCGGCGTGATCAATCTGGGCATCGGCAGCACCGACAGCGCTCTGTACCTTGCTGCTTTCAAAACTCAGCGCGGTGGCAATACGCCGCCCAACCACGTCAGGTGTCAGCATCTGCATGATATTGGAAACAAGATTGATAGCCAGTGGTGCCTCCTCCGCATGATATCGTTGAAAACAGCTCTCCCATCGAGCGATTCACTCGATGGCTCGCCGACTGGCTGCAATTCACGTTCCGAGGATCATTGACCAAGAAATTGAATTGTCACGATTCCCAAGTTACACGTATTAGCATTTGCAAATATATCGCGCCAGTTCTTGATTGGCTTACGCAACCGACGGTGCTGGCGCCTACCAACCGAGAGCTATAGGGAAGTCCGGTTGCGCTTCTCAAGGAATCCCATGATACCCTTCCGTGCCTCAGGCGTCTCCCAGCTATCAGCAAGTCGCCGCACGACATCCTCGATGATCTCTTCTGTGATCGGCGCTCCAAGCGAGCGGACAAGCCCTTTGGCGCTTGCAGCGGCTTGCGGCGACGCAGCGAGAAATTCGCTCGCTGCGGCTTCAATCGCACGGTCGAGGTCATCGTTGGCCACGACGGATCCAACAAGCCCGATAGCACTGGCTTGTTCTGCATCGAACACTCTGCCGGACATGAAAAGCGGCCTCGCGGCTGAGGCGCCGATCCGCGCGACGACGTAGGGGCTGATCGTTGCGGGGATGAGGCCGAGACGAACTTCCGTCAGGCCGAAACGCGCCGTCTCAGCAGCCACCACGGTATCGCAGACGCTTATGAGACCTATGCCGCCACCGAAAACGTTTCCATGCACGGAAGCGATCAGCGGCTTCGGAAGCTCGTTCAGCGCCTTAAACATCATTGCCAGCCGACGGGCCTCGGCAATTCGCTCACCTCGACTGGCATCGAACTGGGCGCGCATCCATTCCAGATCCCCACCCGCGCAAAAACTCTTGCCGGCGCCCGCCATGATGACCGCGCGAACGCTCTGGTCCGTACCCAGGAGACGAGCCGCCTCGGTGAGCTCATCAATCATCCTTGCAGACATCGCATTGTGCTTGTCTGCACGCGCAAGCGTCAGCCGCGCCACGCCGCGCTTGTCGGTCTCGATTCTCAGCGTTTCCGGCATCAGGCGGCACTCCTCAGACTGCGGGCAAAAGCCGCCGCCTGTTCCAGCTTTTCGGGCGACAGCCCTGTTCGATAGCCTTTGAGGGCGAGATACTGCGCGACCGCCAGCGTATCGACATTGCCCTTTGCGCCCGGCGCGTAGGGACAACCACCGAGCCCTCCGACGGATGCATCGAAGACGCGAAGACCGTGCTCCAGCGAAACGCCTATATTGTCGAGAGCCCACCCATCGGTGTCGTGGAAGTGACCAGCCAGCATAGTGGCTGGCGCATAGGAAAGAACCGTCACCAGCATGCGGTCGACCTCCTCCGGTCGGCCACGACCAATCGTGTCCCCGAGACTGATCTCGTAGCACCCGAGCGCATGCAACTGGTCAACGACCCCTGCCGCCGCCTCCGGCGCCACGGCGCCTTCGTAGGGGCATTCGACGACACAACTGACGTAGCCGCGCATGGGAATGCCGCGCTCGCGGCTCGCTTGAGCGACGGGTCGGAACCGTTCGATGCTCTCTGCAATAGTACAGTTGATGTTGTGACGCGAAAAGCTCTCGGAGGCGGAAGCGAAGATCGCAATCTCGTCGGCGTCTGCCGCCATCGCGGCCTCGAAGCCTTTGATGTTCGGCGTCAGCACGGCATAGCGCACGCCGGGTCGGCGACGGATGCCGGCCATGACTTCGGCAGCGTCGGCGAGCTGCGGCACCCATTTGGAGCTGACGAAGCTCGTAACCTCGATGCGTTCGAAGCCACAATCGGAGATCACGTCGACCAGTTCGATCTTCTTATTCGTCGAAATCGGGTCCTTCTCGTTCTGCAGCCCATCGCGCGGCGCCATCTCAACGATCGACACATCTCGCGGAAGTAGGGAGGAATGCCCGGTCGGCATGGTTACGCCTCCTCCGCTTTGAGAGTGACGAGCAGGGCACCTTCTTCTACCTGCTGCCCCTCATTCACCTCAACAGTATCGATGGTACCGCCCCGAGGGGCAACGAGGGTTAGTTCCATTTTCATGGCTTCCATCACCACAAGCGGCGCACCCTTCGAAACAACCGCATTCTGTTGTGTCCGTACGATCTTGACGAGACCCGGCATCGGCGCGGTTAGCCTGCTGCCGGAAACAACGGTCTCAATATCGGCATTCAAGGGATCAGGGAGGCGAAAGACATGCGTTTTGCTATCCATTCGCAGGACGAGCTGATGGGCAGCCAGCGTGGCCTTCACCTCGATCTGCCGACCGTCTACCTCCGTCCGGCATCCGTCATCGAGGCGGCTGACGATCTTCACCGGAATCACCCGCTTACCGTCGTGAACGGCGAAGAAATCAAAGCCCCTGGCAGCGATCCGCAAGCTTGAACGACCGCCCTCGTGTTCCAAAGTAACGATCCGTTGCATGTCGCTCCAGAGCTGCCAATACCCCAGCGCCTGCCAGGGATCGCCTTCCTGTCGTTTGGGTATGCCGAGCGACAAGACAGCTGCAAGTGCGATTGCAATATCCTCCGGAGGCTGAACCGCGGTCAGATGCTGGATGTTGCGATCAATCAGGCCGGTATCCGGATAGCCGGAAACGAATTCGTCCTGGCTGCTCAATTGGGCGAGAAATTCGAGATTGGTGGTCATTCCGGTGATGTGCGAAGCCCTTAGCGCCCTGGTGAGACGGGAAAGCGCACTGGCGCGGTTCGGCCCATGCACAATCATCTTGGCAATCAGCGGATCGTAATAGGCCGATATCGCGTCGCCGGCGCGAACACCGGCATCGACGCGAGCGTTGACATCTGGAAAGCTCAGCTGTCCGATCGTCCCGGTAGCGGGCAAAAAGCCCTTGGAAGCGTCCTCTGCATAGATGCGCGCCTCGAAAGCCCAGCCGTAGATCTCAAGCTCGGGCTGCGTCTTGGGCAACGGCTCCCCGGCAGCAACGCGCAGCTGCCACTCGACAAGGTCGACGCCGGTGATCGCTTCGGTGACTGGATGCTCCACCTGCAACCGCGTATTCATCTCCATGAAGTAAAAACGGTCCGGCAACAATCCGTTCGTCACATCAGCAATAAATTCGACTGTGCCGGCGCCACGGTAGCCGATAGCGCGTGCGGCACGGACGGCGGCCTCCCCCATCGTCCATCGCATGTCCGCCGTCATGCCCGGCGCGGGCGCCTCCTCGATCACCTTCTGATGTCGGCGCTGCAGAGAACAATCGCGCTCGAACAGATGAACGACGCTGCCATGTCGATCTCCAAAGATCTGGACCTCGATGTGTCGGGGCTGTAGCAGATAACGCTCGAGCAATATGCCGTCGTCGCCGAAGGCTGCGTTCGCCTCTCGCCGCGCGGCCACCAGGGCTTCCAGGAACTCGTCTTCGTGATCAACACGTCGCATGCCCTTGCCGCCACCACCAGCACGCGCCTTGATGAGGATGGGGTAGCCAATCAAAGCGGCTTGATCGGCAAGAAAACCGTCGCGCTGATCATGACCGTGATAGCCGGGTACGACAGGCACGCCGGACTGCTCCATGAGCGCTTTCGCGGCATCCTTCAAACCCATTGCACGGATGGACGACGGCTGCGGTCCGATGAAGATGATACCAGCCGCTTCAACCGCTTCAGCAAAATCAGCGTTCTCCGACAGAAACCCATAGCCCGGGTGGATGGCTTCCGCGCCGGTGCGCTGAGCAGCCGCAAGAATGCGCTCGATCGACAGATAGCTCTCCTGCGCGGCTGGCGGCCCCAGGCGGACGGCCTCATCCGCCATTTCGACATGCAGCGCGCCGACATCCGCATCGGAATAGACGGCAACCGTGGCAATGCCCATGCGCCTTGCCGTGCGGATCACCCTGCAGGCAATCTCGCCTCGATTTGCGACAAGGATCTTCTGGAACATGGCCGCCTCACATCCTGAAAAGACCGAAGCGGGTGTCTTCGATCGGTGTATTCAACGAAACCGACAGCGACAGGCCGAGCACGTCCCGGCTCTTGGCGGGATCGATGACCCCGTCGTCCCACAGACGCGCGGAGGCGTAGAGCGGGTGGCTCTGCCGTTCAAAGAGATCGAGAACGGGCTGCTTGAAACCGGCTTCCTCCTCCGCCGTCCATGGCGTGCCGGCGCGAGAGAGCGCTTCGCCGCGCACCGTTGCCAACACACCAGCTGCCTGCTCGCCACCCATCACGGATATGCGGCTGTTCGGCCAGGTCCAGAGGAAACGCGGCGAAAAAGCTCGCCCTGCCATGCCATAATTGCCGGCGCCGAAAGAACCGCCGAGCAACATCGTTATCTTCGGGACAGCAGTTGTCGCAACCGCGGTGACAAGCTTGGCGCCGTGTTTGGCAATTCCCTCTGTCTCATACTTCCGCCCGACCATGAAGCCGGTGACGTTCTGCAGGAAGACGAGCGGGATCTTTCGCTGCGAGCAGAGTTCCACGAAGTGCGCGCCCTTGAGTGCCGACTCTGAAAACAGCACACCGTTGTTCGCCAGAATGCCAACCGGGATGCCGTGAATGCAGGCAAATCCGCAGACCAGCGTTGCCCCGTAGAGCGGTTTGAATTCATCAAAGCGCGAGCCATCGACAATACGGGCAATCACCTCGCGGACGTCGTACGGCGTCCTGAGATCGGCTGGCACGATACCAGCGATCTCCGCCGGATCATAAAGCGGGGCGTCTGCATTCTTGATCACAGTTGGCGGTGCTTTTGCGCGATTGAGGTTGGAGACAAGCTGCCTGGCAAGCGCAAGCGCATGGGCGTCGTCGCGCGCCAGGTGGTCCGCAACGCCCGATAGCCGGGTGTGCACGTCGCCGCCGCCGAGGTCCTCGGCCGAAACGACCTCTCCCGTCGCTGCTCTTACAAGCGGTGGGCCTGCTAGAAAGATAGTCCCCTGTCTTTCGACAATGATGGCCTCGTCAGACATGGCCGGCACATAGGCACCCCCGGCCGTACATGAGCCCATGACGACAGCGATTTGCGGGATCCCGGCAGCAGACATATTCGCCTGGTTGAAGAAGATCCTGCCGAAGTGATCGCGATCCGGAAACACCTCGTCCTGGTTCGGCAAATTCGCACCGCCGGAATCCACCAGGTAGATGCAGGGGAGATTGTTCTGCGCAGCAATCTCCTGTGCGCGCAGGTGCTTCTTCACGGTCGCGGGATAGTAGGTTCCGCCTTTGACAGTCGCGTCGTTGCATATGATCATGCAATCACCACCGGCCACGCGGCCGATACCGGTGATCAGCCCGGCCGCGGGTGCCTCGTTGCCATACATCCCGTGTGCCGCTGTCAGCCCCACTTCGAGAAAGGGGGTGGCTGGATCGATCAAAGCGGCGACCCGATCTCTCGGCAGCATCTTGCCGCGGCCAACATGGCGCTCACGCGCAACGGGACCACCACCCTGAACAGCGGCGACAGCAGCTTCTTCTACGACGCGCACCGCGTCCGCCATCGCGGCACGGTTCGTCCTGAAGTTTTCCGAGTTTGTCGAAATTTGCGACTTCAGAACCGTCATTTGTCACCGATGCCAGGTTCGCGGGTGAATTCTCTCGATCATGCCGTCTCCTCGAAAAGTTCACGGCCGATCAGCATGCGCCGGATTTCCGAGGTCCCGGCACCAATTTCATAGAGCTTGGCATCACGCAGCAGCCGCGCAGCCGGGTAATCGTTCGTATAACCGTTGCCGCCAAGCGCCTGGATCGTCTCGAGCGCCATGATCGTCGCCTTTTCTGCAGCGTAGAGAATACAGCCCGCGGCATCCTTGCGACTCGCCTCGCCTCGATCGCACGCCCCTGCGACAGCGTAGACATAGGCGCGGGCCGCGTTCATCGTGACGTACATGTCGGCGAGCTTTCCCTGCATCAGCTGGAATTCGCCGATCGCCCGGCCGAACTGTTTTCTCTCGTGAAGGTAGGGGACGACGACGTCCATGCAAGCCGCCATGATCCCGAGAGGTCCGGCCGAAAGTACGACGCGTTCATAGTCCAACCCCGACATAAGCACCTGGACACCACCGCCGAGCGTGCCGAGAATGTTGGCCACGGGCACCTCACAATCGGAAAATATCAGCTCACAGGTATTGGAGCCCCGCATGCCGAGCTTGTCGAGCTTCGGACCAGTCGAAAAACCCTCGAAATCTTTTTCGACGAGGAAGGCCGTGATTCCACGCGGACCGGCCTGGGGATCGGTCTTGGCGTAGACAACCAGCATATCGGCGTCCGGACCGTTCGTAATCCACATCTTGCTCCCGTTCAGGATGTATCTGTCGCCGCGCTTGTCCGCACGAAGCTGCATCGACACGACGTCCGATCCCGCCGACGGTTCAGACATTGCGAGCGCACCGACATGCTGGCCGGAAATCAGCCCGGGAAGGTAGCGTGATTTCTGCTCGGCGGTTCCGTTTCGGCTGAGCTGATTGACGCAGAGATTGGAGTGCGCGCCGTAGCTAAGACCCACCGAAGCGGATGCACGGCTAATCTCTTCCATAGCAACACAATGAGCAAGATAACCCATGCCCGCGCCGCCGTATGTCTCCTCGGCGGTGATTCCGAGAAGCCCCATGTCCCCCATCTCGCGCCAAAGCGGTGTCGGAAAGCTGTTGCTGGCGTCTGTTTCGACAGCAATCGGTGCAATCCGGTCGCAGGCAAAACGGCGAACCGCATCGCGCAATGCCTCTATCTCGTCAGTCAACGCGAACTTCAGGCCCCCGGAGTACATTGGCTTCCTCCCTTTTGTCCGGCGCGATCACGCGGCGTCCGGCCGCGTGCGATTACTTCAGTCGGTTGGCAATCTACGTGACGTTGCCGACAACCTCCTCCGTGGCCGCCAATAGGGTTAAAATGTCATCCAAGACCCGTGCAATGACAAGCACAATCAGGAGTTCACCTGAGATCGACCGATCCGACCCGAATGAGGCAAGCTGGTTCTGTGGCGTGGCCTCTAGCCGTGTGTTGTCACAGGCGACGAGCTCGCATGCAACATAAGCTCTCCTCCCCAGGCAGCGATCGCGACTGTTTGATCGCCACGGACGACCCTTTCGGATCTCAGCGCGACGTTATCACACTACCACTTGGCGAGCGGAATTTCCGAACGAAGACGGCTAACTTGTTATAGCAAATGAAAAGATCCGCGCGCGGCCGCGATATGTTCGTTCGGAAGCGAGCAGCGAAGGCACGCTCCGAAGAATCAAGGCGTGATTCCGTTTAACGCTTGAGGGCGCGACCGCTCCGGCTCTGGGAAATCGCACGGGCCTGGCAGCGCTCGACGAGCGCCTGCTGAACTTCAGTCTGGAAGATCATCACCTGCTGGCGGACTTGATCTTCAGAGAAGCCGAGCGAGGCGAGCTCATCGGCAAGTCGGCGGCATTCCGTTTTCCAGAAATGAACAGCGTCTTCACCATGGCAACGCTCCAGTTCCGCAGCACATCGATCGATGTCGCCCGCACGCGAGGCAACCGGAAAGAGGATGATTTCGCTCATGGTCATTGCCTGCAGCTTCTTGCGTGTTTGTACCGACATCGATTCGTTCCGTTGTGTTCGACGTCATTCCTACCGAAGCATAGTTAACGCTTTCCTCCACCCGTCGGATGAAGTGCCGCACCGTTTCGGGCAGGCATCGGGGCCTGCCTCAAAAGCGGGCTTTTGATCGGTTGCAAAGAAGGCTACACATTTGCAATCTGCTTCAGGCGGGACAGGGGGGACGACATTGGTGCGAAAGGTGATCGCGAAGCCTGCGGCGGCGGCTATCGTTCTGTTTGCGCGCGCTATCACTGCCGTTCGCGCGATCTGGCCGGCCGAGGGCGCCCCCGCGGGGCAATGCGTCTATTTTGCAAATCACTCCAGTCATGGCGATTTCATCCTGGTCTGGGCGGTTCTGCCACCGCGGATGAGACGAAACACCCGCCCGGTTGCCGGTGCCGAATACTGGCTCAAGTCATCGATAAGCCGATTCATCGGGCGCGATGTCTTCGACGCCGTTCTCATAGAGCGTGATCGCGACAAGCGCACACATGACCCAATTGAGGTCATGGCAACCGCAATCGATGCCGGCTCGTCGTTGATTCTCTTCCCGGAGGGTACCCGCAATCAGACCGACGCATCGCTGCTGCCGTTTAAAAGCGGCCTTTTTCATCTCGCATCGAGCCGACCGGATGTCTGCCTTGTGCCGGTCTGGATCAACAACCTCAACCGGGTGATGCCGAAGGGAGAAATTGTGCCTATCCCGTTGATATGCACGGTCAGTTTCGGCAGCGCCCTTCGGATCGAACCCAACGAGAGCAAGGAGGCGTTCCTGAACAGGGCGCGAACCGCGCTTCTGGGTCTGTCCCCCAAACAGGCAGGCGGTAACGCATGAACACGGCCAATTCCGATCTATGGACACTCGTGCTCGGGATCCTGACCGTGCTGATCGCAGCATCTGCCATCGGCTACATCCTCCAACGCCGCTTATCTCCGGATGGCTCGAACGCCTCCATCGAAAATCTCAATGCGCGGATCAAGGCGTGGTGGGTCATGGCCATCCTGATCGGCCTCGCCTTCCTCGCCGGACGGATTGGGGTTCTTGTCCTGTTCGGTTTCTGCTCGTTTGCGGCCTTGCGCGAATTTATCACCCTCACCCATACGAAACGCGCCGATCACTGGGCGCTCGCAGCCGCCTTCTTCGTCGTGCTCCCGATCCAGTATTTCCTGCTCTGGGCAAAGCAATACGGCATATTCTCGATCTTCATTCCTGTATACGCGTTCCTTCTGATGCCGATCATCTCCGTTTTGCGTGGCGATACCGAACGCTTTCTCGACAGGATTGCCGAGGTGCAGTGGGCGCTGATGATATGCGTCTTCTGCGCCTCGCACGTTCCAGCGCTGCTGACACTGAACATCGCAGGCTATGAAGGCCGCAACGTCCTGCTGATCGCCTTCCTCGTAATCATTGTCCAACTCAGCGACGTACTGCAATATGTCTGGGGCAAGTTGTTCGGGCGAACCAAGATCGCGCCGAAGCTGTCGCCCTCAAAGACGGTCGAGGGTTTCGTTGGCGGCATCGCCAGCGCGACATTGATTGGCGCCGGGCTGTGGTGGATCACGCCGTTCACACCCATTCAGGCCGGCCTGCTTGCCTTCATCATCACCTTGATGGGCTTCTTCGGGGGCCTGGTCATGTCGGCTATCAAGCGGGACCGCGGCGTAAAGGATTGGGGCAATCTCATCGAAGGACACGGTGGACTGATTGACCGGCTCGACTCCGTGGTCTTTTCCGCGCCAATTTTCTTCCACATCGTGCGCTATTGGTGGTCGAACACATGAACCGCGGGCTCCAGCGCGCCGCAAGCAGCAGTATTACCCATGTCGCATTCGCGTTCTTGGCCATGGGCGGATGGGCGGTGCTGGCCAACCGGGAGTATCCGGTTCCGCGAACATTGCTGGCTGGCGCAGTGCAGGGAACTCTGTCGGCATGCCTGACACTATTCCTCAAGACCGCCGTGGAGCGCCTCTCCGGTCGGTTCGCGGGAATGACCGCATTCTGGGCGCCGCCGCTGATCGCATGCGTCGCCTCGAGCGCCATTCTCACGGCAATCCATGCGTTGAGCGGGACACCTGAGATACTCAAGACCATCGCCTTGCCTCTCGCGGTCTCTACGAGCTACGCGACGATCTACAGCTACTCTTTGTACCGAAAGGGAGACCGGACATGACCCAACCGGGCGAACGCAGACCGCTTGCAAGCCGCGACACGCATTGGGCTCGGTCGATCGCACAATGGCTCGCGTTGAAATCTGTCACGCCCAATCAGATCTCCCAGGCGAGCATGCTCGCGGCCGCGCTGGCGGGCGGCGCATTCTCCCTGTCTGGAGCGAGTACTGGTTGGGCGCGGATCATCCTTCTTCTGTTGGCCGCCGGATTCTGCCAAGTGCGGCTGCTCTGCAACCTCTTTGACGGCATGGTGGCGGTCGAAGGCGGCAAGGGTGCAGCGGACGGTCCATTCTGGAACGAATTTCCCGATCGCGTTGCCGACATCCTGATCCTCGTCGGGGCAGGGGCCGGAATCGGATCGCCCGGTCTGGGCTGGGCAGCGGCTTCATTTGCGATCTTGACCGCCTACGTTCGCGAACTCGGCCGCGCAACGGGGCAGCCAAGCGACTTTTCAGGTCCGATGGCTAAGCAGCACCGCATGGCGACAATTACCGCCGCCGCGCTGATCTCGACAGTTGAGCCACTATGGAACTGGGAAAATCAAGTTCTGACCATCGCTCTGTGGCTCGTCGCCGTTGGCGCAGGCGTTACTGCCCTCCGCCGCAGCCGAAATCTCGTTCAGCGACTGAAGGACAGTCGATCAGCTCTCTAGCGTCTGCGGCGAGAGTACCGGAATGGCCGAAAGTGCGCTTGTGGAAACACAGGGCAACAATAAAACAGCCACGCCGCTTCTTCTTTTCCCCGAAGCGGCCTAGGACTAGCCTCGCTTCGGCGAGGCATTTTTCCAGCCCTCGCCTCCTTGCGCTGACTCCCTGTCGAGATTGCCACGGACGCTATCTGTAGACTCTCTCTGATAAGATGCTCATGCCGGTGCGAACGAGAAATTCGTGAACGATTCTGCGCCGCATCGGATTCTCAAGGCGCGTCGCCTTTGAGCCCAGAAATTCGGTCTCTACATGACCGAATGCGCTAAGATCAGGCGATGTCGCAATGGCCTGAGAATAGAACCCATGAAAAGGCTGCCGGCAAACATAGGTCTTGTACTTCGTTATGCAGAAAACGGAGAATGCGCCTTGCTGTGCGCGCAGGAAGTCTGCAACGCCAACCGTGACCTCCGGCCACGTGGGGTTGAACGTGTCGTCGAAGGCGATGATGCCGTGGTCGGCAAGCGAGTTCGCTGCCAGTTGGCTGTCCGACGCAACGTGGAAGAGCATATGGCCGCCATCGACGCTGAAGAAGCGAATCGAACCGGCCCTGTCTTTGATGTCCGAGGGCTTCAACAGCGTGCTGTCGCTTTTGATCACCAAATCCTCGCGCACCGGCAAACCAAGGCGGCGGCCGTTTTCGACAAACCGAGCATATTGGTCGATACCGCCCGTATCGCCGATGTCGAAGGAATCGATTGCCACAACCTCGTCGCCACAAATTCTCCTGAATAGAAAATAGGATCGGCCGTAGTAGACGCCGATTTCGGCCACCGCTCCGCCGAGACCCGAAGACGCCTGGGAACGTAAAAGAGACAGAAAAACGAGTGCATCCGGCGGATCTATATAACCCTCGATCGCCTGAAGATCATGAAAGACGAATTTCCGAAGCGCAGGATCCATTTGAAATGGCTTTCCAAGTCATCGCTGAATTCAATTCGAAATATTATTCCTGCCATCGACAATAAAACAAGAATTTCCAATTTATAAAGCAAAAATATTGCATACGCCCGGAGAAAGACAACGAGAATTCTAACGGAGAGACAGTATGTTCTGAGAGATCTGTTGCGTTTTCGTTGACTTGTCTGCCGCAGGCAAGCCGAATGACTTCGTCACATTGCGAAACGAAAAATCTGCTAATCGCGTTAGCGATATGATGGCATTAAAGCAGCGAGTCTGTCGTTTCCTTCTTTTTATCGCCATCTCCTTACTTTAATTCTTTCCCGTCCAATACAGCAACAGAAGGTGGTGCATGGCAGGTGAAACGATACTGGTCGTCGGTGGTGCGGGATATATCGGCTCGCATACGTGTCTCGATCTCGCAAACAAGGGCTTCAAGCCGGTCGTGTTCGACAACTTCTCAAACGGACACCGCGAGTTCGTCAAATGGGGAATAGCCGAAGAGGGAGATATCAGGGACCGCGCCCGACTAGACGAGGTTCTGGCCAAGCACAAACCGGCCGCAATCCTGCACTTTGCGGCTCTGATTGAAGTCGGCGAATCGGTGAAAGATCCGGTCGCTTTCTATGAAAACAACGTGATCGGCACGCTTACGCTGCTCGCGGCCGCACAGGAAGCGGGAATCAAGGCCTTCGTCTTTTCCTCGACATGCGCGACATACGGTCTGCCACTGAGTGTACCGCTGGACGAAACACACCGGCAAGTGCCGATCAATCCATACGGCCGTACCAAATATATCGTCGAGCAGGCGCTCTCCGACTACGACAGGTACACGGGCTTTCGCTCGGTGGTCCTACGGTACTTCAACGCCGCGGGCGCAGATTTCGAAGGCCGGATCGGCGAATGGCACAAACCGGAAACCCACGCCATCCCGCTCGCGATCGATGCAGCGCTCGGTCGACGCGAAGGCTTCAAGGTCTTCGGAAGCGACTATGAAACACGCGACGGCACCTGCGTGCGCGACTACATCCATGTGCTGGATCTCGCCGACGCCCACGTTCGCGCGGTCGAGTACCTGCTGAGAGGCGGGGAGTCAGTTGCCCTCAATCTCGGAACCGGCACGGGCACGACCGTCAAGGAGCTGCTTTCGACCATCGAGCAGGTATCGGCAAAACCCTTTCCTGTCGAATTTGTCGGTCGCCGCGAAGGCGATTCGCACACTCTTGTCGCCAACAACGACAAGGCGCGCGAGGTACTTGGCTGGGTGCCGCAGCATGACCTCTCGGCGATCATCAGCTCCGCCTGGAACTGGCACGCCAAATCCAATCAGCATTGAGCGGATCTTCATGAGCGGCAAGCCGAACATTCTCTTGATCACCGCGGACCAATGGCGCGGTGATTGTCTTTCAGCGGTCGGTCACCCCTGCGTGAAGACGCCGAACGTGGATGCCCTTGCCGCAGAAGGCGCGCTGTTTGCGCGCCACTATGCCGGTGCAGCCCCGTGCTCACCGGCACGCGCCACGCTCTACACCGGCCTTTACCAGATGAACCACCGCGTCTGCCGCAACGGGTCCCCCTTGGATGCGCGTTTTGACAACCTTGCCCTGGCGGCAAGGCGGGCGGGCTACGACCCGACGCTGTTTGGATATACCGATACCGCGCCTGACCCACGCGGTCTCGATGCGCGCGATCCGCATCTGACGACCTACGAGGGACTTCTCCCAGGTTTCACCGCGCGGCAGCTGCTGCCGGAACATGAAAGGCAGTGGCTTTCCTGGTTGCGCTCGCGCGGCCACGAGAATGCGACAAGCCGGGATATCCATATTCCCGTCGGTGCGAAGCCCGGCGAGATTTCGAGGGTGCCGACGGAGTATTCCAGGGATGAAACCCAGACCGCGTTCATGACCGGCGAATTCATCCGCTGGCTCGGAGAACAGGATGCGCCGTGGTTTGCACACGTATCCTTCCTGCGGCCGCATCCACCCTTTTCAGCGCCAGCTCCGTTCAACGACATGTTCGGCCGCGGCGACGGGCCGGATTTCGCACGGGCGCCCACTCGCGAAACGGAAGAACGGTCCCATCCCTATCTGTCCTATGCCATGCCGAGAACCGATAAGGGCAGCTTCATCCACGGCGCAACGGGACCCGTCAGCGATTGGGGCGCACAGGATTTTTCGGACATCCGGGCCATCTACTACGGGATGATCGCCGAAGTGGATGCTCAGCTGGGAGAGATCTGGAAAGCGCTCAAGCAAGCCGGCGCCTGGGAAAATACAGTTGTGGTATTCACGTCCGACCATGCGGAGATGGCAGGCGATCACTGGACGTTTGGCAAGGGCGGCTTCTTCGACGGCAGCTACCACATCCCGCTCGTTATTCGCGATCCCCGGTCGCCGGCAATCGGCACGACGGTACTGCATTTCACGAGCGCTGCGGACATTTTCCCAACGCTCTGTGAGCGTCTCGGCATCGAGCCGAAGAACAGCCTCGACGGCCAATCTCTCCTTCCGTTTACCCGCGGGCACAAGGCGGAGAACTGGCGCGATGCCGCCTTCTGGGAGTTCGATTTCCGCGACATCGAACATCAAGCCGCGGAAGCACATTTCAGGCTGCGCTCCAGCGAATGCAACCTTGCCGTCATGCGCGACGAAAAGTTCAAGTTCGTGCATTTCACTGCGCTTCCGCCGCTGCTCTTTGATCTACGCAACGACCCGATGGAGCTGAACAACATCGCCGCCGATCCGGTTCATGCATCAACGCGCCTCGCCTACGCCGAGAAGCTGCTGTCTCTACGTGCGCGTCATCTCGATCAAACGCTTGCCTACACCGAATTGACGGAAGGAGGGCCGGTCAAACGCCGGCCCTGAAGAGCCTCAGGTAAAACGACCGAGGTAATCCATCTTTCCGACGGGCACGCCTTGATTGCGCAGGATCGCGTGCGCCATCGAGATATGGAAGTAGAAGTTCGGCAGCGCGAAGGTCACAAGATATTCCTCGCCACGGAAAATAACCTTGTTGCCACCGGGCGCGATGACAACTTCGCGCGTCTCCGTTCCGTCGAGCGCATCCAGCGCAATGGTCGCAAGGTGAGCCTCGGTCTTGGCCAGACGCGCCCGCAATTCGGCTATCGTCGTCTCGTTGTCTTCGAATTTCGGCGCTTCGACGCCAGTCAGGCGCGAGATCGCGAGCTTTGCGCTGTCCGTCGCCCGTTGATACTGCCCGGAGAACGGGAGCATGTCCGGAACCAGGCGGACGGCGACCAACTCGGAAGGGTTCATGCCCTTTTCGCCGGCAAACGTCTCGGCCTTGTCGAGATAGCCACTCAAGGTGGCCAAACCACGCCGGAACAGAGGAACAGTCAGGCGATACATCGAAATAGGCATAAATCTCTCCATCGAACGCGGCCGATCAGCCACCTTTGCCGTGGGATCATGTAGTCAGTTCCGATGACATTTCCATCCCGCCAACCGTCTGTCTAAAATAGAAACATAATTAGGAAGGGGGGTGGCGTATTTCGCCAACTTTTCTATTCTGCGCTCTTGGTATCGCCCCCCCGGGCAAACAGGAACATACATGCAATTCGTATTCGACGGCCACAATGACGTTCTTCTCCGGCTTTGGACACACGAGCAGGCAGGCGATGATCCAGTCGCTGAGTTTTCCAACGGAATAGCTTCGGGTCACATCGATGCCCCTCGCGCCAAGGCGGGCGGGCTCGTGGGCGGACTCTGCGCAATCTATGTGCCGTCGGGTGACCTCGTTTTCGCCGATCCCGACAAGAACGGCCATTACGTCACACCATTTGCCGCTCCGCTTGAGCCATTGCCTTCTCTAAGGGTGGCGACCGAAATGGCTGCAATCGCGCTGCGTCTGGATAGCGCAGGCGCCTGGCGCCTGTGCCGCACAGGCAAGGGTATCAGACAAGCAATGGCGGACGGCGTATTTGCCGCCGTCATGCATATGGAAGGGTGCGAGGCGATCGGAGCCGATCTGGCTGCGCTGGAAGTCTTCTATGCTGCCGGTCTGCGGTCGCTCGGCCCGGTCTGGAGCCGCCACAACATCTTCGGCCACGGCGTACCGTTCGCCTTCCCCATGTCGCCGGACACGGCACCTGGGCTGACGGCAGCCGGCTTCGAACTGGTTCGGGAGTGCAATCGCCTCGGCATCATGATCGACCTCGCCCACATAACCGAGAAGGGCTTCTGGGATGTGGCGAAGACCACGGATCAACCGCTCGTCGCCAGCCACTCGAATGCACATGCACTGACGCCGGTTGCCCGCAATTTGACCGACCGGCAGTTGGATGCGATCAAGGAGAGCAGCGGCCTCGTCGGCGTCAATTACGCGACTGCGATGCTGCGCAGCGATGGACGCTCAGACGGCGACACACCGCTAAGCGACATGATTCGCCATATTGATTACCTGGTGGAGCGCGTCGGCATCGATTGCGTGGCTCTCGGTTCGGATTTCGATGGAGCGACGATTCCCGACGAAATTGGCGACGCGGCCGGCAATCAGAAGCTGATCGCCGCACTCGAGCGTGCTGGATACGGCGCGCGCGATCTTGAAAAACTTGCCAGTGGGAACTGGCTGCGGATACTGGCTTCGGCGTGGAGGGAAGAGGACGTCTGAGCTCGTAGTGCTTTGTGTGGAACTTAAAAAAGGGGAATAAAACCGTGAAAATGAACAACCTGAACAGCCATTTGCGTCTGCTTTCCGCAGGCGCTGCACTTTCCATTCTGTTGATGGCTGCACCAGCCGCCTTCGCAGAGACCCCCAAGGACACCTTGGTCGAAGGCTTCGCAATCGACGACATCATCACGATGGATCCCGGCGAGGCATTTGAACTGTCGACAGCGGAAGTCACCAGCAACACCTACAGCCTGCTTGTGCGCCTCGACATGGACGACACATCGAAGGTCAAGGGCGATCTCGCCGATAGCTGGTCTGTGTCCGATGATGGCCTGACCTACACTTTCAAACTGAAGTCCGGCCTGAAGTTCGCCTCCGGTAACCCGATCACGGCGGAAGACGTAGCCTGGTCGTTCGAGCGTGCGGTCAAACTCGACAAGAGCCCGGCCTTCATCATCACCCAGTTCGGCATCAACGGCGACAACGTCGCCGAAAAGGCCAAGGCAGCGGATGCGGGCACATTCGTCTTCACAGTCGACAAGCCGTATTCACCGAGCTTCGTTTTGAACTGCCTGACCGCGACGGTTGCCTCCGTTGTCGACAAGAAGCTGGTTCTGGATCACGTCAAGCCGATCACGCCGAGCGCCGACTACAAATACGACAACGATTTCGGCAACGAGTGGCTTAAGACGGGCTATGCCGGTTCCGGCACCTTCAAGCTCCGGGAATGGCGCGCGAATGAAGTTGTCGTGTTGGAGCGCAACGACAATTACTACGGCGAGAAGGCCAAGCTCAACCGCGTCATCTATCGCTACATGAAGGAAAGTTCCGCCCAACGTCTGGCGCTTGAATCCGGCGATATCGATATCGCCCGCAACCTCGAGCCGAACGATCTCGACGCTGTTGCGAAGAATGCCGATCTTGCTCAGGAAAGCGCCCCCAAGGGCACCGTCTACTACGTTAGCCTCAACTCGAAGAACGAGAACCTGAAAAAGCCGGAAGTCCAGGAAGCATTCAAGTATCTGGTCGACTATGATGCGATCGGCGCAACACTCATCAAGGGCATCGGCGATATCCATCAGAGCTTCCTGCCGAAAGGCCAGCTCGGCGCTCTGAGCGAGAACCCGTACAAGTTCGATGTCGCCAAGGCCAAGGAACTTCTGGCCAAGGCCGGTCTGAAGGACGGCTTCACTGTAACGATGGATGTGCGTAACACGCAGCCCGTCACCGGCATTGCGGAATCGATGCAGCAGTCACTCGCGCAGGCAGGCGTGAAGATGGAAATCATTCCGGGCGACGGCAAGCAGACGCTCACCAAGTACCGTGCCCGCACCCACGACATGTACATCGGCCAGTGGGGTTCGGACTACTTCGACCCGAACTCGAATGCCGACACCTTCACCACGAATCCCGACAACTCGGATGCGGGTACGGTGAAGACGCTGGCATGGCGCAACACCTGGGAGGCACCGGAGCTCGACAAGGAGACCAAGGCCGCCTTGCTGGAGCGCGACAGCGCCAAGCGTGCGGCGATGTATGAAGACATCCAGAAGAAATTCCTAGCCAACAGCCCCTTCGTGGTCATCTTCCAGCAAACGGAAGTTGCCGGCTATCGGAAGGCACTCAGCGGCTTCAAGTTGGGACCGAGCTTCGACACCAACTACGTTGGCCCGATCGGCAAGGAATGATCCGGCAGGATTGATCCATTGAGCATCGTCGAAACAAAGACGGAAGCACGGCCGAAACCCGGCCGTGCTCTTCCTGTTACCAAAGCGATCGGCCGCTTTCTAGTCGCCGCCGTGACCACTTATCTCGGCCTTCTGGCCGTGACATTCTTCATCGGCCGCGTTGTGCCGATCGACCCGGTTCTCGCGATCCTCGGCGACCGGGCGCCAGCCCATGTCGTCGAGCGCGTTCGCCGCGAACTCGGTTTCGATCTGCCGCTTTACCAGCAGTTTTATATCTATCTAGGAAGCATCCTCTCGGGTGATTTCGGCACGTCGGTTCTGACCACCAACCCTGTGATGACCGATATCAGGCGCGTCTTTCCCGCTACGATCGAGCTTGCGACCCTCGGAACGATCATCGGTTCGGTCATCGGCGTGCCGCTCGGCGTCCTCGCGGCGGTCAGGCGCGGCAGCTTTGCCGACCAGATCGTGCGCGTCATCGGTCTCATCGGCTATTCCGTCCCAATTTTCTGGCTGGCGCTTATCTCGCTTGTTATTTTCTACGCCAAACTGCGCTGGGTGGCTTTTCCTGGGCGGATCGATATTGTCTTCGAATACACCTTTACCCCGATAACCGGTTTCTATCTCTTTGACAGCGCGGTACAGGGGCAATGGGACGTATTCTATGACGTGTTCCGGCACATCATCCTGCCCGCATCGTTGCTCGGCTATTTCTCGTTGGCCTATATCAGTCGAATGACGCGCAGCTTCATGCTGAACGAGCTCAGCCAGGAATATGTCGTAGCCGCACGGGCCAAGGGCCTGTCGGAAACAAGGGTGATCTGGGGCCATGCGCTTCGCAACGCGGCCGTGCCCCTCGTAACCGTCATTGCGTTGTCCTATGCCGGCTTGCTCGAAGGCTCGGTTCTGACGGAAACAGTCTTCTCCTGGCCGGGCATTGGACTTTACATCACCAACTCGCTGCAGAACGCAGACATGAATGCGGTGCTCGGTGGCACGATCGTGATCGGCACCGTGTTCATCGGCATCAATCTTCTGTCCGATCTACTTTATCGCTCCCTCGATCCCAGGACGCGAAGCCGATGACCGCTCCCGCAAATCAAACACCACCCCTTAGCCGCCGCGAGTGGCTGCTGTCCGATCGGCCGCAGTCCCGCACCCAGGCTCGCCTCGGACGGGCTTACGTCACCTGGCGCCAGTTCACCGCCAACCCGCTCGCCGTTCTCGGCCTTCTGATCATCATAGCTTTGCTATTAGTCGCTGCATTCGCCGATGTGCTCGCGACGCATTCTCCTGTCATCGGAGACCTCAAGAACTCTCGCCTGCTGCCGCCCGGCACCGACGGCTTCCTGCTTGGCACAGACGATCAGGGCCGCGACATCTATTCGCGGTTGATTTATGGGTCCCGTCTGACGCTGATGGTGGTGGTGCTCGTTGCCGTCATATCCGCGCCGATCGGCCTCCTCGTCGGCACGGTATCGGGCTATGCCGGGGGGTGGGTCGATGCCGTTTTGATGCGTATCACCGACATCTTCCTCGCCTTCCCGAAGCTTGTGCTGGCACTTGCGTTCGTCGCAGCGCTCGGCCCCGGCATCCAGAACGCTATCATCGCCATCGCTATCACGTCGTGGCCGCCATACGCCCGTATAGCACGTGCCGAAACACTGACGGTCCGACGCTCCGACTATATCTCCGCGGTCAGGCTGATGGGCGCCTCGCCGCTTCGCATCGTGATTCGCCACGTCATGCCGCTCTGCATCTCCTCGTTGATCGTTCGCGTAACGCTCGACATGGCAGGCATCATTCTGACGGCAGCCGGCCTCGGCTTCCTCGGCCTCGGAGCACAGCCGCCGCTTCCGGAATGGGGCGCTATGATCGCTTCGGGGCGCCGCTTCATCCTCGATCAGTGGTGGGTTGCCGCCATGCCCGGTATCGCGATCCTGATCGTCAGCCTCGGCTTCAATCTGCTCGGCGACGGGCTGCGTGACGCGCTTGACCCGAAGGAGAGCGGACAATGACTGCTCTCCTCGCCGTTAAGAACTTGAAGGTCAGCTATCCCACGCGCACCGGCGTCATCGAGGCCGTGCGCGGCGTCTCCTTCACACTCGGAAAGGAGCGGCTTGGGATCGTCGGAGAATCCGGCTCTGGAAAGTCCCAGACTGGGCGCGCGATCATGGGACTCACGCCAGGCCATGGCATCGTGACGGCCGATACGCTCGATTTCAACGGCATAGACCTGCTGGCAGCACCGGCAAAGCAGCGGCGCCAGCTGCGCGGCAAGCGCATCGCGATGGTTCTGCAGGATCCGAAATACTCTCTGGATCCCGTCATGACGATCGGCCGCCAGATCTGCGAAACACTGCGCACGCACGAGAAGGTCGGCAAGGCAGAAGCACGCGACCGCGCCATCGCGATGCTGGAGGCAGTGCAGATCCGCGATCCGCAACGCGTGTTCGATCTCTATCCGCACGAGGTTTCCGGTGGCATGGGACAGCGAGCTATGATTGCGATGATGCTGATTGCCGATCCGGAGCTGCTGATTGCCGACGAGCCGACATCGGCGCTGGATGTCACGGTCCAGCTCGACGTTCTTCGTATCATGGACCGCCTGGTCTCGCAGCGCGGTATGGGACTGATTTTCGTCTCTCACGACCTCCGCCTCGTCTCGTCTTTCTGCGACCGCGTCATCGTCATGTATGCCGGAAAGGTCGTGGAGGAGCTCAAGGCCTCGGATCTCAAAAATGCACAACATCCTTACACGCAGGGGCTTTTGAACTGCATGCCGCAGATCGGCGAGAACAGGCATCCGCTGCCGGTCCTGGATCGAAAGCCGGAGTGGGCCCTATGAGCGCAGCACTTTCCATCGACAATCTCAGCGTTGTCTACGACCATTTTCATGCGCTGAAACAAGTAAGCGTAGAGATCGAAACCGGAGAATCGTTCGGACTTGTCGGCGAATCCGGCTCGGGAAAATCGACCCTGCTACGCGCGGTCGCCGGTCTCGCACCGGTCAGGAGCGGGGCGATCAGAATTCACGGCGAGCCGTTGGTCGGTTCACGGCGAAGCAGGGAATTCTATCGGCAGGTGCAGATGGTCTTCCAGGATCCATACGGCTCGCTGCATCCGCGACAGACCATCGACCGTCTGCTGCTCGAACCCTTGGCGATCCACGGCATCGGCGACGGCGAAAGGCGCATCGCCCGCGCACTCGACGAGGTCGGCCTCGGCAACGGCTTCCGCTTCCGCTACCCGCATCAGCTATCCGGCGGCCAACGGCAGCGGGTTGCCATCGCCCGCGCACTGATCGTCGAGCCGTCCATCCTATTGCTCGACGAGCCCACCTCTGCCTTGGATGCATCCGTGCAGGCCGAGGTCCTGAATCTGCTGGAAGAAGTCCGACATGAACGAAAGCTGACATTTGTCATGGTCAGCCATGATCTCGGAGTCATCACCCATATGTGCAAGCGGCTTGCCGTTATGCGCAATGGCGCCGTCGTCGAACGACTGACCGCGTTGCAGCTCTCACGGGCGTCGGTTCACGAGGACTACACGAGAAATTTGATGATCGCGAGCAAGGGTTTTGTAAAAGCCTGAAAGCCAACATTTTCAAATGATTGAAATCCCTGGTGTCGGTCGGCGCGTTAAGAATAACAGTCCGTTAAAACACGACCAATCGACTAGACTATTGACACCTGCCTTGCTTCTGTCATGATCGCGTTAACGACTGTTAGTTTTCGTGATCATGGAGATGAGGCATGTTCTTTCTCGGCGGCATGACCATGGGATACCTCGCACCTCCGGCCAAGACCGACAGAGCTGCGAATGAAACGTCCATACCGGCAGAACGAGACCGCCGGCTGATCGAGGCCCCCAACGCGCCACATCAGGAAACCGCGGTTGAGCGTTCTTTGATTTGGGCTTGGCGGACTCTCTGCTAGCTCCGTCGATGTCGAACGGATTTTCTCATCCTTCCGCATCCGGTGGAATTTTATCTCTACCAATCACATAGACATTATAAGAAAATAAGCTCCGATGAAGAGCGCTAGAACAGATGGAGGCAGCACATGGCAGACCTGGGTATATCGCATACTCATGTGAACCAGTATGGTTCCGTGCGCTCGAAGAAGCCTGCGACAACCCGCAGCAAGGTTCACCTTGTGTTGAATGCGACTCTCGTGACAGCGGCGTTTGTTTTCTTGGCGGCTGTCGTCTGCGGAATCATTGGCTAGGACAAGCTTAGTAAGCACTTCTGCATCGCACCCGCTTATAGATATATCAATATGAAGGTCCTTCGCCCTCGGCGGAACCAATCATGTGAACCATCGTTATCCCGTCACAAAACGACTAGGGAGATGGAAATGCTTTACTATGCACTCGTATTTCTTGTTGTGGCGCTGATCGCAGGCGTTCTGGGGTTTGGCGGCATTGCAGGAGCGTCGGCGTCAATTGCCCAAGTACTCTTCTTCTTGTTCCTGGCGCTTTTCGTCGTATCGCTGCTGGCGCGCCTGCTCCGCCGAGCCTGAATCAGTCAGCATCGACCAAATCCGGCGTCCGAAAGGCGCCGGATTTTCTGTGTCTGGGCACCACACAGACGATTGTTGGCGCTCGACTGGTCTCCTTAGGTGAAAGCTCTTGACTTGAATTATTGCAATAGTGTCCAACTTTCCGAATTGGCTCTGCGGGGGGAGAAACACCACTCAGCCAAACCCCTCTCGCGTAGCCGCTCGAATGTTCGCGTCTAAATCGTTTCGTATTGTCTGTTGATTGGCGTTGGCACTAAGCCTGGTCGCTTTTGATAAAGCCCGGGCGTGTTCATGCGGCAGTCATATTTGGCAGTGCAAAAGGCAACGCTAATCACCACCACTACGTTTGGATCCAGAACGGAACCCATGTCTATTTCAAACACGTCTCCGAGCCCGTCCCGCGAGTCCGAAACGAAGCAGATCGATCACAATGATTCGATCCGCTCGGCCTACATGTCCATAGACGACATCAAGGCGATGGGCGCATCCGTTGCCAGTGGCGGGGTGGCTTCGCTGCCAGCTTTTGCCCCTTTCGACTTCTTCGCGCGGCACAAGGAAAACGAGAAAGAAATCCTGCGTGTCTATCGAACGACCGCAGCGGACGTAGAATCCGGTGAAACAATCACGCCTGCCGCCGAATGGCTCCTCGACAACCACTATATTGTCGAAGAGGCGATCCAGGAAATCCGGCGCGACTTCCCAACGCGCTTTTATCGCGAATTGCCAACCATCAACGTCGGCGGCGCGCAAATTCCGCGCACTCTTGCGCTCGCCTGGCTCTACGTGGCGCACACGCACAGCACCATTTCACAGGAAAGCCTGACGGCGCTCGTCGATGGCTTCCAAGAACACGAGACGCTGCGGATCGGCGAACTGTGGGCACTGCCGTCACTGGTGCGCTATGTGCTGGTCGAAAACCTGCGCCGTATCTCAATTCGTGTCGAACGCAGCCGCCGCATGCGGCGCCGCGCCAATGAGGCCGCCGACGAGCTTGTCCGGCTGACGGACCCGGCGAAGGCAGCCGAATATCTGAAGACCCTGGAGCCGCTTGCGGAAGACAATACGTTTTCGACGCAGTTTCTCTACCGGATGCGCGATGGCTCGCAGGCCTCCAGCGTCGCCATCGCATGGCTGGATGAGCAATTGGAGACCCTCGGTCGCGACACCGAAGAGACGACGATGGCTGAGCACAGCCGGCTGTCGTCTGGCAATGTCACGATGGGCAACATCATCCGCAGCCTTCGCGAGATCGATGATACCGAATGGTCCGTCTGGGTCGAGCAAGTCAGCCATGTCGACAAGCTGCTTTGGGAACATTCCGACTACGGCATTCTCGATTCAGGCTCGCGCAACAAGTATCGCAAGCAGATCGAGAAGCTCGCCAAGCGCTCCACGATGAGCGAAATGGAAATCGCACAGCTTGCCCTCGATATGACCGATGAAGCCAAGGCTTCCGGGGAGGAACAGCCGCACGAACCCAATGTTGGCGGATTCCTCACCGGAATGCAGAGGCCAAAGCTTGAAGCGCGGTCCAACTACCGCCCAACGTTGACACAACATTTCGTCCGCACTGTGCGTAAGTTCAACTGGCTGTCGATCGCGCTGCCGGTTCTTCTGTTGACGGTGCTTGCCATGTTCATCGTCGGTCGTTTCATGGCGAACGCCGGCATGGGACCGGCGGAAATCATCCTGCTGCTGGTGATGTTCTCGCTGCCCGCATCCGAAGGGGCGACCGGCCTTTTCAACACGGTCCTGTCGTTCTTCGTCACGCCCGCGCGGCTGGTTGGTTACGAATTCAAGGAAGGAATTCCTGAAGACGCCCGGACCTTGCTTGTCGTTCCCTGCCTGATTTCGAACCGTGACAGCGTCGACGAACTGGTCCGCAACCTCGAAGTCCACTATCTGGCGAACCCACGCGGCGAAATCTACTTCGCCCTGCTGAGCGACTGGCCCGACAGCCAGGTCGAAGAGACACCTGCCGACCTCGAAGTCCTTGATTATGCACGCCGCGAAGTCGCAAACCTCTCGGCGCGCTATGCCTATGACGGCAAGACCCGCTTCTACCTTCTGCATCGTCGCCGCCTCTACAATCCGGCCGAGGGCGCATGGATGGGCTGGGAACGCAAACGTGGCAAGCTGCACGAGCTGAACTTACTGCTGCGGGGAGACCGCGACACGACCTACCTGCCAGGAGCAAACATCGTGCCCGCCGATGTGCAGTATGTCATGACACTCGATGCCGACACCCGCCTGATGCGCGATACCGTCACGAAGCTTGTCGGCAAGCTCTACCATCCGATCAATCGCCCCGTCATCAATTCGGAAACCGGCCGCGTCGAGAGCGGCTATGGCGTGTTGCAGCCGCGCGTGACGCCTTCGCTTACGACAGGCAAGGATGCGTCGGTCTTCCAGCGTGTGTTTTCCATCAACCGCGGCCTCGATCCCTACGTTTTCACTGTATCCGACGTCTATCAGGACCTCGCCGGCGAGGGGACCTTCACAGGCAAGGGTCTCTATCACGTCGATGCCTTCGAGACGTCTCTGAAGGGTCGCATCGAGGAAAACTCGGTCCTCAGCCACGATCTTCTCGAAGGGTCCATGGCGCGCTGCGCGCTTGTGACGGATCTCGAGCTCGTCGAGGACTTCCCGACCCGCTACGAAGTCGAAACCTCGCGTCAGCATCGCTGGGCACGCGGCGACTGGCAGCTTCTGCCCTACATGTTCAAGGCGAAGTACGGGGTCACGGCCCTTGGCCGCTGGAAGATGTTCGATAACCTGCGCCGGTCGCTGACACCGATCGCCTGGTTCTTCGCCTCCGTCCTCGGCTGGTATTTCATGGACCCGCTCGGCGCGCTCATCTGGCAGATCTTGCTGATCTTCTGCCTGTTCGTCGCTCCGACCCTGTCGCTCATCAACGGCATCATACCGCGCACCAGCGATATCGTTGCGCGCGCTCACCTCTACACCGTTTGGTCCGATATTCGCGCAGCCAACGCGCAGGTGGCGCTGCGGATCGTCTTCATCGCCGACTCTGCCTGCATGATGGCCGATGCGATCGGCCGCTCTCTCTATCGTCTCTTCGTCAGCCACAAGCTAATGCTGCAATGGCGCACCGCGGCAAGCGTTCAGGCCGGCAGACAAGGAACGATTATCTCCTACTACAAGGCAATGTGGCACGCACCGGTCTTGGCGCTGCTGGCTCTCGGCTTCGCGGTGCTTTCCGGCGACAAAGCCTTTCTGGTCGGCATTCCTTTCGCCGTGCTGTGGATTCTCTCTCCGCTCGTCGCCTACTACGTCAGCCAATCGGCAGAGACGGAAGACCGGCTGGAAGTCGCCGATTCCGTTTCCAACGAACTCCGCAAGATCGCTCGCCGGACATGGCGCTATTTCGAGACGTTCACTACGGCAGAGCAGAACTACCTGCCGCCGGATAACGTCCAGGAAACACCCCATGTCATCGTCGCAGCGCGCACCTCGCCGACGAATATCGGCGTTTACCTGCTGTCCGTCGTGTCCGGCCGGCAGTTCGGCTGGTTCTCGTTCGAAGAAACCATCGATCGGCTAGAGCAGACGATCGCCACGATCGACAAGATGGAGAAGTTCCGCGGCCATCTGTTCAACTGGTACCACACTGATACGCTCCAGACGCTCGGACCGCGCTATGTGTCCGCCGTCGACAGCGGCAACCTCGCCGGCCACTTGATCGCGATCTCGTCTGCCTGCCGCAACTGGGCGGAAGCACCGTCGGCCCACATGCAGGGCAACCTCGACGGCGTCGGCGACACCGCCGGCATTCTTGCCGAAGTGCTTGCCGAACTGCCCGACGATCGCAAGACCGTGCGCCCGCTGCGCCGCCGCCTGGAAGAACGGATCATCGGCTTCCAAAACGCACTGGCAGCGGTCAAGCGCGAACATGAGTTCGCCTCTATCCGCATCATCAACCTCTCGGTTCTTGCGCGTGACATTCAGAAGCTTGCGGCCAACCTCGATCACGAGGTGAAGTCGACGCTGAGTGGCGAAGTGACCCGCTGGGCGGAATCGCTGGTAAAGGTCTGCGAAGCCCACATATCCGACAGCACCTACGACCTCTCCAACATCGATCCTCTGCGTCCCCGACTGATCGCACTTCGCGACAAGGCACGCGATCTCGCCTTCTCGATGGACTTCGGCTTCCTGTTCCGACCGGAACGGCGCCTTCTCTCGATCGGCTATCGCGTGGAAAGCGGCGAGCTCGATCAGGCCTGCTATGACCTGCTAGCCTCCGAATGCCGTCTTACCAGCCTTTTCGGTATAGCCAAGGGCGACCTGCCGACGGAACACTGGTATCGCCTCGGCCGCCAGGTCGTGCCGGTTGGCTCGCGCGGTGCCCTGGTGTCCTGGTCCGGCTCGATGTTCGAATACCTGATGCCGCCTCTCGTCATGCAGGAGCGCGGCGGCGGTATCCTCAACCAGACCAACAATCTGGTCGTGGTCGAGCAGATGAACTACGCCCGCAAGCTTGGTATCCCGTGGGGTATTTCAGAAGCCGCGTTCAACGCGCGCGACCACAACCTCAACTATCAGTACACAAATTTCGGCGTTCCAACGCTCGGCCTGAAGCGTGGCCTTGGCCACAATGCCGTCATCGCGCCTTACGCATCGATCCTCGCCAGCCAGTACAATCCGCCGGCGGCGATCGAAAACCTTGAGCGCCTGCGCAAACTCGGGGCTCTTGGCAAGTTCGGCTTCCACGATGCCGTCGACTTCACCCCGACGCGCGTGCCGGAAGGCAAGACCTGCGCGGTGGTATACAACTACTATGCCCACCATCACGGCATGTCGATCGCTGCCGTCGCCAACGTCGCCTTCAACGGCCACCTGCGTGAACTCTTCCATTCCGATCCTGTGATCGAGGCAGCCGAGCTATTGCTGCAGGAAAAGGCGCCGCGCGACATCCCTGTCATGAGCGGCAAGCACGAGTCCGACACGCCCGCCAGCATTCAGGACGACCTCCTGCGGCCTGAACTGCGCAAGATCTACGACCCGGCGTCGCGTGATCGGGAACTCGTTTTCCTGTCCAACGGTCACTACTCGATGATGCTGACAGCGACCGGTGCCGGCTATTCGCGCTGGAACAACCTGTCCGTTTCGCGCTGGAAGGCCGACCCCACCGAGGATCGCTGGGGTACCTTCATCTTCCTGCGCGATACAGCAACCAACGAATGGTGGTCGACGACGGCAGAGCCGAAGAGCATAGAGGGAGAACGCGTCAAGGTTCTGTTTGCAGATGAAAAAGCCGAGTTCACCAAAACCATCGGCGATCTGACCAGCGAGGTGGAATGCATCGTCGCAACTGAGCACGATGCCGAAGGCCGACGTCTCACACTGCTCAACACCGGCACCGAAGACCGCTTTATCGAGGTGACCTCCTATCTGGAGCCGGTACTCGCCTCCGATGACACCGACAACGCACATCCGGCCTTCGCCCGCATGTTCGTGAAGACGGAAATCGGCAAGCGCGGGGACGTCATTCGCGTCGAGCGCAACAAGCGCGACCCGAACGAACCGAATATGGCGGTCGCCCACCTGATCGTGGATAACGCCGGCACCACGCGTCACACTGAGTTCGAGACTGATCGGCGCAAGTTCCTGGGTCGCGGTCGCAGCCTTTCGAATGCCGCTGCCTTCGATGCCGGTGCCACCCTCTCCGGCACGGACGGCTTCACGCTCGACCCCGTCCTGTCGCTTCGACGTACCGTGCGTGTCCCGGCCGGCAAGAAGGTCAGCGTTATCTTCTGGACCATCGCAGCTCCGAGCCGCAACGAGGTCGACCAGGCCGTTGACCGCTATCGTCATGCCGATGCATTCAACCATGAACTCGTTCAAGCCTGGACGCGTACGCAGGTTCAGATGCGCCATGTTGGTGTCACGTCGCAGCAGGCGGCCGCGTTCCAGCACCTCGGTCGTCATCTGGTTTATCCGGATATGTATCTGCGTGCGGATGCGGCCGCGGTGGAGGCCGGCATGCAATCCCAGTCGTCTCTTTGGCCGCTTGCGATTTCGGGCGACTTCCCGATCTTCACGCTGCGTATTAACGACGACATGGATCTCGATATCGCTCGCGAAGCGCTGCTTGCGCAGGAATACCTGCGTTCGCGCGGCGTAACGGCTGATCTCGTCATCATGAACGAGCGGGCATCCTCCTACGCCCAGGACATGCAGCATGCGGTCGACCAGATGGCGGAGAATGTCCGTCGCCTGGGTCAGGCCGACGGCCTGCGTCAGCACATCTTCACGGTCCGCAAGGATTTGATGGAAGAGGCGACGTACCATGCCTTGATCGCCGCTTCGCGCGCTACCTTCCACGCAAAAAACGGCAAGATCATCGATCAGATCAACCGAGCCGCCGCGCTCCTTGCTCCGACGAAGGAAGAGCAACAGGAGCTGGAGCGTACCGACAGCGCAAAGACACGCACCAAACGCGTGGTCCCCGCAGCGGCTCCCACTACACCGACGCTTGTCATCGAGGAGGAGGGTGACCTCAACTTCTGGAACGGTATCGGGGGCTTTTCCGGCGATGGCCGCGAGTATGTCGTTCGCCTTCCGGGTGGCCATTCCACGCCGCAGCCGTGGATCAATGTGATCTCCAATGAGAAATTCGGCTTCCACGTGTCGGCCGAAGGTGCCGGGTTCACATGGAGCACGAATTCGCGCGACTATCAGCTTACGCCGTGGTCGAACGACGCCGTGATCAACCGCCCGGGCGAAGCGATCTATGTGGTCGATCGCGAGAGCGGCGCCGTAATGACGCCATTCGCCACCCTTTCGCGCCAAACTGAAGTCCGATTCGAGGCTCGGCACGGCTTGGGCTACTCCGTCTTCTCGAGCGTCCAGAACGATGTGACCCTGGAACTCACGCAAACTGTCGACCGCGAACGGCCGGTGAAGCTGCAACGCCTGCGGCTGCGCAACACGGCAGCCAGGCCTCGCAAGCTACGTCTCTACGGCTACCTGGAGTGGATCCTCGGCAACAATGCGCAGAAGACTGCGCCGTTCATCCTTTCGCAGCTCGACGACGAGACTGGCGCCCTGTTCGCCAGCAACAACTACAGCATTGACTACTCTGGCCGCGTGGCCTTCTTCGCGGCCAGCGAAAAGCTATCGAGCTTCACGGCAAGCCGCCGGGAGTTCATCGGCAAGACAGGGACGATCCAATCGCCGATAGCATTGAATGCGGCCGCCAAACTGTCCGGCACCATAGAACCGGATGGCGATCCGGCGGCAGCGCTGGCGATCGATATAGAGATCGCGGCCGGTGAGGAACGCGATGTGTTCCTCTACCTCGGAGACACAGCAACGAGGGAGGAAGCGCGTGCGCTGATCGCGGATATCCGCCAGACCCGGTTCGATGACGTGGTGCAGGCAAACCGCGCCTTCTGGAAGGGCTTCACCGGCAAGGTGCAGATTTCGACGCCGGATCAGGGCATGAACAACCTGATCAACACCTGGCTGCCCTACCAGAGCCTCGGCTGCCGCATCATGGCGCGCACCGCGTTCTATCAGGCTAGCGGCGCCTTCGGCTTCCGTGACCAGCTACAGGACACGCTGGCCTTCGTGCTGCATGAGCCGTCGATTGCCCGCATGCAGATCCTCAATGCCGCATCGCGCCAGTTCCGCGAGGGCGATGTCCAACACTGGTGGCTGCCCGGAACAGGTGCGGGCGTCCGTACGCTGATCTCGGACGACGTTGTGTGGCTTGCCTATGCCGTACATCACTACTGCACGGTCACCGGCGACAAGAGCGTTCTGGACGAGCAACTGGCCTTCGTCGAAGGACCGGCGCTCCTCGAGGGTCAGCATGACTCGTTCTATCGGCCGGAAGTGTCCGAGGACAAGGTCAGCGTATACGAGCATGCCGCCCTTGCCCTCGATCTTGCGATCGCCCGCAAGGGTGCCAACGGTCTTCCGTTGTTCCTTGGCGGTGACTGGAACGACGGAATGAACCGCGTCGGAATCGGCGGCAAGGGCACGAGTGTCTGGCTCGGCTGGTTCCTGGCGGGTGCCCTGCGCTCGTTCGGAGCGTACGCCGAAGAGCGTGGCGACGCGGCCCGCGTCGAACGCTGGACGAAACATCTCGGTGAACTGAAGGCAGCACTCGAGACCGCGGCCTGGGATGGCTCCTATTACCGCCGAGGAACCTTCGACGACGGTAGCCTGCTCGGCTCGAAGGAGAGCCTCGAATGCCAGATCGACTCGATCGCGCAGTCCTGGAGTGTCCTCTCCGGCGAGGGCGATCCCACCCACTCCGCAAAGGCGATGGACTCGGTTCTGGAAAAGCTTGTCGACCGGGAAGCGAGGATCATCCGGCTGTTCACGCCGCCGTTTGCCAACTCGGCCAAAGATCCGGGATACATCAGGGCCTACCCCCCCGGCGTTCGTGAAAACGGCGGCCAGTACACCCATGCGGCGACTTGGGTCGTGATGGCGCTCGCGGAACTGAACCGCGGCGACGATGCGATGCGTTGCTTCGATCTGCTGAACCCGATCAGCCATGCCCGAGACCAGACGTCGGCGGAGCGCTACCGCGTGGAGCCGTATATCATTGCCGCCGACGTTTATGGCGAGGGCGCTCTGACCGGTCGAGGCGGCTGGACCTGGTATACAGGCTCGGCCGGTTGGCTCTACCGCGCAGCCGTCGAAGGCATCCTCGGCATTCGCCTGAAAAACGGACGCCTCCATGTACGTCCGGCGCTCCCAAGCACTTGGGAAGGTTTCTCCGCGGAGATTGAGCATGTAGGTGCCAAATACCTCATTTCGGTCTCAAAATCGTCCCATCCGAGAGGCTACGATCTCACCATAAACGGACGCGAAGTCACCGATCCCGACGAGGGATATCCGGTCGGATAACAGCACTTTCCACGCTAACCATCCGGCGATTCGTTGCGGCCAAAGGGGAAACCTTTTGGCCGCAACTGCGTTTGAAAATCGGAAGCAGGAGAAGTTAATGCCAGCAACGCCCGAGAAAACCTTCGGCGCCGGACGCAGTGTTGTGACCGCGGCATCGAAGCGTGACACGCGACTGGATGTCTTACGCGGACTGGCGTTGATCACGATCTTCATCAATCACGTCCCCGGGCAAATGTTCGAAAACCTGACGACCAAGAACTTCGGCTTTTCGGATGCGGCCGAAGCCTTCGTGCTGATCTCGGGGATCGCTGTAGGTCTCGCCTACGGCTCGCGTTTTCAACCGGGCGAATGGTTGCAAACCGCCAAGAAGGCGGCAAAGCGCGCCTTCACCCTCTACCTCGCGCATATGATCACCACCTTTATGACGCTTGCGCTGTTCCTCACCGGCGCATGGGTTTTCCACAGGCCGGGTTTATTGTGCGAGATCAACATTCTCGCCGTACTGACCAACCTCAAGGCAGGAATTCCTTCCCTGCTGCTTCTTGGCCACCAGATCGGTTACAACAACATCCTGCCGATGTACGGCGCGCTGATGTTGATGGTGCCCATCATTCTGCTCCTCAACGCAAGGAGCCCGCTCCTGGCCTTGGCCGTATCGGGTTCGGTGTGGCTACTTGCAGGCGTCTTCGAGATTGCGCCTCACAATATGCTGATCGAGGGCTACTGGTTTCTCAACCCTTTGTCCTGGCAGTTTCTCTTCGCGATCGGCATCGTGGGGATGATGCACGTGCGCCGCGGTGGCAGGCTGCCGCAACACCGGGCTCTCATGATCCTGGCGCTAGGCTACGTCCTGCTGTCCTTCGTCTGGGTTCTTGGCCAAATGTGGGGTTTCGGAAATGCTCTCGCGTCGCTCGGCCTGCCGCCGGTATTGACCGGATTCGACAAGACCTTTTTGTCGCTTCCGCGACTGCTGCATGTCCTCGCGCTCACCTACATCGTGCTCAACATCGGAGCAATCTCACGGCTGCTGCGACGACCGGCGGACCACCCGCTTGTCATTCTTGGCCGCCATTCGCTCAACATCTTCGTCGCCGGTACGATCCTGGCGATGATCGGCCAGGTTTTGCTCTACATCAACAATCGCGATCAGTTCGTTGGACCGATCTTTGTCGTGCTCGGCATCGTTGTGCAGTTCGCCTATGCCTACCACCTCGAGCGCAAGCGCAAACTCGGCAGCGTGGGCCACAAGCAGCTCGTCAAAACCCCGATGCAGGCGGTACCCGTGCGGGCCGATCGCGCACGCAGCATGGATCGGAAATGAAATGGGATACGGCGCTGGCGGCAACGCCATATCGGCCTGCGTGAAAAGCAAAAACCTTGACTCCTGTGGAAAACCTTTTATGAGCAGCGTTGGAAAAGGAATATCCATGGTTCGCGATGAACACGCCATTGCTGCATGCAATGACCGGGCACTGAGTGCCGGGATGGATATCGCCGTTCCGGTTTCTTCCAAAACCAAGGCCAAAACGACGACGAAAACCGTCTGACGTCTCTGGCCTGCCGCTCTCTCCCCGGCCCGGCTGGGGACAGGAAGCCGCGATTGCATCGCGCCTTTCCCTCACCGGACAAGAGGAGAGATGAGAAAGAGAGCTTGAGAAATGGGTTTTAAAGTTGCAGTTGCGGGAGCGACCGGAAATGTGGGCCGTGAAATGCTCAACATCCTCTCCGAACGCGGTTTCCCGGCCGATGAAGTCGTAGCGCTCGCCTCGGCGCGCTCGCAGGGCACTGAGGTCTCCTTCGGCGACAAGACGCTGAAGGTCGTCAACCTTGAGAACTATGACTTTTCCGACACCGATATCTGCCTGATGTCGGCCGGCGGCGAGATTTCCAAGAAGTGGTCTCCGAAGATCGGTGCACAGGGCTGCGTCGTCATCGATAATTCTTCCGCATGGCGTTACGATCAAGATGTTCCATTGATCGTGCCGGAAGTGAACCCGGACGCCATCGTCCAGTTTACCAAGCGCAACATCATTGCCAATCCGAATTGCTCGACCGCCCAACTCGTCGTAGCGCTGAAGCCGCTCCACGACTTCGCCAAGATCAAGCGCGTTGTCGTCTCGACCTACCAGTCCGTTTCCGGCGCCGGCAAGGATGGCATGGACGAGCTCTTCAATCAGACGCGCGCGGTTTTCGTCGCCGATCCGATCGAGAACAAGAAGTTCACCAAGCGCATCGCGTTCAACGTCATTCCGCATATCGATAGCTTCATGGAAGATGGCTATACGAAGGAGGAATGGAAGGTTCTGGCAGAAACCAAGAAGATGCTGGACCCGAAGATCAAGGTTACCTGCACAGCCGTGCGCGTACCAGTCTTCATTGGCCATTCGGAATCGGTCAACATCGAGTTCGAGAACGAGATCACGGCAGATCAAGCACGCGATATCCTGCGCGAGGCGCCCGGTTGCCTCGTCATCGACAAGCACGAGAACGGCGGCTACATCACGCCTTACGAATCTGCAGGTGAAGATGCGACCTTCATTTCGCGAATTCGCGAAGACGCGACGGTTGAGAACGGCCTCAACATATGGGTCGTCTCGGACAACCTGCGTAAGGGTGCAGCACTCAACGCGATCCAGATCGCCGAGTTGCTCATCAATCGTGGCCTCTTGAAGCCGCGCAAGCAGGCTGCCTGAACCAATTCTTAACCATGACCTTGCTAAGGCCGCTTATAAAGCTCTGGCTTATCCTGGCGCGGGTTGCCAATTTGGCCTCCCGCGCTTGTCAAAAGGCTAAGCATGACAATATCGCCGATAACGGGGTTTCAACCCGGTTCAAGGCTAGGTAGATCGGGATCGGGGTATCTCCATGCACATGACACGAATTTTGCTGGCCGCAGCGGCGGCGGCTTCCATCCTTCACGCAGTGCCAGCGGCGGCTCAAGGAGCGCAGTGTGGCAACACTGGCGCTGGCTTCGATGCCTGGGTCGATGCATTCAAACAGGAGGCTGCTGCAAGTGGCGTGAGCCGTTCTGTTCTGGATCGCGCCTTTGCAAACGTCAGCTACAATCGCCCGACGATTGCGGCCGACCGCGGCCAGAAGAGCTTCAAGCTCTCCTTCGACGCATTCATGCAGAAGCGCGGAGGCGCGGCAATCATCTCGCGCGGCAAGAATATGAAGCGTGCCAATGCCGCGCTTTTTGCCTCTATCGAACGCAAGTACGGCGTTCCTGCCGGCCCGTTGATTGCGATCTGGGGTATGGAGACCGGTTTCGGCAGCTACATGGGCAACCAGCACACGCTGTCTGCCGTATCGACACTTGCATATGACTGCCGCCGATCCGACTACTTCACCGATCAGCTATACGCTGCTCTCCAGCTGGTGTCGGAAGGCTATCTCAATCCACAGGCACGCGGCGCTGCGCACGGCGAAATCGGCCAGACGCAGTTTCTGCCCCGCAACGTCGTCCGCTTCGGTGCCGATGGCGATGGTGACGGCCGCGTCGACATGGTTGGCTCACGTGCCGATGCACTCACCTCGACTGCAAATTTCCTCAGGGGTCACGGCTGGCAGCCAGGCGCCGGCTACCAGCCTGGTGAGCCAAACTTTGCGGCCATCGCCGGCTGGAATGCCGCGACTGTGTACCAGCAGGCGATCGCCTACATCGGTCAGCAGATCGACGCGAACTGAGGCGGATAGATGGTTTATGAGAGCGCCGACGGTACCGTCGGCGTTTTTATTTTGCTTAGATCTCGGGGCGGATAAAATCGCGCGTTTCGGCATCCATGACCCAGAGCTCGCCCGTCGATATATCGAACCAGGAACCATGAAGGTGGATCTTGCCGGCGTCTTCCAGCGCCTTGATGTCGGGAAATGTCCTGAGATTATCGATAGAGTTACGAATTGAAACACGCTCGAGTGCCGTCTGCCGCTCGGCTGGCGTCATGACGTCGTTGCTCTGGATCTGTTCCGCCGCCGGCTTGACGAGCGACATCCAGCGGCCAATGAAATCCCCCGGCGACAGGGGCTCGGCATTCGGGTCAAGCGCAGCGCGAATGCCGCCGCACCGCCCGTGTCCCATGACGACGATATCCGAAACCTTCAACACCTGAACGGCAAACTCCAGCGCCGCGGAGGTCGAATGAAAATGTCCATCCGGCTCGTAGGGCGGCACCATGTTGGCAACATTGCGGATAACGAAAAGCTCGCCCGGTCCGGCATCGAAAATAAGCTCGGGCGCCGCACGCGAGTCGGAACAAGCAATGACCAGAGTGCTCGGACTCTGGCCGTTTTCCGCCAGCGTCCTATATCGATCGCGGGCGTCGGCATAGCGACCGCTCATGAAGTTGCGATAACCGTCCAGAAGGGTATTTGGAAAACGCTGCATATTCTTCGATTACAGCGTGAGACGGACAAGATCAACTATCGCACTGCAGAATGGCGCGGCAGAAATGCAGGCTAGTTTCTGCGCCTTTGAGCAGGGTGAATCAGATGGCGCATCTGCACCATCGCCATCGGCGTGGAAAGACTGGATGCGTCGCTGGCCAGCGTCAATTCATCGCTCCCGCGTTTGACCGCGCGCGCAAGCACCTCGTAGACGCTGGCCGTGGCAAGCTGCAGCGCCTTTTCATCTTCCATGCCGGAAAGCAGCCGCGAGAGAAAGAGGGCGGCCAGAAGGTCGCCAAGGCCGTTCGGCGGATTGTCGATGACCCGATGTTCGGCAAGCAATGCGTGGCGCCCGGAAAGATAGAGATTACCGGTGCCGCCGGCCATCCTTGGCACTGCCGAAGTCACCAACATGCGGGATGGGCCAAGTGACAGCGCCGCATCCATGATCGACGCATTGCTGCCGAGCGGCGCTCCCGCAAGCCACGAAAGCTCGTAGCGGTTGGGCGTTGCCAGCGATGCCAGCGGTATCAGATGATCGCGGATCGCCTCGGCCGTCGCCTCCGGAACATAGAGGCCGCCGAGATCACCCATAACGGGATCGCAGACATAAAAGAGTTCAGGATTCTGGTCCCGCAGGGCCGTCACCAGGCGGCCCACGGACCGCGCCTGTGCGGCGTTGCCGAAATAGCCGGAAAGAACGGCCTTCACCTCTCCGATCCATGGCGCGCGGATAAGATCATCGATCGCAGCATCGAAATCAGCTTCGGCGAAGGTTAGCCGGGTCGAGCGGCCGTGCCCGGGATGCCAAGGCAACACGATCGTGGGCAACGCCCAAACCTGATGCCCGAGGGTCTCCAGTGCAAAGACCGCCGCGCGGTTTCCAACCGAACCACGCACCACATGGCTCGATATGACGATCACTGTCCCTGCTGCGTTCTGCTGCATCATGTTCCAATCCAATTGTATCCTGCGTTGATCCTCCTTTTACAGCTCGGCTGTCAACTGTCCTTCACGAGGGCATCCGCAGAGTTCCAGCGAGAACAAGCGGTGGTGTGGGACGGCACCTGAATTTTTCAAATTCGATGCCAGACCGCGCAAAAACGCACGAAAACTATCTTCAGCGACCTTCTTTTAGCGATTTTTATGCCGAATCTTCTGCTAACCTGCCCAAAAGCAAGCGAATGAGGGAACATCTCCAATGGCTGCCCGAAATAATCCGAGACGGGAAAAACAGATCGAAAGTGCGAGCAAGATTGCGGCCGCGACCGGAGAAGGCTACCTTGATCCGGAAATCCTTTTCGGGCGCGCCAGCGGCGACGATCTGGAACTCTATACGCCGGAAATGCTTGCACTTTCGGCTGTCCATTGCGCGCATGAGCTTGCAGCCTGGACCGGCAAGACGCCGCGCGTCAGCATAGAGACCGTCGCCAATGTCGAGCCGAATGGCGTATCGGTCTCGATCCTCTCCGTGACCGACCACAATATGCCTTTCCTCTATGAGTCCGTCATGGGCGAGGTCACCAGCAGCTATCGCGACCTCTATATGGCAGTTCACCCGATCCTCGTGATGACGGGGGGGAGGGCACCTGAGCTTTACACCGCGGATCTGCCGAGCGAACCGGTAAACCGGGTCAGCCACATCCAGCTGCATCTGGCACCGCTGACGGCAGCGCAGTCGGCCGACCTCATCAAGCGCGTCGGCATCGTTCTCGAACATGTGCGGCTGGCGGTTTCCGATTGGGGGCCGATGCTCGAAAAGCTCGGAACCGCGATCGACGAGCTATCTTTCCGCAACGCCGGACGCCGAAAGGCGGAACGGGACGAGGCGATCGCCTTTTTGACCTGGCTTCGCGACGCCAATTTTACATTTCTCGGAATGCGTGAATATGTTTACTCAGGCAAGGGCTCGACCGCCAAGGTCGAGCGCGACAAGGGCGCGGGCCTCGGCATCCTCTCCAACCCGGATGTGCTGGTTCTCCGCACCGGCAGGGATGCAGTCACGACGACGCCGGAAATCCTGGCCTTCCTCGATGGTCCAGACTTCCTTATCGTCACCAAAGCCAACGTCAAGTCGGTGGTCCATCGGCGCGCCTACATGGACTACGTCGGAGTGAAGCGCTTCGACGCTGGTGGCAACGTGACCGGTGAACTGCGTATCGTCGGTCTCTTTACCTCGACCGCGTATACTTCATTGGCCAGCGACGTCCCTCTGCTTCGCTCGAAGATCGAAAAGGTCAAGGAGCATTTCGGCTTCGATCCCATGAGCCATTCCGGCCGCATGCTGGACAATACGCTTGAATCCTACCCACGAGATGATCTCTTTCAAATCGACACGACATTGTTGGCTAGTTTCGCCGAGCAGATCAATGATCTCACCGACAGGCCTCGCGTACGGGTTCTGCCCCGTATCGATCACTTCGATCGGTTCGTATCCGTTATCGTCTACGTCCCGCGCGAGGAGTACGACTCCATCGTGCGTGAGAAGATCGGCACCTATCTTAAGACGATCTATGATGGCCGCGTGTCGGCCTACTACCCCGCGTTCCCGGAAGGCAGCGTAGCACGCGTCCACTTCATTATCGGTCGCTCTGGAGGCAAGACACCGCGTGTGCCCCAGGCAAGGCTGGAAGAGGCGATCCGCGCCATCACCGCGCGGTGGGACGACCGCTTCGAAGCACTCGCCGGACCAAAGGCGCCGCTCATCCGCGTCAGTCACGCCTTTCAGGATCTTTTCTCTCCCGACGAGACCTTTGGCGATCTCGATGACATTTCGGCGTGCGCCGCCGGGGAGCAGATCCGCATCGCATTCTATACGCGCAGCAAGGACGATCGCCAGCTGCTCTGCCTGAAGATCTTCCACGCTGCCGACCAGCTTGCACTCTCCCGCCGCGTGCCGCTGCTGGAGAATCTCGGCTTCAACGTCATCAGCGAAGGAACCTTCGACATCGATGTGACGCTCGCCGACGGCTCCGAAAAGCTGGTGGTTTTGCACGATATGGAGCTTGAGGCGCGGGGTGACGGCGAGGTCGATCTCGAACGCCACGCCGCCGCCCTGGAAGAAGCCTTCCTGTCGGCTTTCAGCGGGGTCATCGACAACGATAATTTCAACCGCCTGATCGTTTCAGCGGGCCTTTCAGCCCGTGAGGCAAGCGTCCTACGCGCCTATGCCCGTTACCTCAGGCAGGCAGGCATCGCTTACTCGCAAGATTACATCGCAACCACTCTGGACAAGTATCCCGCGATAGCCGCGCTGATCTTTCGCTTGTTCCACGATGGGCTGGACCCCAAACTGGCGGAAAAGGGCCGTGCCAGAAGGATCGGAGAGCTTCACGACAAGATCGAAACGGCGCTATCGGACGTTCCGAGCCTCGATGACGACAGAATACTGCGCCGCTACGTCAACGTCGTTGATGCAACGCTGAGGACAAACTACTTCCAACGAAATCTGGACGGCACACCCAAGGCGATGCTCGCCTTCAAGCTCGATCCGAACATGATCGACGGCCTGCCTGCTCCTCGCCCATTCCGCGAAATGTTCGTCTATGGAGCGGAAGTGGAGGGCGTCCATCTGCGCTTCGGAAAGGTGGCACGCGGCGGCCTTCGCTGGTCGGATCGTGCTGAAGACTACCGTACCGAAGTGCTCGGGCTGGTCAAAGCCCAACAGGTCAAGAATGCGGTGATCGTGCCGGTCGGCGCCAAAGGCGGCTTTTATCCCAAGAAGCTTCCGAATGGTGGCAATCGCGACGAGGTCTTCAACGCGGGGCGTGAAGCCTACAAGACCTATATCCGTACGCTCCTTTCGATCACCGACAACATCGCCGGCGCGGATATAGTGCCGCCGGAAAACACCGTGCGGCTCGACGGCGATGACCCCTATTTCGTCGTTGCCGCAGACAAGGGGACCGCCACTTTCTCGGATACGGCGAACGCTCTTGCCCAGGAAGCCGGTTTCTGGCTCGACGACGCTTTCGCTTCCGGCGGTTCGGCGGGATACGATCATAAGAAGATGGGCATCACCGCACGCGGCGCGTGGGAGACGGTAAAGCGGCATTTCCGCGAGATGGACATCGATATCCAGACGACGCCCTTCACCGTTGCGGGCGTCGGTGACATGTCGGGCGATGTTTTCGGCAACGGCATGCTGTTGTCGCCGGCGATCAGGCTACTTGCCGCCTTCGATCATCGCGACATCTTGATCGATCCTGATCCCGATATCGCCAAGACCCTCGCCGAACGGCGACGCCTCTTCAACCTCCCGCGCTCAAGCTGGCAGGATTTCGATAAGGGCGTTCTCTCGAAAGGCGCGATGATCATCTCGCGAGCCGCAAAATCAGTTACCTTGACACCGGAAGCAGCGGCTGCAATCGGCATCGACAAGACGGTTGCGACGCCCTTTGAAGTCATGACGGCGATCCTGAAGAGCCCGGTGGACCTGTTGTGGTTCGGCGGCATCGGGACCTATGTGAAGGCAGCTTCCGAAACAGACGCGGATGTCGGCGACCGTTCCAACGATCCGATACGCATCAGTGCGGACGACGTTCGTGCCAAGGTCATGGGCGAGGGGGCAAACCTCGGCGTTACCCAAAGAGGGCGCATCGCCTATGGGCTCAAAGGCGGGCGCTGCAATTCGGATGCGATCGACAACTCCGCCGGCGTAAATACGTCGGACGTCGAGGTGAACATCAAGATCGCGCTTGCAGCTGCCATGCACGACGGCCGCTTGACCAGGGAAAAGCGCGATCAACTGCTGGCGTCGATGACCGACGAAGTGGCTGCACTTGTGCTGCGCAACAACTACCTGCAGTCGCTGGCGATATCGCTGACGGAGCGCAAGGGAACGAGGAACGGTCTGGAACTCGCCCGATTTATGAACGTGCTCGAAACCAGCAAGCAGCTCAATCGCAAGGTTGAAATGCTGCCCGACGACACCACGATGGCCGAGCGCTATGCAGCGAACAGACCGTTGACGCGGCCCGAGATCGGCGTGCTTCTCTCCTACGCCAAGATCGTCCTCTTCGACGCACTGGCGGCGAGCGATCTGCCGGACGATCCGTATTTTTCGGCAACGCTCTCGGGTTATTTCCCTGCGAAGATGCGCAAGACGAACGCGTCCGATATCACCGAACACCGGCTGAAACGCGAAATCATAGCCACCGTTCTGGCCAATGAAGCAATCAACCGCGGCGGGCCGGGCTTTACCGTCAGTATGATGGACGCGACGGCCGCGTCTGCGCCGGAAGTGGTTCGCGCCGCGATCATCGCCCGCGACGGTTTTGACCTCGGTCGGCTCTGGGCAGAGACCGATGCGCTGGATGGCAAAATCTCCGGGCAGACGCAAAACCGGATGTATGAAGAAATCAGCCATATATTCACTGTGCTGACTCGGCTTCTTCTGAAGATGCAGATGGCCAAGGGCGACATCGCCGAGACCATTGAACGGTTGCGGATTGCGCTCAGGAAGCTTCAGCCGATCTTTGCCAACCAGGTTGTGGCGGAACTCGAAGCGCGGCAGAGCGAATACCGCAATGCCGGCGTGCCGGAAAAGCTTGCGGCCGAGATCTCGCATCTGCTGGGCTTTGCTCTAGTGCCTGAAATCATGCAGATCGCCGAACGCACCGGCGAACCGCTGATACGCGCCGCCGAAAGTTATTTCGCCGTCAGCCAGACGTTCCGTGTCGGCAGGCTCCTAGCGGCAGGGGGACGCATCGTCACGTCCGACCACTACGAGAGCCTGGCACTTGCCCGCAGTCTCGATCAGATCGCCAGTGCACGACGCGATATCGTCACATCTGCGTTGTCTAACCACGGAAGGGAGAAGCTTCCCGTTCAGGCGTGGCATGGAAACGACAGGATACGAATCAACCGCATTGCAGAAGAGCTATCCGGCCTGAGCGACAGCGGCGATCCCAACCTTGCCCGTATCACCGTTGCAGCCGGGTTGCTGACCGATCTTGCACGAGACGGAACGAGGTGAGACAGTCCGCTCCGAAATCAGGAGCGGACCGGTGAATCGCATCGACTGGACAGGAACTCAGCCTGCAAGGGCCTCGCGCAAGGGCATCTGGGGCTGGATGCTCTTCGATTGGGCCGCGCAGCCGTTTTTCACGGTGGTCACCACCTTCATCTTCGGCCCGTACTTCGTGTCGCGGCTGACGCAAGATCCCGTTTCTGCCCAGACCATGTGGAGCAACATGGCGACGATCTCCTCGGTGATCATCGCCATCCTGTCTCCAATTCTCGGTTCGATCGCCGACCAGTCCGGAACAAGAAAGCCATGGATCGGCTTCTTCGCCGTAGTCAAGATCGTGAGCCTCTTTGGACTCTGGTTAGCTGCACCAGGGTCCGCCGTGATCTACCCGATGATCTTCATGATCCTGGCATCGATTGCCGCCGAGTTCTCGATCGTCTTCAACGATTCCATGATGCCGCGCCTCGTCAGCAGGGACGAGGTCGGCAAGCTGTCAAACACAGCCTGGGGTCTCGGCTATCTCGGGGGGATGATCGTGCTGATCGCTGTGGTGACGTTGCTTGCCGCCAGCCCCGAAACCGGAAAGACGGTTCTGGGCCTCGATCCTCTGTTCGGCTTGGATCCTCATACCGGCGAAGACGCCCGTATCACAGGGCCGATCTCTGCTATCTGGTATCTCGTCTTCATCCTCCCGATGTTCCTCTTCACCCCCGATGCGAAGCGCGGTCTGCCGTTTGTCGCTGCAGTTCGCTCCGGCCTTGGCGAAGTCAGAAAGACCCTTGCCGAGCTGAAGACACGTCGCGCGATTCTCCTCTTTCTTGTCGCTCGGATGATCTATCAGGACGGCGTCAATGGACTGCTGATACTGGGGGGCGCTTTTGCAGCAGCAATGTTCGGCTGGGCCACCATCGAAATCGGCATATACGGTATCATCCTCAACGTCGTCGCGATTTTCGGCTGCTTGATTGCCAGTCGGGTCGATGCGCGCATCGGGTCGAAAGCGACGGTCGTCATCAGCCTCACAATGCTCCTGGTTGCTACAGCAGGAATCGTATCGACCGGACCGGGCTATACATTCTTCGGTTTGCTTGAGCTGCCGTCTGCCGATAGCGGCGGGCTGTTTGGAACCACCGCGGAGAAGGCTTACATTGCTTATGGCCTGCTGATCGGCCTCGCGTTCGGCCCCGTCCAGGCCTCCTCGCGATCGTATCTGGCAAGGAGCGTCAGCCCGGGCGAAGCGGGCCGCTATTTCGGCATTTATGCTCTGTCTGGCCGCGCCACGAGCTTCATGGCAACGCTTTTCTTTTCTGTCATCACTTACATGACCGGCTCGTCGCGCCTCGGCATGGCCACGCTTGTGTTGTTTCTCGCCGGCGGCCTTATCCTGCTGATCCGTACGCCCTATCCAGCGGACAGGGCGTAGAACGGCCGTCCTCACTCAATGGCGGAAATGACGCATGCCGGTGAAGACCATTGCCACGTTGTGCTCGTTGGCAGCGTCGATCACGTCCTGATCACGCATCGAGCCGCCCGGCTGAATTACCGCAGTTGCACCCGCCGCGATCATCGACAGAAGGCCGTCTGCAAACGGCAGAAATGCCTCGGAAGCAACGGCTGATCCCCGGGTCAGCGGCGCATCGAGACCGAGCGCCCTTGCGGCCTCTTCAGCCTTCAGGCCGGCGATGCGAGCGGAGTCGACACGGCTCATCTGTCCTGCGCCGATACCCGCCGTCTGGCCGTCCTTGGCGTAGACCACCGCGTTGGACTTGACATGCTTGGCCACCTTGAAGGCGAACTTCATGTCTTCGAGCTCCTGCGCAGTGGGCGCGCGCTTGGTGACGGCCTTGAGTTCCAGGTCTTCGACCATGCCGTTGTCGCGGGTCTGAACGAGCAGGCCGCCTGAGACCGTCTTTGCCGTCAGTCCAGCGGAGCGCGGATCGGGAAGGCCGCCGGCACTCAGCAGGCGGAGATTGGCCTTGCGCGCGACGATCGCCTTTGCCTCGTCCGTCACATTGGGGGCGATAATGACTTCGGTGAAGAGCTTGATGATCTCTTCCGCCGTTTCGGCATCCAGGGTTTGGTTGAGGGCGATGATCCCCCCGTAGGCCGAGACGGGATCGCATGCGAGGGCGCGCTTGTAAGCGTCGAGAAGGCTCGAACCGGTCGCGACACCACACGGATTGGCGTGCTTGATGATCGCACAGGCCGCCGACGTCTCCGGCAAAAACTCGGCCACGAGCTCATAGGCCGCGTCGGTATCGTTGATGTTGTTGTAGGAGAGCTGCTTTCCTTGAAGAAGCGCCGCCGTCGACACGCCGGGACGCTGTTCCCCGGTCACGTAGAAAGCGGCCTTCTGGTGTGGATTTTCGCCGTAGCGCATCTCTTCCTTGAGAGCCCCGCCGATCACCCGGTGGCGCGGCGTGTCGATCGATAGCGCATCGGCAAACCAGTTTGAGATCATGGTATCGTAAGCTGCGGTGCGGGCGAACGCTTTCGCCGCCAGCCGCTGGCGGAAAGAGTAAGCAGTCTGGCCCGCATCCGACGAGAGCTGCTCCAGCAGTTCGGGATAATCCGCTGGATCGGTGAGGATCGCAACGTAGGCGTGGTTCTTCGCCGATGCGCGGATCATCGCCGGGCCGCCGATATCGATGTTCTCGACTGTTGTCGGGTAATCGCCACCAGCCGCGCGCACATCTTCGAAGGGATAGAGATTGATGACGACAACATCGATGCCCTCGATGCCATGCGCCTTCATTGCTTCCTGGTGTTCGGCATCGTCGCGGATCGCCAGTAGACCGCCATGCACCTTGGGATGCAGTGTCTTGACGCGACCGTCCATAATCTCCGGAAAGCCAGTGACATCGGAAACATCCGTTACGGCAAGCCCTGCCGCTGCAAGGGCCTTGTGCGTGCCGCCGGTCGAAAGCAGTCGAACGCCCTTTTCTGCGAGGGCGCGGGCGAGCTCGACGATACCGGTTTTGTCGGACACGGACAGCAAGGCAGTCCTTACTGCAACCTTGTCAGGGGCGGGGATCTTCTTGGAAACAACGGCCATGAGGCTTCTCCGTTCGGGTCTTCGGGAGACATCCGGCGAGGTGCGCGGAATATGGCGCCGCGTTAGCACAGCTTTTAACCGGCGGAAACAGCCACTAGCTCCTGCGGGACAAAAACCAGCGTATTTCCGGCCGTTCCGGGTGGGAGAAGCTGATTTCCATCTGATCCGAACCACAGATCCCGGACGCATCGGCGAAGAAGACGTCCTCCGAAATCTGGACGGTATTGCCTGGCGAGGAGAACAGCCAGCTTTCGCCGTCGGGCGCCGTCATCAGCACCGACTCGCGGTCCATCTGTTTCAGGTTGATCGAAGGATGCGCATGAAACCGCGCGACGGCGCGCAATTCCCCATCGCTCTTGCGCTCTTCCGAAACAACAAGACGGTCGCAGCCAGTCATGATCGAGCCTGTCGCGTTCAGCGTCAGTTCGCGTTCGTGCAGGGCACCAAAAGTCCGGAGATAGCCATCATGGCTAGCCTTGATGACGTCCCTCCCGTCATCAGCCAAGGCTCGATCGACGGTCACTGTCTTCACCGCCTCAGTGATAACATGCGACACGAAGTCCGATGCCGAAAAGCGGCTGGACGAAGTATCGTTCAACGTCACGGTCGTATGGGCGGCGGTCGTGCGAGCGAGCTCCACATAACGTGAACCGGCGAACTTCGGCGAACCGGAGTTGACGACGAACCGATGCCGGCCGGATGACATCTCAAACGACAGGCAGCCCGCATGGGCCGTTCGCGACAGCGCACCCGAAGGAGGCAATCCCGTATCGGCGATGACGACAGTTCGTCCCGCAGCGAGCCTCTGATAGCGCGAATGCGGCATCGCCTTGAACGGGTCGCCTGCTGTTTCGTCATACCGGAGCAACGAGATGAGTTCGGTCGCCAGCGTCGACGTGGCGCCGTTGAACAAGGCAAGGTCGCCATCCTGATGCCTGAAGAAACGAAGGGCAGGATACATGCGGTCGATGCCGGATATCAGCTTCTGTGGCAGATCGTGCCCGAGATTGATATAGGTCTGTCTGAGCGGAAGCAGATCGAGTAGCAACTCAAGCCCTACCCGCGGATTGCGGGATATGTGACCGCCGTCCGGAAGAATCTGGCTATCGAACTCCTGATCGAGCGCCTCGGCCGCCCTTCGCAGCACGCTCGCGCGTGCCGGCATCGCAATCGAAGCCATGGCGAGCGCAACGCGCAGCCGGAAGCGGGTTTCACCGGGAGGAGCATACTTCGCCATGCGACGCAAAAAGCGCACCTGAAAGGCAAGAGAGCGCAGGAAACGCCGATAGAAGCCGCGATCCGCATTTTGCAGAACGACGGGAGAATGGGAAAGCCAGGCGATCACGCGTTGGGCGGTAACGTCTATCTCCCATGCAATGCCTTCTATTCTTCCGCCATGGATGGAAAGCCAACTGTTCACTATGGCACGGGCAACATTCGAATGAAGATCGCTCTTCTTGGCACGCATGTGGCGCAGCCAACCGAAACCGTGAAGCCTCAACGCAAACGAGCGCGATGGAAGGCTGAATGTGAAGGGCGATTTGCCGCCGGTCTCAAGCATGCGGCCGGCAAGTGGAAACCGACCGGTGACGATTTCCTCCGCGACATGCGGATCGACGGCGCGCAGATCGGTAGGCGCCACGATCAGGCGCTCGGGAGCGTGGACGGTATGACGAAACAAGCGCAAGCGCAGAAGTGCTGCGCGACAAAGCATGCGCCGCCAAGCCTCCCGCACGTAAAGACCTGAAAACCGTCCGGACCACATGTCTTTCGTCTATTGACCCATATTGTTTAGGATGAACAAGCCCGGAAACGGCAATGACCGTCTATGAAATTGTGACGAATGCTCGACTATGCCAGCTGCCTTTGCATCAGGCAACACGGCGCAGCACCGCTGCGTAGAAACCATCGAGTCCCGGCGCGAATCCAGCAGGGACTGTCAGCATGTCGGGTGTAGTACGGAATTCACCCAGCGACGTGATCGCCTGTTCCAATCCAGGCCAGCCTTTCGGATCGATTGAGATCCGCTCCATCGCGGGCGTATCCGCAAGCACGCGCGCGACAACCTCTTCCCCCTCGCTCGGATCAAGTGAACAGTTCGAAAAGACGATCGTGCCGCCCGCCTTCAGGAACGTGAATGCGTGCCGCAGAAGCCGCTCCTGCAGAGCGGCAAGCTTTGCGATATCCTCCGGTCCCTTGGTCCACAGCACATCCGGGTGCCGGCGCGTTGTGCCGGTCGAGGAACAGGGCGCGTCGAGAAGGATCGCGTCAAAGAGCTCGTCAGGTTGATATTGCGTCAGGTCCGCAGCAATCGTTTCAGCATTAAGGCCCAACCGATCGAGATTGGACCGCAATCGCTTGATACGGTTCTCGGATTGCTCCACGGCCGTGACCGTACCACCTGCGAGTATAAGCTGAACCGTCTTGCCCCCAGGGGCTGCACAGAGATCGGCAACGCGCTTGCCCGACAGATCGCCGAAAAGCTGGGCCGGAATGCTGGCTGCCGCATCCTGCACCCACCAGGCGCCCTCTTCGAATCCTTCGAGGGACGGGATGCCGCCTCCGAAAGCTGCAAGACGAATGCCGTGGGTGGGCAACACCCAGCCGTTGAGCGTTTCCGCCCAGGCTTGGGCGTCCGATTTGACGCTGAGATCGATAGCAGCCGGCTGAAGCTGCGAATCTGAAATGGCTCGGGCGGCATCGCGGCCGTAGGCTCGTTCTAGCCGTTCAAGAAACCAGACAGGCATTGCCGGGATGCTGTCGACCTGTCGGAGAATATCTTCCCTCTCTCGGCTGAGACGACGCAGAACAGCATTCACCAGCTTGGCAAACCGACGGCTGCGCGGATCATGATTTGCCTGTTCGACGGCGATATCGACTGCAGCGTGATCCGGAACATCAAGGTAGAGAATCTGCGCGGCCGCGACGGAAAGTACATGTTGCAGCGCACGTGCACCCTCCGGCAAGGGAGAGTCGAGCAACAAACTAATTGCAGCTTCGATGCGCGGCAAATGGCGAAGGGTCGTATTCAGAATGGCGCGAACAAGCGCCCGGTCATCTTCTTGCAGGGCCTTATAAGCCGGATTGCCGTGCTCGTGGTCGAGAGCACCGTCAAGCGGAAGCTTGCGATCAACGACAGCCGCCAGTATCTTGGCTGCCGCTGCGCGCGCCTGGAGACCGGGTTTTGCCGAAGTGGTATCCGGGTGAGGAATGGAAGGCGTTTGTCTGCGGAATGACTTCTTCTTGCCGTCTGAATTCAAGACCAGGGACCTTTTGGCGGTTGCGAACCACTGCGGCTAAGGCCGGCGTCCGGAACAGAGCGCGATTTGCGAACCGGATTAGCAGCAGGAGCCTCCCGCGTCGAGGCATTCATCGTGCGATTGGCCATTTCCTCGAGCGCAGCAATCCGGTTCTCCGTATTGGGATGAGTCGAAAACAGACTATCCATCCCGGCACCGGTCAAAGGATTGATGATGAACATGTGCGCGGTCGCCGGATTGCGCTCCGCGTCGTAGTTCGGAATCTGTGAAGCCCCGCGGGCGATCTTGCCGAGCGCGGAAGCAAGCCAAAGCGGATTGCCGCAGATTTCAGCGCCGCGCCGATCGGCGGAATACTCGCGCGTGCGGCTGATCGCCATCTGCACCAGCATGGCCGCCAGCGGAGCAACGATCATTGCCAGCAGGACACCGACGAATCCCAGCGGGTTGTTGTTGCTCTCCCGATTTCCCCCGAAAAGGAAGGCGAAATTACCCAACATGGAGATGGCGCCGGCGAGCGTCGCGGTGATCGTCATCGTCAGGGTGTCGCGGTTCTGCACGTGTGCGAGTTCGTGCGCCATCACGCCTGCAACCTCCTCCGGCGAAAGCGCACTCAACAGACCTGTCGAGGCTGCGACGGCCGCGTTTTGCGGATTACGACCCGTCGCGAAGGCGTTCGGCTGGGGGCTATCGTAGAGGTAGACCTTCGGCATGGGCAGTCCGGCATTGCGTGCAAGGTCGCGGATAATCCCAAAGAACTCCGGCGCGTTCCGCTCATCAATCTCCTGGGCGCGATAGGCCGAAAGGACCATCCGGTCCGAATTCCAGTACGAAAAGAAATTCATGCCTGCGGCAACCAGGAACGCGATCATCATTCCGCCCCGGCCGCCGATCATAAAGCCGACAACCATGAACAGCGCGGTCATGAAGGCAAGCAACATGGCAGTACGAACAAGGTTCATCGGTGTCTCCATCAACCGCGAGGGCACGGTCCGCATACGGACAGGGTTTCAATCGTTGCGCCGGCGCACTATGATTTGGTTACTCGCAAGCTATTTTCAATATTTTCAGGCAAAAGCGCGTGATGCAAGAAGCGGACAACGACAATACGGAAACCCCCGCAACCGAGAGTTCCAAACCGCTGTCGCCAGCTGCCAAACGCGCGCTGGCTGAAGCCGAAGAGCGCCGCCGAAACCGACAGCCTGCCGACATGCCGCGGGAAATTGGCGGCAGGGGCGGTGCAGACCCGGCTCGCTTCGGTGATTGGGAGATCAATGGCCGAGCCATTGATTTTTAAGTCAATATTCCTGTTGGCTTTCACCCGCGATTGGAATTTACTCAGCCTCACCCGAGCCGCCTGACGCGGTGGGTGAAGTTTGCCTAGGTCCTAGCTGTTTGAAGGAATCCGGCTCGGCTGCCCTGTGGCGTGTCCAGTCCCAAGCAAGCCTGAGCAGGAGAAAATTGAAGCCGCTCCGGCTGTCGAAGCGGCTGCCGAGATCAGGCGCTTGCCTTGTTCTGGCGGTTGGCGATCAGATCATCCACGACAGCAGGATCCGCAAGTGTCGATATGTCACCCAGCGATCCGAAATCATCCTCGGCGATCTTGCGCAGGATACGGCGCATGATCTTGCCGGAACGCGTTTTTGGCAAGCCAGGCGCGAACTGGATCTTATCGGGTGCTGCAATCGGGCCGATTTCGGCACGCACATGCTTGACCAACTGCTGTCGCAGTTCGTCAGAACCCTCGTTCCCGGCCATCAACGTGACATAGCAATAGATGCCCTGCCCCTTGATCGAATGCGGGTAACCGACGACCGCGGCTTCCGAGACCAACTGGTGGGAGACCAACGCCGACTCCACCTCTGCCGTACCGAGGCGATGACCGGAGACATTGAGCACATCGTCGACACGGCCTGTGATCCAGTAGTAACCGTCCGCATCGCGGCGGCAGCCGTCCCCGGTAAAATATTTGCCCTTGTATGTGGAAAAGTAGGTCTGGATAAAGCGTTCGTGATCACCATAGACCGTGCGCATCTGGCCCGGCCAGCTGTCGGAGATGCACAGATTGCCGTCCGCTGCACCCTCCAAAACCTTGCCTTCATTGTCGACCAGCTCCGGCTTTACACCGAAGAACGGCGTCGTTGCCGAACCCGGTTTAAGATCGGTGGCGCCGGGTAGGGGCGCAATCATATGACCGCCGGTCTCCGTCTGCCACCAGGTATCGATGACCGGGCAGCGCTTATCGCCGACGAGGTTGTAGTACCACTCCCAAGCTTCCGGATTGATCGGCTCTCCGACTGTGCCAAGCACGCGGAGCGACGAACGTTCGGAACGTGTGACGAAGTGGTCCCCGGCGCCCATCAGCGAGCGGATAGCCGTTGGCGCGGTGTAGAAGATATTGACCTTGTGCTTGTCAATGATTTCCCAGAAGCGGCCCTGATCCGGAAAGTTCGGCACACCCTCGAACATTAGCGTCGTCGCACAGTTCGCCAGCGGGCCGTAGACGATATAGGAGTGGCCGGTCACCCAACCAACGTCGGCTGTGCACCAATAGATATCGCCGGGATGATAGTCGAAGACATACTCATGCGTCATCGAGACATAGACGAGATAGCCAGCCGTCGTATGCAGAACACCCTTTGGTTTGCCGGTAGAACCCGATGTATAGAGAATGAAGAGCGGATCTTCCGCCTTCATCTTGACCGGCGGGCACTCGGCCTTCACCGTTGCAACCTCCTGATGATACCAGAGGTCGCGGCCCGGCGCCCAACCCGTCTTGCCGCCGGTACGGCGAACAACCAGCACCTTTTCGACAATGACATGCTGGCGCGCTGCAATATGGATCGCGGCATCCGTGTTCTCCTTCAGCGGTACCGGCTTGCCGCCACGTACGCCTTCGTCACAGGTGATGACGAAGGTGGATTCGCAATCGACGATCCGGCCGGCCAGTGCTTCCGGCGAAAACCCGCCGAAGACAACGGAATGCACCGCGCCGATACGGGCGCAGGCGAGCATCGCATAGGCCGCTTCCGGAATCATCGGCATGTAGATGGTGACCCGGTCACCCTTCTTGACGCCATGCTTCTTGAGCACGTTCGCCATGCGGCAGACATGCTCATAGAGCTCGTTGTAGGTCACCTTCTTGTCGATGTAGGGATTGTCACCCTCGAAGATGATCGCAACCTGATTGCCGTTGGTTTTCAGATGCCGGTCGATGCAATTGTAGGAGACGTTCGTCTGCCCGTCTTCGAACCACTTGATCGAAACCTTGCCTTTAAAGGACGTGTTTTTGACCTTCGTGTAAGGCTTGAACCAATCGATCCGCTTGCCGTGCTTGCCCCAGAACTTATCGGGGTTCTCGACACTTTCCTCGTACCATTTCTCGTACTTGGCCTTATCGATAAGCGCACGGCTTTTAACCGGTTTTTGAACCGGATAGACCTTCTCCGACATTGAATTCCTCCTCACTCAGGCACCGGGCGGAGCGACGCGCTGCGGCCCACTTTAGGGCATTCATAACAGCTCGTATTCGTCCGGCAATTAGACAAAGGTCATTTCGTGCGCGACGAATTGCAATTATGCATCACTGCGGTTATATAGCGGCATATTTCCCGGACATAGTGGTGACAACCCACGGACCGCGACACCGGCGCGGACGACAGAAGGACTATATCCATGGCTCAACAACTGCTCATGCCGAAGGCGACCGCAATCTGGCTCGTCGATAACACAGCTCTGTCTTTCGACCAGATCGCTCAGTTCTGCAGGCTGCATCCGCTCGAAGTGAAAGCCATCGCCGATGGCGAAGCCGCACAGGGAATCAAGGGTCTGGATCCGATTTCCACCGGCCAGCTTTCGCGTGACGAAATCGCCCGTGCCGAGAAAAATCCGGCTCACAAGCTCAAGCTTTCCGAACCGAAAGTGCGCGTACCCGAATCCAAGCGCCGCGGCCCGCGCTACACGCCGGTCTCCAAGCGTCAGGATCGCCCGAACGCCATCCTTTGGCTGGTGCGTAATCATCCGGAACTGAAGGATGCTCAGATTTCGCGCCTCGTCGGCACGACGAAATCGACGATCGAACAGATTCGCGAACGCACCCACTGGAACGCTGCCAACCTGACGCCGATGGATCCCGTCACGCTCGGTCTTTGCAGCCAGATCGACCTCGACATGGAAGTCGAAAAGGCCGCCAAGGGTCGTCCGCTTCCGACCGCCGCAGAACTCGGTGCGACCCTGCAGTCCGCGCAGGAAACCGAGCGTCTGGCTCCGAACTACGAGCGCGAAGAGGAAAAGGAAATCGACGCCGATGCCGTCTTTGCGAAACTCAAGTCGCTGAAATCCTCGCCGAAAGACGAGGACGACGATCAGTATTGAGGCATCGCATAGAGACTGATGGAGCCCCGCTTTTGCGGGGCTTTTGTTTGGGTATCACACAGGCGATGTCCCAAATCCCCTGCCGCGCAGTGCGGCCGCTATTTCTTCCAGAATGGCGGGATCGTCTATCGTCGCCGGCATCTTCCAAGGCACGCCGTCTGCGATCTTCTGCATCGTTCCGCGCAGGATCTTGCCAGATCTGGTTTTCGGTAGCCGCTCGACAATGATCGCGGTCTTGAAGGCCGCCACAGGGCCGATTTTTTCGCGAATCAGCGCCACGACCTCGGACTCGACCAAAGATGTTTCCCGTGAAACACTTTTCTTCAGAACGAGAAAGCCGCAAGGTACTTGGCCCTTGAGAGAATCCGCAATACCCACCACGGCGCACTCTGCGACATCGGGATGCGTCGCGCAAACTTCCTCCATCGCTCCTGTCGAGAGCCTGTGCCCGGCGCAATTGATGATGTCGTCGGTTCGCGACATGATGAAGAGATAACCGTCGTCATCGATGTAACCGGCGTCGGCCGTTTTGTAGTAGCCTGGAAATTCATCGAGATAGGCAGAGCGAAAACGCTCGTCGGCTTTCCAGAGCGTCGGCAGGCAGCCGGGAGGAAGCGGGAGCTTGACGACAATGTTACCGAGCGTGCCCGCAGGGACTGCGTGGCCGGCGTCGTCCAGAACCTCGATGTCGTAGCCGGGCATCGGTACGGACGGCGAGCCGTGCTTGACCGGCAATCTGCCGAGTCCGAGCGGGTTTGCTGCAACTGGCCACCCGGTTTCCGTTTGCCACCAGTGATCAATGACCGGCACTCCAAGCATGCGCTCCGCCCATTTCAACGTCTCCGGATCCGCCCGCTCGCCCGCCAGGAACAGTGCTCGAAAGTCCGGCATCGGAAATTCGCGGATGAACTGTCCGTCGCTGTCCTCCCGCCGAATGGCGCGGAACGCAGTGGGCGCCGTGAACAGCACTCTCACCTTGTACTCCGAGACGATACGCCAGAAGGTGCCCGCATCCGGGTTGCCAACCGGCTTTCCCTCGAAAACGAGTGTGGTTACACCAGCAAGCAGTGGTGCGTAGACGATGTAGGAATGCCCGACAACCCAGCCTATGTCGGAGGCCGCCCAGAAAACCTCGCCGGGCTTTATGCCGTATATATTCGTCATCGACCAATTCAGTGCGACCATGTGGCCGCCATTGTCGCGCACGACGCCTTTCGGCTGCCCCGTGGTGCCCGACGTGTAGAGAATGTACAAGGGATCCGTCGCCTTGACCGGGACGCACGCGATCTCGGCTCCGCGATTGCGACCGACGGCGACCTCAAAGTCCTGGTCGCGATAAGGCGCCAGGTCGGCAGCCAGTTGCGGTCTTTGCAAGACAAGGCAGTGCTCGGGCTTGGCTTTGGCGATCGCGATGGCTTGGTCTACCAGCGGTTTATAAGCGATCACCCTGCCGGGTTCCAGGCCGCAGCTCGCCGTGATGATTAGTTTCGCTCCCGAATCATCGATCCGCGCTGCGAGTTCGTTCGCGGCGAAGCCGCCGAACACGACTGAGTGAACCGCGCCGATGCGCGCGCATGCGAGCATGGAGAAAATCGCCTCCGGAACCATCGGCATATAGAGAATGACACGGTCGCCTTTCGCGATCCCCAGTTGGCGCAGCGTTGCGGCAATCGCATTGACCTCGTCGAGCGTCGCGTCGAAGGTAAAGGACTGCTTGGCGTCGCTGACGGGACTGTCAAAGATGATGGCGGTCTCGCTACCGCGACCGCCCAGAACGTGCCGATCCAGGCAATTGTAGCAGGTGTTAGTCTCGCCGCCGGCGAACCAGCGCCCGTACGGGCCATCTCCTGCCGAGAAGACGTGTTCGGGGCTCTTGAACCAAACAATATCCTCCGCCGGCCCGCGCCAGAAGTTCACGGGATCTCTCTTCCACTCTGCATAGAGCTGGTGATAGCTCCCGCGCATATGCTCCTCCCCAGGACATACAAGTTACCTTGCTTAATCTAGGGGAGTGCGGATGGCAGAGAAAGCCCGACGAAAGCAGCGTATCAGCGTAGACCGAAGATGGCCGAGCCCACGCGAACGCTGGTCGCACCAAAGACGACGGCAATCTCGTAGTCGCCGGACATGCCCATCGAGAGTTTCTCGACACCGCATTCCTTTGCGAGCTTCGCCAGAAGCGCGAAGTGCGGACCGGGATTTTCATCGGCCGGAGGGATGCACATCAATCCCTCGATGCTGATCCCGAGCTCGTTTCGGCAGAATGTGACGAACGCTGGCGTTTCAGCGGGGGCAATTCCCGCTTTCTGGGGTTCGAGACCTGTATTAACCTGAACGTAGAGGCGCGGTGCCTTTCCTTGGCGTTTCATTTCCGCGGCAAGCGCGCGAGCGATCTTCTCGCGGTCGACCGTTTCGATGACGTCAAATAGCGCGACTGCTTCCACGGCCTTGTTTGATTGCAACGGCCCAATCAGATGAAGCTCGATGTCGCCGGTTTCTGCCTTCAACTCAGGCCATTTCCCTTGGCTTTCCTGAACCCGATTTTCACCGAACACACGCTGCCCCGCGGCAATGGCCGGGCGGATCGCGTCTGCATCGAATGTCTTTGACACCGCAACGAGACGAACCGCGCCGTCAGGCCGACCCGCCTCGCGTTCCGCAATCGCAATGCGCGACCGCACATCGTCCAGTCGCTCTTGAAGTTCCATCATTGCGCCTCGGCAGATCTCGGAAAGGATGACAATGCACTAAACGCCTGCTTTGTGCTTGCCAAGGCCCAGCGTTTCGAAATTATCGCCCGGGAGCCGAGATCGGGCGGTTACAGCGGCCGCAAAACTTGACGCTACGGTGGTTTCATGGTGAAGGTCAGCACCAACCTCCCATGATTTTCCGGAAATGCGAATACGATGGCTACCGAACGTTATAACCCGCGCGATGCCGAGCCCCGCTGGCAGCAGAAGTGGAACGAAGAGAAGGTCTTCGAGACCGACAATGGCGATCTACGCGAGAAATACTACGTGCTCGAGATGTTCCCGTATCCTTCCGGCCGCATCCACATGGGGCATGTGCGCAACTACGCGATGGGTGACGTCGTCGCCCGGTACAAGCGCGCGCGCGGCTTCAATGTGCTGCATCCGATGGGCTGGGATGCATTTGGCATGCCTGCTGAAAACGCCGCCATGGAACGCGGCGTTCACCCGGCATCCTGGACGTACCAGAACATTGCGTCGATGAAGGCGCAGCTGAAGGCGATGGGGCTGTCGCTGGACTGGAGCCGAGAATTCGCAACCTGCGACGTCGCCTATTACCAGCACCAGCAGCACCTGTTCGTGGACTTTCTCGAGAGGGGTCTCGTCTATCGAAAACAATCCAAAGTGAACTGGGATCCCGTCGACAATACCGTTCTTGCGAACGAGCAGGTCATCGACGGTCGCGGCTGGCGTTCCGGGGCTCTTGTCGAGCAGCGTGAACTGACGCAGTGGTTCTTCAAGATCACCGATTTCAGCCAGGATCTTCTTGACGCATTGGATACGCTCGACCAGTGGCCCGAGAAGGTTCGCTTGATGCAGAAAAACTGGATCGGGCGCTCCGAAGGCATGACGATCCGTTGGGAACTCGTCGGCGAGACAGCTCCGGCAGGCGAGACGGAGGTCACGGTCTATACGACGCGACCCGACACGCTGTTCGGAGCGTCGTTCCTGGCAATATCCGCCGACCATCCGCTAGCGAGGGAGGCGTCCGCCAAGAATCCGGCTATCGATGCATTCTGCGACGAGTGCCGCCGCGCCGGCACCTCTCTGGCAGCGCTGGAAACGGCCGAAAAGAAAGGCATGGACACAGGCATTCGGGTCAAGCACCCGCTCGATCCGTCCTGGGAATTGCCGGTCTATATCGCAAATTTTGTCCTTATGGACTACGGAACGGGCGCGATCTTCGGCTGCCCTTCAGGTGATCAGCGCGACCTCGATTTTGCGCACAAGTATGGTCTGCCGATCGTACCGGTCGTCATGCCTGTCGATGGCGACGCCGCGACCTTCAATGTTGGAGATATTGCCTATGATGGCGACGGCGTGATGATCAATTCGCGCTTCCTCGACGGCAAGACCACCGAAGAAGCTTTCGAAATCGTCGCCGATCGCCTGTCTTCGGCCCTTCTCGGTAACGCGCCCCAGGGTGAGCGCAAGATCAATTTCCGCCTGCGGGACTGGGGCATTTCCCGCCAGCGCTACTGGGGCTGCCCGATTCCAGTCATTCATTGCGACGATTGCGGCGTAGTACCCGTTCCGAAGAAGGACCTGCCGGTAGAGCTCCCCGAAGATGTGACGTTCGACCAGCCCGGCAACCCGCTCGATCGGCATCCGACGTGGCGTCACGTGGCGTGCCCCACCTGTGGCAAGGACGCTCGTCGCGAAACCGACACGATGGATACATTCGTCGACTCCAGTTGGTACTTCACCCGCTTCACGGCACCCTGGGAGGGCAACCCAACGAATCCTCAGGCGGCAAACCACTGGCTGCCGGTCGATCAGTATATCGGCGGCATCGAACACGCGATTCTTCACCTCCTCTATTCGCGGTTCTTCACGCGCGCCATGCGCGAGACCGGCCATGTCGGTGTCAAGGAGCCATTCAAGGGACTGTTCACGCAGGGTATGGTGGTGCATGAGACCTACAGCCGCGGATCGGGCATGACCCGCGAATGGGTCGCACCGGCAGACATTCGCATAGAAGAACTTGACGGAAAGCGCAGCGCTTACCTTCTGTCCAGCGGTGACGAAGTGTCGATCGGCTCGATCGAGAAGATGTCGAAATCCAAGAAGAATGTCGTCGATCCGGACGACATCATCGCGTCCTACGGGGCCGACACCGCGCGCTTCTTCGTTCTCTCAGACTCTCCGCCCGAACGTGACGTCATCTGGTCCGAAGCCGGCGTCGAAGGCGCTCATCGCTTCACACAACGTCTGTGGCGCCTTATCTCCGAGGCCGCCGATAACTTGAAGGGCGTGGACGCGACTCCGGCTAAAGATGGAGAGGCCCTGGCGATTTCGCAGATTGCTCACAAGACATTGAAGGCTGTTCAGAACGACTACGACAGGCTTTGGTTCAACAAGGCCGTCGCGCGTATCTACGAACTCGTAAACGCGCTTGCCGGGCCGCTCACAAAGATCGGCGCCGGCGAGGGTGACCCCGCATACCGCTCGGCCGTGCGAGACGCTGCTCAAATCCTGGTGCAGTTGGTCGCTCCGATGACGCCCCATCTCGCAGAAGAGTGCTGGTTCGTTCTTGGAAACACAGAGCTGCTCGCCCGCAAATCCTGGCCGCTATATGACGACAGCCTCGTCATGGAAAATGACGTCATTCTGCCAGTGCAGATCAATGGCAAGAAGCGAGCCGAATTGACAATTTCTCGCGACGCAGATCAAAGTGCGGTCAGCGAAAGCGCACTCGCTTTGGATGAGGTCAAGAGGGTGCTCAACGGTCAAGCGCCCAAGAAGGTCATCGTGGTTCCACAAAGGATTGTGAACATTGTCGTTTAATATCGCTTCCAAGCTGGCTCGCGGCACGGCTATCGCCGCGATGCTCGCAACCACGGTTCTTCTCGCTTCCTGCCAGGTGCGCCCGCTCTATTCCGAAGGCTCCGGTGTCGCTGGCAAGCTCGCCTCTGTCGGTTTCTCCGAGGCGCATTCGCGTGTCGAACTTGAGGTTCGAAACCGGCTGATATTCCTCGCATCCCGCGGTGCCGGCGAACCGGACAAAGCCGACTACAAAGTCGAATTCAATGCACGCTCCAGCGTGATTGATACGCTTCTCGTTGCGTCCTCTGATACATCGCGTGCCGGTCGCGCGACGGTCAGCGTTGACTATACGCTAAAGTCCACAAAGGACGGCAATGTCATCAAGGCAGGAAACCAGTCGGCGACGGCTCTGGTCGATTTCCCCAATCAGGAGTTTGCAAAACTGCGGGCTATTCGCGACGCTGAGGATCGGGCAGCACGTCAGGCAGCCGAGTTCGTCGCAGCCGATATCGCAGCGGCGCTCGGCCGCTAGGGAGCGAATGCGTGGCGGAAGTCAAATCGCATGAATTCGAAGGGTTTATCGAAAGATCCGCCCGCAACTATCGAATCTTTGTAATTTATGGTCCCGACCGGGGGCTGGTTTCGGAGCGTGCCGGGCTGATTGCGGCGAGAACAGGCGTATTACTCAGCGATCCGTTCTCGCTGATAAAGCTCGACATTGCCGATCTACAGAAGGATCAAGGTCGACTTCTCGACGAAGCGGGAGCAATCGGCCTGTTCGGCGGCGAGAAGTTGATATGGATCCATGGCGCCGCCAATGAAAAATATCTTGTCGACTCGCTACAGGTTCTGTCGAGTAAGACGCTACAAGACACGTATCTCATCATTGAAGCCGGCGATCTGAAGAAGGGCTCGCTGCTCCGTAAGACGGCTGAAGCAGCGCGCAGCATTGCTACCATCCCATGCTATGCAGACGACACACGCGCACTTAATGCACTCATTGATGCAGAACTTGCCGTCGCCGGCTTGGGGATCTCCCAAGCAGCGCGGCAAGCCCTTCTTGAGCTAATAGGTGGCGACCGAATTGCGTCGCGGAACGAATTGAAGAAACTTGCATTGTATTGCAGTGGCCTCGATTCCATAGAGGAGCGTCATGTCACGGACATCATCGGCGATGCGAGCGCCATATCCGTCGATGACGCGGTGGATGCTATCCTGAGCGGCAACACCGGCAACTTTCTCCATGCGATGCAGAAGATCACCGCGTCCAAGACCGCTGTCTTCCTGGTCATTCAGGCATGCTTGAAGCAGTTCCAACTCATTGATGCAATGAGGGCCGAGATGGAGGAGAAGCGCATCCCCGCCGGGCAGGTGATGCAGACACTCGGTCGGCATCTCCACTTCCGAAGAAAGCCCATTATAGAGCAGGCACTGCGGGCTTGGTCTGCAAATGCCGTGGCGCGCGAAACCAACCGGCTACAGTCGGCCATACTGCAGACACGCAAGCGCCCGTCTTTGGAAGACGCCATAGCCATCCAGACATTGCTTTCGACGACGTTGCAATCCGGCCGCAGATAGCACGCGGTTACCGTTTCTCAAGCAACCGGCAGATTTCTTCTAACTGTTCCAATGACTTATAGGATATTCGAATCTGACCGCCCGTCGTCTTGTGATTGATCGTCACATCGAGACCCAGCGTATCGGACAGCGTTCGCTCAAGTGCCACGGTATCGGAATCCTTCTGATTGCGCTGGTGCGCGCCCAGCTTCGGTTCCGATTGGGCTTTTATGTCGTTCTGCGCCAACCGCTCTGCATCGCGGACCGACATCCCCTTCGAAACGATCGTGCGAGCAAGCGTTGAGGGATCTGAGGTAGGCACAAGAGCGCGCGCGTGCCCGGCGGACAGGCTTCCTGCCGCAAGGAGATCACGAACGGGTTCCGGCAGCTTCAAGAGCCGGAGAGAGTTCGCCACATGACTCCGGCTCTTGCCGATGATCTCACCGAGATCGTTCTGCGTATATCCGTACTCGGCGATCAGCTGCTCGTACCCGAGCGCCTCTTCGAGCGCATTAAGATCCGAGCGCTGGACATTCTCGACGATTGCTATTTCGAGTGCCGTCTTGTCGTCCACGTCGCGGACGATGACCGGAATCTCGGCCAGCCCCGCAAGCTGAGCCGCTCGCCAACGTCGTTCGCCGGCTATTATTTCGTACTGGCCGGGCGCAATCGTCCGGACGACGACCGGCTGCACGATGCCGTGCTGACGGATGGAACTCGCAAGATCATGCAACTCGCCATCATCAAATGACCGACGTGGATTGCGCGGATTCCGGCTGATAAACTCGATAGGGATCAGCCGGTCCGCACTCACGGGACGTGAATCGGAATCAACCGGGATCGGTTGATCCATCTCACCGATCAACGCGGCCAGGCCGCGTCCAAGTCTTCTTTTCGAGATATCATCATTCATCGTCTAACCCATATTTTCAAGACACTCAGGCCGCCACCCGTTGGCGTTCGCGTTGTATCACTTCAGATGCGAGCTGCAGATACGCCTGGCTGCCTGCACACTTCAGATCGTAGAGGATCGCAGGCTTACCGTAGGACGGCGCCTCAGACACCCTGACGTTGCGAGGTATCAGCGTATGATACACTTTCTCGCCCAGATGCGTTCGAACGTCGTTTACGACCTGTTGGGCCAGATTGTTTCTGGCATCGAACATTGTCAGAACAATGCCCTGAATATCCAGGCCCGGATTCACGCTGCGGCGAACCTGATCAACCGTCTCAAGGAGCTGACTAAGTCCCTCAAGGGCAAAGAACTCGCATTGTAGTGGCACAAGTACCGAATGTGCAGCAGCCATCGCATTCATCGTCAGAAGATTGAAGGATGGAGGGCAATCCACGAGGATGTAGGAAAACCGAAATGCATCTTCCTGAGCCAAGGCTTTCTTGAGCTTGAAGACCCGATCCCCTTGTTGTGCAATTTCCATCTCTATCCCCAACAAGTCCATCGTCGATGGGACGATAAAAAGGTTAGGGACGGCAGTCTCCTGAACGACATCCAATATGCCCTGATGCCCTACGAGCAGATCGTATGACGACAGCTTCCGATGCTTGCGCTCGATCCCAAGACCGGTGCTTGCATTTCCCTGAGGATCAAGGTCGACGATCAACACGCGTTCGCCAATTGCAGCCAGGGCAGTCGCGAGATTGATCGCAGTCGTTGTTTTACCAACGCCACCCTTTTGATTTGCGATGGTAATAATCCGATTTCGTGCACCAACCATTGTCGCAATACCGATCTGTTAAACCAAACGCTGCAGACCAGAGATCTCCAGCACGACCGAGTCCCTCTCGACAGCGCTCTTATGTTCTAACAGATCAAAATTCCATCGCCTACGCGCATTTGCAATTTCGAAACGATAATCCCGGCCTTTGTGAAAGTAGGCACGCAGGTCTCTGCTCCTCGAGGTCCAAGGCTCGATAAATTCAAAGAGCATTCCCAACTCGGCCAAGGCACGCGCCGATATGAAATCCGGTGCATCGATGGTGACGGGCGCCTCTTCTATTCTGATTGGATGAACAGACCCCCTGGCCCCCGTCTCCCTCAAGGCGGTCCGCAGAAAAGCGGCCTTCTTGTGATTGCTCTCCACCAGGTGGACCCAGCCCGCCGCCGATTCGGCAAGAAAGATCGCCGTGACGATGCCAGGAAACCCCCCGCCGCTTCCAAGATCAACCCAACTCTTGGCTGCTGGTTGAAGCTGGAATACCTGTGCGCTGTCAGCGATGTGCCGCCGCCAGGCATCGTCAATCGTAGAAGGTGCTGTCAGGTTGATGGTCTTCGCCCATTTTTGGAACAGCGAGAGAAAGTGTTCGAGGCGCTCCTGTGTTTCACGTGAAACACGCCGGCCGTTCAAATCCATGTTAGGACTCTCAAATCGTGTATTAGTGTAATCATCAGGCGGCGGCTTCACCCCGCCTCAGATGAACGAGGAGCAGGGAAATCGCCGCAGGTGTCATCCCATCGACCCTTGCGGCCTGAGCTACGTCATGGGGACGCACTGTGCTCAACTTATGCTTGAGTTCATTCGAAAGACCCGACAGATGGGAAAAATCGAAGTCGGATGGAATCACGCGATCTTCGTCGCGCTTGATGTGTGCCACGTCGGCCAGTTGACGCTTCATATAGACGGCGTAATTTGCCTCGATCTCCAATGCCTCTTTGACACGCCCACTGATGGTCGACAGGTCGGGCCAGATCCGTGTGAGGTCGCCGAGGGTGATGTCGGGGTAGGATAACAGATCATAGGCGGTCCGGCGCTGACCATCCTGGTTCAGCCTGAGTCCCGACCGTCCCGCCACATTAGGCGTGACCGTCAACGAAGACAGAAGCTCACGCCCGGCGTCGAGTTCATCGCTATAGACACCAAACTTGTTGGAACGCTCACTCGAGGCGAGTCCGATCGTCATCGCCAGCGGCGTCAGTCTCACATCCGCGTTGTCCGCGCGGAGCGAAAGCCGATACTCTGCACGCGACGTGAACATACGATATGGCTCCGCCACACCGCGCGACGTGAGATCATCGATCATAACACCGATGTAAGATTCTGTGCGGCTGAAGCGAACAGCTTCAGCTCCACTTGCAAGTCTTGCAGCATTTATACCGGCAACCAAACCTTGCGCCGCTGCTTCCTCGTAGCCGGTCGTTCCGTTGATCTGCCCCGCAAGAAACAGCCCTCGTAGCTTTTTCGCTTCCAACGAGGGTTTTAACTCGCGGGGATCGACATGATCGTACTCGATCGCATAGCCGGGATGCAGGATCTGAACGCGCTCCAGGCCAGGTATGGTGCGGATAAACGCTTCCTGTACGTCTGCAGGCAAGGACGTCGAAATGCCATTTGGGTACACGGTGTCGTCATCCAGACCTTCGGGCTCCAAAAAGACCTGATGCCCGTCTCGCTCGCCGAACTTCACCAACTTGTCTTCGATCGAAGGACAATAGCGCGGTCCCACACCCTCTATCTGTCCGGAGTACATTGCCGACAGCTTGAGGTTATCGACGATAATGCGGTGAGTCGCATCTGTCGTGCGGGTTACACCACATTCGATCTGCGGATTCGAAATTCTATCGGTCATGAAGGAAAAAGGAATCGGTTGCTCATCGGCCGCTTGTCGCTCGACGGCTAACCAATTGATCGTTTTGCCGTTCAGTCGGGCAGGGGTTCCCGTTTTTAGGCGCCCAAGCCGAAGACCAAGACCAAGCAGGGTCTGGGACAAGCCGACAGACGGTTCCTCGCCAGCGCGTCCTGCAGGAACCTTCTTGTCGCCAATGTGAATGAGGCCTCGAAGAAATGTTCCGGTGGTGAGAACGACTGAACCACAATGAAGAATCCGGCTATCTTTCATCACAACCGCAGCTACGCGCCCGTCAGCGATAGAGAGATCGAAGGCATCACCCTCTATAACGGTGAGGTTCGAGATCGATTCTATCTCCCCAGCCATCGCCAGGCGATAAAGCTTGCGGTCCGCCTGAGTCCTTGGTCCCCGGACAGCAGGACCCTTCTTGCGATTGAGCATGCGGAATTGAATACCGCCGGCGTCGGCTACGCGGCCCATCAATCCGTCGAGGGCATCGATCTCACGGACGAGATGTCCCTTTCCAAGACCGCCAATCGCTGGGTTGCAGGACATCACACCGATAGTGTCTTTCCTATGGGTGACCAAAGCTGTGTTCGCGCCCAAACGGGCCGCTGCCGCTGCGGCCTCGCAACCCGCGTGCCCGCCACCAATAACGATGACATCAAACCGAGAAGTATCCATTCCAAAGCTCCTGAGATGCTCGGTGATGAGTGAAGTGTGCAAACGAGTCAAGATGTTTCACGTGAAACGATCAATTTTTGATGGGGTCGGTATGTTTCACGTGAATCACTTCCCGATGCAGAATTCGCCGAATATAACATCCAGCAACGCCTCGACGTCGACGCGGCCTGTCACCCTGCCAAGCGCCTCGGCCGCCACTCGAAGATCCTCGGTCCTGATATCCAACCCGCGATCGAACCCCGTGAGTGCTGACTTGAGAGCCTTCAGACAGTCCGACAGCGAATCCTTGTGCCGCACCCTGCTGGGAATGGCCATCGATTGCGGATGGACGCTGTCCTTCAATCGGACTGCAATAAGCGCTCGAAGTTCGTCAAGGCCAGTGCCGTCTTTTGTGGATACCATAACGTCGTATGCCCTGCTACTCATCCGTGGCAGGTCCGACTTCGTACCAATCCATAGTGCATCCACTTGCACAGGCGCGGCTGTTGGATCGGTCGATGTGTCCTCAAGATAAAGAACCAGATCTGCCTCGCTGATCGCAGTCTTGGCGCGCCGTATCCCCTCCCGTTCAATAATCTCCTCTGTATCACGCAGGCCGGCAGTGTCGGAGAGCCTGACCAGGTACCCGTCAATGTTCAGATCAGTGCTCAGCACATCGCGCGTCGTCCCGGCAATTTCCGTTACGATTGCAACGTCACGCCGTACCAGCGCGTTCATCAGACTTGATTTGCCTGCGTTCGGTTCACCTGCGAGAACAACCTTGAACCCGTCACGAATAATCTCGCCCTGAGCACTCTGACCAAGATGTTGCTCAATCTCTTCAGCAAGGTGGCTCATATCTACCCAGATTTGATCCGAGACGGAACCGGGAACGTCTTCCTCGTCGGGAAAATCGAGTTCAGCTTCGATCAGCGCTCGACCGCGCGTGAGACGGCTGGCCCAGGTCGTATAGACTGCAGATAGCCCGCCGGAGCTATGCTCTACCGCAAGCCGTCGCTGCATCTCCGTCTCGGCCGAGATGAGATCGGCCAGCCCCTCTATCTCGACCAGGTCAAGCTTACCGTTCTCAAAGGCGCGGCGCGAGAACTCTCCCGCCATCGCCTGCCGTAGGTTCGGGAAAGTAATAAGTTCGGCATAGATAGCCTCAATGACGGCACGTCCACCATGAAGATGCAGTTCCAAGACGTCCTCGCCCGTAAACGAATGAGGAGCGGGAAAGAACAGAACAATCGCAGTATCAAGCACCAGACCGTTACGTGACCGAATCGTTCGCAAACAAGCACGCCTAGGATCAAGAGCGTCGCCAATCATCGTGACGACGACGTCCTTCACTGCCGTGCCGCTCAACCGAACGACAGCGACGCCAGCTGGTACTGCACCACTGGATAAAGCGTAGATGGTATGGCGAAGGTCAGTCACTGTCGCACACTAACCTGTTTGGTTCGTTCCCGAATCGATCGATGCATGCTTCAAGGTTCATCATGTCGGATCGCCGAAGCTCAATCAACGTGCTGCGCTATAAACGACAAAGCCGGCCACGACGTGTGGCCGGCTGTCGTATAAAGAATCCGGCTAAATTTAGGTGTTCATCGATTCAAAGAAGTCCGGATTGCTCTTCGTTTGCTTTAGCTTGTCGATGAGGAACTCGATCGCATCGGTCGTGCCCATCGGCGCCAGGATACGGCGCAGAACGAAGATCTTCTGCAGATCCTGGCGTGGAACCAGCAGATCCTCCTTGCGTGTACCGGACTTGAGGATGTCCATGGCCGGGAAGATGCGCTTGTCGGCAACCTTGCGGTCGAGAACGATTTCCGAGTTGCCGGTACCCTTGAACTCTTCGAAGATGACTTCGTCCATGCGGCTGCCGGTATCGATCAGCGCAGTCGCGATAATCGTCAACGAACCGCCTTCCTCGATGTTACGGGCGGCGCCGAAGAAACGCTTCGGGCGCTGCAATGCGTTTGCGTCGACACCACCGGTCAGGACCTTGCCGGAAGAGGGGACGACCGTGTTGTAGGCGCGACCGAGGCGCGTGATCGAGTCGAGAAGAATAACCACATCTCTCCCGTGCTCGACGAGACGCTTAGCCTTTTCGATTACTATTTCGGCAACCTGAACATGGCGAACCGCCGGTTCGTCGAAGGTCGAAGAGACCACCTCTCCGCGGACGGAACGCTGCATGTCCGTCACTTCCTCTGGGCGCTCGTCGATCAGGAGGACAATAAGATAGCATTCCGGATGGTTTGCGGTGATCGAGTGCGCGATGTTTTGCAACAACACCGTCTTGCCGGTGCGGGGCGGAGCGACAATCAGGCCACGTTGCCCCTTGCCGAGTGGCGCAACGAGGTCGATGACGCGAGGCGAGAGATCCTTCGTCGTCGGTACGTCCAGCTCCATCTTGAAACGCTCGTTCGGGTAGAGCGGTGTCAGATTATCGAAGTGAACCTTATGCCTGATCTTCTCGGGATCGTCGAAATTGATCGTATTGACCTTCAGTAGCGCGAAATAGCGTTCGCCTTCTTTCGGACCGCGAATTGGGCCTTCCACGGTATCACCCGTCTTCAGCGAGAAGCGGCGAATCTGGGAAGGGGAAATGTAGATATCGTCCGGACCTGGGAGATAGTTGGCGTTCGCGGAGCGAAGGAAGCCGAAACCATCCTGAAGAACTTCAACAACGCCTTCGCCGATAATTTCCACATCCTGGCTGGCAAGCACTTTCAAAATCGCAAACATCAGCTCCTGTTTGCGCATCGTGCTTGCATTTTCAACCTCGAGCGATTCGGCAAATGCCAGCAGATCCGTCGGGGATTTACTCTTAAGTTCCTGAAGCTTCATTTCAGCCATGAAGTGACCAATACTCTATATTTTGGAGGGAAAAGGCGATGTCGAGGCAGTAACCGGTCCTGCGAAGGAGTCCGCAGACGATCGAACTTTACATACATGCCACAAGGATGAGGTGCAGGGAAAATAGCGAGTAAGGCCCGTCCCTGCAAGAGGGCTGCTTAAAATGAGATGAATTTAACCTGACCGGCCTACTGCATCAAAACGGCTTCACGACGACGAGGATGACGATCGCGATCATGAGGATGGTCGGCGCCTCGTTCATGAACCTCCAATAGCGGGCCGAGCGACGATTTTCGTCGCGTTCGAAGGCTCTCGCCGCGCGGCTGAAGAAAACATGGACACCAGTCAGCAGCACGACAAGCCCGATCTTGGCGTGCAGCCAGCCGCCCTGAAAACGATAGGCGGACCAGGCGAGGTAGAGCCCAAAGACCCAGGTAATCATCATCGCCGGATTCATGATGACCTTGAGAAGCCGGCGCTCCATCACCTTGAACGTCTCCGATTGGATCGACCCCGGCTCGGCGTCCGTGTGGTAGATGAACAGCCGCGGCATGTAGAACAGCCCGGCCATCCAGGAAATGACCGCGATGATGTGAAGCGCCTTGACCCACAAATAGAGCGTGTCCGGGTTCCAGGCAAAAAGACCCACAGCCAACAGTCCGAAGCTGACGATCGCCAGAAATGCACGTCGTCGCGCGTAGGCGCCGGGCTTCTCGTCAATCTGCCGATCCATCGTCAGGATCTCCCGCCGCGAACGCGTTCGACCAGCAGCCTTACATTCTCTGGATCGGCCTGCGGCGTGATCCCATGCCCCAGGTTGAAGATCAGCGGTCCATTGCCGAGCCGCTGAAGAATGTCGTCGATACCATCCTCAAGGGCAACGCCACCCGCAACCACACGCATCGGATCGAGGTTTCCCTGAACCGGTCCCTCCTTCTGCAACTCGACGGCAAAGTCGAGCGGTACGGACCAATCGAGACCGATCGCATCCGCTTTTGTTTTTTCGCGGTAGTCCTTCAGGAGATATCCGGCACCCTTCGCAAAGGCGATGATGCGAGCATTCGGTCGTCGCTCCCGCAGAGACGCAATCATTCGAGCGACTGGCTTCACTGCAAAGGCCGCAAACTCGCGCTCGCCGAGCACGCCCGCCCAGGAATCGAAAATCTGTACCGCATCCGCGCCAGCATCGATCTGCGCCACCAGATAGTCAGCCGATATGTCCGCGAGCAACATCAGCAGAGTCTCGAACGCCTTCGGGTATTTATAGGCGAAAAGGCGCGCGGGGGCCTGATCCGGGGTGCCATGCCCCGCGATCATGTAGGTCGCAACGGTCCAGGGAGCGCCACAGAAGCCCAGCAGAGTTGTTACCGGTGGCAGTTCACGCCGCAGACGCTGAACCGTCTCCAGCACCGGCCCAAGGTGTTCTATGACCCTATCGGTATTAAGTTTGCTTATCCCATCTTCGTCAATCGGGTCCATTTCTGGCCCATGGCCCTCGGTGAAACGCACATTTCGCCTTAACGCATCCGGGATGACGAGAATATCCGAGAACAAGATAGCAGCGTCAAAGCCATAGCGTCGGATAGGCTGGAGCGTGACCTCAACGGCATAGTCTGGCGTGTAGCAGAGATCGAGAAAGCTACCGGCCTTGGCTCTCGTCTGTCGATACTCGGGAAGATATCGCCCGGCCTGTCGCATCAACCAGATGGGGGGAGGGGTAACCGTCTCACCTTCCAAGACCCTCATTATCTTCCGACGCGTATCGATCAAGCGCTTCTTCCCTTAAAAATATAAAAGATATCTAGAAGGTTTCTATTTCTTAGAGTCGGTGACTATCAAGGATTAAAATCCATCCACGCCCGATGCCATTTGTCACGTCCAGGGCGAACGCACTGGATCAAAAATGATTGCGTCATTCGAAAATCGGGGATGAACAAAAAAGAACAAATGATTTCAAAACCATGCCGATGCGCTTACGGCTACTCCATCTGTGGAAAACCTGTGGGTCTTTTGCGGTGATCACGCAGCTGTCCACAGAAGCAACAGGTCCTCGCCAGCGCGATCCCAAAAACTCGAAATGTGGAAAACCAGGCACGTTTTCCCTTGCCTTACCCACCACCGGTCTCGTAGCTCTCGGTCATCCAGTGTTTTCAACAGGCAGCGGAAAATAGCGTGGAGAACAGGACGAACTTCTTCCATCTACATCTGATTTCTGACTCAACCGGCGAGACTCTGATCTCGGCCGGTCGCGCAGCCTCTGCACAATTCAAGTCTGCGCAATCCATCGAGCATGTTTATCCGCTCATCCGAAATCGAAAGCAGTTGCTGAGCGTGTTGCAGGCGATCGACAGCGAACCGGGCATCGTACTCTACACAATTGTCGATCACGAACTCGCAACGCTCATCAATGAGCGCTGTGCCGAGATGGGCGTGGCGTCGGTCAATGTGCTGGAGCCGGTCATCAATGCATTCCAGATCTATCTCGGCGCACCATCACGTCGGCGGGTTGGTGCCCAGCATGTGATGAATGCCGGTTATTTCGCGCGAATCGAGGCGTTGAATTTTACAATGGACCACGACGACGGTCAGATGCCAGACGACTACAATGATGCCGATGTCGTCATCATCGGCATCAGCCGCACATCCAAGACTCCGACGAGCATCTATCTGGCCAATCGCGGTATCAAGACAGCAAACATTCCGGTCGTCTATGGCGTTCCGCTTCCCGATAGTCTGTTCGCGTCGACAAAACCGCTCATCGTGTGCCTTATCGCCACGACGGACCGGATTTCGCAGGTGCGTGAAAACCGGGTACTTGGTGCGACACCCGGGTTTGATCGTGGAGACTATACCGATCGAGCTGCAATATCGGAGGAACTCAAGTATGCCCGGTCTCTTTGTGCTCGCCACAATTGGCCGTTGATCGACGTCACCCGGCGCTCCATCGAAGAGACGGCGGCCGCTATCGTTGCTCTCCGCCCGAAGCTGCGCTAAGCGCTGCAGAACCAATTGCCCCGAGGCCAACATGATCGCCAAGCTCATTCTCGCATCCTCCAGCCCGTTCCGTCGCATGCTGATGCAAAATGCCGGCCTCTCCTTCGAAGCGCACGCTGCCAAGCTTGATGAGCGGCTAATCGAAGCGCCGCTGGAGCGGGAGGGCACAGCGCCCGATGCCATCGCACTTGTTCTTGCCAAGGCAAAAGCCAGAGAGGTGAGCGATCGCTTCCGCGACGCATTGGTCATCGGTTCGGATCAAACCATGTCGCTGGAGGGGCGGACTTTCCATAAACCCAGGAACATCGACGATGCTGCAAATCATCTGACGCTGCTTTCGGGAAAGGCGCATCGGTTGAACAGTGCAGTCGCACTCGCTTACAACGGCGACATGATCTGGGAATATGTGTCCCACGCCGAGCTGACGATGCGTCCGCTCAGTGCCGACTTTATTGAACGCCATCTCAAGCGCGTCGGAGAACGAGCCCTGAGCAGTGTCGGCGCCTACCAGCTCGAGGGCGAGGGGATACAATTGTTTTCGAAAATCGATGGAGACTATTTCACGATATTGGGGCTGCCTATGCTTGCGCTTTTGGATAAATTGAGAGAACTCGGTGCGATCGATGGATGATTCACGTGAAACATTTGCGCCGAAAGCCTTTGTGACGGGGTTTCCTGCCAGGCACTCTCGGTCCCCTCTCATCCATGGCTACTGGCTGAAGACGCTGGCTTTATCCGGAATCTACCAAGCCCACGAGGTGGCGCCGGATGATTTTCCGTCATTCATTCGCGCATTGAAGAGTGGTGCATCCGGATTTGTTGGTGGAAACGTCACGATTCCTCATAAAGAGATGGCATTCAAACTCGCAGATCAACCGGATGAATTGTCTGTAGAACTGGGTGCCTCCAACACGCTTTGGATCGAGGACGGCAAACTCAAGGCAACAAATACCGACGGGCGAGGCTTCACGGCAAATCTCGACGAACGCCACCCAGGCTGGGATAAAGCGCGTTCTGCCGTTATCCTTGGCGCGGGCGGCGCAAGCCGCGCGGTTGTCCAGGCGGTACGGGATCGCGGGTTCAAGGAGATCCATCTGGTCAATCGCACGATTGATCGCGCAAGGGAGCTGGCTGATCGCTTCGGGGAAAGAGTACGCGCTCACCCCATGGGCGATCTTGCCGACGTCATGAAAGATGCCGGTCTCTTCATTAATACCACGTCGCTCGGCATGGATGGTGAAGAGGCACCCCGGATCGACTTTTCCCCATTGCTGCCCGACGCCGTTGTGACCGATATCGTCTACGTCCCGTTGAAAACGCCGATTCTAGCGCAGGCGCAAGAGCAGGGCTTTGCGACGGTCGACGGCCTTGGCATGCTTCTTCACCAGGCGGTCCCAGGCTTCGAAAAATGGTTCGGGCGACGACCGGTCGTTACAGAGGATCTTCGTTCATTGATCGTTGCCGATATGGAACACCATTGATGCTGCGGATCGGACTCACCGGCTCGATTGGAATGGGCAAGTCGACGATGGCAAAGCTGTTTGCCGAAGCGGGCCTTCCGGTTAACGATGCCGATGCAGTGGTCCACGATCTCTACTCGGGCGAGGCGGCACCATTGGTCGATGCCGTCTTTCCGGGGACCATGAGAGAAGGCGCGGTGGATCGGCAAGAGTTGGCCCGCCAACTCGCCCTGAGACCCGACGGCTTCAAGCAGCTTGAGTCAATCGTCCACCCGCTTGTCCGACAGCGTGAGGTCGAGTTCATCGAGCGCGAACGTGCCAAGGGTACAGCGATGGTCATCCTCGATATCCCGCTGCTTTTCGAAAGCGGCGCGGAAAAAAGAGTGGACGCGATCGTCGTGGCAAGCTGTGATCCACAGATTCAGCGGCAGCGGGTGCTTGCGCGACCGAACATGACGGAAGACAAATTCAACATGATTCTCTCGCGCCAGACCCCCGATGCCGAAAAACGCGCGCGAGCAGATTATGTGATTGATACCGGACATAGTATCGATACGGCGAGGCAACGGGTCGCGCATATTGTCTCGGACTTGAAGCGGCGACTTGCCGGCGGAGAATTTCTGAATGCGTGAAATCATCTTCGATACGGAAACCACGGGCCTGGACAACCGCATCGATCGCATCATCGAGATCGGGGGTATTGAGCTTTTCAATCATTTCCCGACCGGCAGGACGCTGCATATCTATATCAGCCCCGGAGACCAGAAGGTTCATCCGGACGCACTGGCGGTGCATGGCATAACCGATGAATTTCTAAAGGACAAACGTCCGTTCGCTGAGGTCGCGCAGGAGATTCTCGACTTCTTCGGCGACGGTAAATGGATCGCCCATAACGCTACCTTCGATATGGGTTTCATCAATTCGGAGCTTGCCCGCATCGGCCTGCCGTCGATTCTGCCCGAGCGCGTGACCGATACGCTCTCGTTGGCGCGTCGCAAGAACCCGATGGGGCCGAACTCGCTCGATGCGCTCTGCCGCCGCTATGGGATCGACAATTCTCACCGCACGAAACACGGCGCGCTTCTCGACTCTGAACTGCTGGCCGAAGTCTACATTGAAATGATCGGTGGCCGTCAGACTGCTCTAGGTCTCGGCACATCTCAAGGCAATGGCGCCTCTCAGCGGAATGACGACGCTGAAGACATCGTCCTCGTGGCGCTTGAGCGACCGCGGCCACTTGCATCGCGTCTCAACGAGTTGGAGGAGCAGGCGCACGATGCCCTGATTTCCAAACTCGGCCAAAAAGGGATTTGGGCGAAATACGATCGCCCCAACTGAAATGCCCGGGACGAACCCGGGCATTTCATGGCATTCAGCAGGGAAAATGATCAGTTCGTCTGAACTTTCGCCCGGGCCTGCTCTTCGGCGACGCGCTGGGCGAACATCTGCGAGAAGTCGATCGGGTCGATCATCAGCGGCGGGAAGCCGCCATTGCGCGTGACGTCGGCGATGATCTGGCGCGCGAACGGGAAGAGCATGCGCGGGCACTCGATGAAGAGAACCGGGAGCATGTGCTCCTGCGGGAAGCCGGCGATCCGGAAGACGCCACCATAGACCAGTTCGGCTTGGAACACCGTCTTGTCGCCATCCTTGGCTTCGGCAGTGAGGGAAAGAACGACGTCGAAATCCGTGTCGGACAGCGGATTGGCGTTGACGTTGACATTGATATTGATGGCCGGAGCCTTGTCGCGGGCTTGGAGCGAACGTGGAGCACCCGGATTTTCGAAGGAGAGATCCTTGGTGTATTGAGCAAGGATGGTAAGGCTCGGGCTCGTCGCACCGTTATTGCTGTCTTCGCTGGCCATTGGCTTTTCCTCGAGGAATTTGGATGGTGCCGCATCTACCATTTCGCAGATGTCGTTACAACCCTGAGCCCGTTGACCTTCGCGGGCCAGGGACCCTCGTCGGTCGCCTCACTTGCCCAGGTGTTTTCCAGACCAGGGAGACTGGCCGCCGGTGTCGCGCTGGTAGTCGTCCTCATCGAGATCGACGACCTTGGAGCCGTTGTCGCGGTAAGCCGGATGCGGCGACGATGCCTTGGCGTTTGCGCCGGCCCCAACCACCACGAAGCGGCGGCTGACGTATCGCCACGCAAGATCGCGCACTGCGGGAATGAAGATCAGAAGGGCGATGGCGTCGGTTATGAAGCCGGGAATGATCAGCAACAACGAGGCAATCACCAGCATGGCTGGACGAAGGAGTTCGCGACCCGGCATTTCACCGGTTTGGCCTTCCGCTGACATCCGACGCAGGATGCCGATGCCCTGCCGGCGGAGCAGTACCATGCCGACAACGAAGCTCAGCATCACAAGGGCCAGCGTCGCCCAGAGACCTATCGCCTTCCCGACGAGCACAAACCCCGCGATCTCGGCGAGCGGCATCAGCAACAGGAAACCAGGCAGCATGGTAAGGCGCATTGTATCTTTCCGGCGTGCACCGGACCCCGTTAACATGAACCGCTTTCGCGGACCCATTTGAATCATCTGTCTATGCAGACTATATGGGTATACAAATCAGGGAAGTTAAAGGCGGTTGCGGCGGGATATGGGTTCAAACGACTTCATCACATTGTTTTTTCTCGTGGCGGCGGTGCTGATTTTTCTTCAGCTACGCAGCGTGCTTGGTCGTCGGACTGGAAATGAGAAGCCGCCGCGCGATCTCTACACGCCGCGTGATGCCGCCGGTCCGGACACGCCGGATGCCGGCAAGGTGGTTACGCTGCCGCGCCGCGACGTTGCGGTTGAGGAGGAAGATCGCTTTGCGGCAATCGATGCCTTTGCTCCGGCCGGCACGCCCTTGAACAATTCGCTTCGCGAGATGAACAAGGCGGATGCCTCGTTCAATCCCAAGGAGTTCGTCAACGGCGCGCGCATGGCCTATGAGATGATCGTAATGGCGTTTGCCGATGGTGATCGCAAGTCGCTCAAGAATCTGCTGTCTCGCGAAGTCTACGATGGCTTCGATGCCGCAATCGCGGATCGCGAGGCTAAGGGCGAGAAGGTCAAGTCCACCTTCGTCGGAATCGAGAAGGCAGAGATCAAGAATGTCGAGGTTAAAGGCAGCGAGGCGCAGATCACGGTGCGCATCCTCAGCCAGTTGATCTCGGCGACATACGACAAGGAAGACAAATTGATTGACGGTGACGCGGAAAATGTGTCGGAGGTCAACGATCTCTGGACGTTTGCCCGCGATACGCGCTCGCGCGATCCGAACTGGAAACTCGTGGCTACCGAATCGGAACATGAGTGAAGATACACAGGGCTTTGCCCTTCAAGCGATAAGCTTCGATCAGTTGGAAGGCTGGAAGGATGAAGATCCTTCCGGCCTTTTTGAAACGATGGAGGCCTGCCGCCGCCACATCGAGGACGCAAAACCCTACAGGACCGGATCACTGGGGCTGACTGCCGACGACCTTCTGGAACTGCTGGCAGCAGCGCGGGATTTCAGTCCACCGTCTGCCTCGGGCGCACGCGCATTTTTCGAGATGCACTGTCGGCCATTCCGCATTCGTCGCAAGGACGGTCATCCGGGCTTCGTCACCGCGTTCTATGAGCCCGAGATCATCGTCGCTGGGGCACCCGATAACGACTATAGGTTTCCTTTCTACCGCCGTCCCGAAGATCTGATCGACCTTGATGACGGCAATCGACCTCAGTCGCTTGATTCGAGCTATGCGTTCGGCCTGCTGAGAGACGGCAGGATCGGCGCGCATCCCGACCGCCGCGATATCGATCGGGGCGCCCTGGATGGCCGAGGATTGGAGATCGCCTGGGCAAAATCCAAGGTCGACGTCTTCTTTGTTCACGTACAGGGTGCCGCCCGCTTGCGCTACCGCGATGGCCGATTGGGACGCATCACCTACGCGGCAAAGGCCGGACATCCGTTTTCGGCAATCGGCAAGCTGCTGATCGATCGCGGCGAAATTGATCGCGCCGATGTATCGATGCAGTCCATTCGCCGTTGGCTGGCCGCACATCCGGATCGCGTGGATGAAGTGCTGTGGCACAACAGGTCCTATATCTTCTTCCGCGAGGTACCTTTCGGCGATGCTCACGCCGGACCGATTGCCGCGGCAAAGGTGCCGCTGATTGCAGGCCGCTCGCTTGCAGTCGATCGCATGATCCATACGTTCGGCTTTCCCTTCTTCATCCGCGCCGAAAATCTCGTTCATCTCGATCACGGAAGGCCCTTCCAACGTCTGATGCTCGCGCTGGATACGGGCTCGGCGATTGTCGGTCCCGCCCGCGGCGATATATTCACTGGGTCGGGCGACGAAGCAGGCGAACGGGCGGGCACGGTGCGCCATGATGCCGATTTCGTCATTCTAGTCCCGAACAACGCCGCGGCGAGGTTCGCTTGATGGCGAAGGACCGCAAGCTCAGCACCGACGAGAGAATTCTTTGGGGCAAGGTGGCACGCAGCACGCGGCCCATGCCAGGCAAACAGGATGTGCTGAGCGAACTCGATGCGTTTCTGATCGAAGCCGAAGCAGTTGCCGCAGGTGCCGAAAAACAAAAAAGCGCCATCAAGCTGGGCGATGGCGTCGGCTCAGAACTTGCCGCCCCCACCGCTCCCAAGTCGCCCTCTGGCGTTCATCATCCCTTCGAGCGTCCGGTCAAACGGAAGATCGCCAAGGGTCGGCTCGCACTTGAGGCACGCATCGACCTACACGGCCTCGTCCAGAGCGAAGCGCATATCATGCTGTTGGAATTTCTGCTCCGTGCGCATGAGCGCGGTATGCGGCATGTTCTCGTTATAACGGGCAAGGGCAGTTCTCTGGGGAGCGAAGGAGCGCTGAAACGTGCTGTCCCGCTCTGGTTCTCGAAGGCGGAATTTCGCTATCTCATCTCATCCTACGAGACGGCCGCGCAACATCATGGCGGCGAGGGTGCGTTGTATATCAGGCTCTCTCGCCGCCCCGGCGACAAATCATGACACCGTTCGGCGAAGCCATCCGCCGGCTAAGGCAGCGAAAGGGTGTGTCGCAAAGAGAGATGGCGGCCGCTCTCCACGTCTCTCCCGCCTATCTTTCGGCTCTCGAGCATGGTAAGCGGGGGCTTCCGACGTTCGATTTGCTTCAACGCATCGCCGGTTACTTCAACATCATCTGGGACGAGGCTGAGGAACTGTTCCTTCTCGCCCGCTTTTCCGACCCACGCGTCGTTATCGACACATCGGGTTTGGCCGCTGAATACACCACCTTTGCCAATCGTCTGGCGGGATGCATTCGGGATCTCGACGAGACCTCATTGGCAAAACTCTCGGAGGTTCTGGAGAACGCCGAGAAAGCGGACGGAAATCGGTCATAATCCCCTGTTTTATGCTCTCTCAGGGGGAGTTGGCATTGGGAACTTGGACTAAAAAACCTATATTCTGAGGTGAATATGGCCGGTGATTCGCGAGGCTCGCCACGGCTCTGACAACAGGGAAATTCTCGACAATATGACCGATACACCCGCGACGGAAAACGGCGTTAGTACCGAATATGGCGCAGACTCCATCAAGGTTCTGAAGGGCCTCGATGCCGTGCGCAAGCGTCCGGGCATGTATATCGGCGATACGGACGACGGCTCAGGCCTTCATCACATGGTCTACGAAGTGGTCGACAACGCCATTGACGAAGCCCTGGCCGGTCATGCCGACATCGTCACAGTGACATTGAACCCCGATGGTTCGGTAACGGTGACCGACAACGGCCGTGGTATTCCGACGGATATCCATACCGGCGAGGGTGTTTCGGCTGCCGAAGTCATCATGACCCAGCTTCATGCCGGCGGTAAGTTCGACCAGAACTCCTACAAGGTATCTGGCGGTCTGCACGGCGTCGGCGTTTCGGTCGTTAATGCGCTGTCGGTGTGGTTGAAGCTCAAGATCCGGCGTCAGGGCAAGGTCCATGAGATGAGCTTTACCCACGGCGTCGCCGATGCGCCGCTGAAGGTTATCGGCGATTCCGGGGGGGAGACCGGCACGGAAGTCAGCTTCATGCCAAGCTCCGGCACCTTCACGATGATTGAGTTCGACTATGGAACGCTGGAACACCGCTTGCGCGAGCTCGCCTTCCTGAACTCCGGTGTTCGCATCGTGCTGACCGACAAGAGGCATTCCGACATACGACAGGAAGAGCTGCTCTATGACGGCGGCTTGGAAGCGTTCGTTTCCTATCTCGATCGCGCCAAGAAGCCGCTTGTCGACAAGCCAGTCGCGATCCGCGGCGAGAAGGACGGCATCACGGTCGAAGTGGCGATGTGGTGGAACGACAGCTATCACGAAAACGTGCTGTGCTTCACCAACAACATCCCCCAGCGCGACGGCGGCACGCATATGGCCGGTTTCCGCGCGGCCCTCACCCGCCAGATTACCTCCTATGCGGATACTTCGGGGATTACAAAGCGGGAAAAGGTCTCGCTGACGGGCGACGATTGCCGCGAAGGCCTGACGGCCGTGCTGTCCGTCAAGGTGCCGGATCCAAAATTCTCCTCGCAGACGAAGGACAAGCTGGTTTCTTCCGAAGTTCGCCCGGTCGTCGAGAATCTCGTCAGCGAAGCGCTAAGCACCTGGCTGGAAGAACATCCGGCCGAAGCGAAGGTTCTGGTCGGCAAGGTTGTCGAAGCTGCCGCTGCCCGTGAGGCCGCCCGCAAGGCGCGAGAACTGACGCGCCGCAAGGGCGCCCTCGACATCGCTTCGCTTCCGGGCAAGCTTGCCGACTGCTCGGAGCGTGACCCGTCCAAATCCGAAGTCTTCCTCGTCGAGGGTGATTCGGCGGGCGGTTCTGCCAAGCAGGGACGTTCGCGCGAAAATCAGGCGATCCTGCCGCTGCGCGGCAAGATCCTCAACGTCGAGCGCGCTCGCTTCGACAAGATGTTGTCAAGCCAGGAGATCGGCACGCTGATCACCGCGCTTGGTACCGGCATCGGCAAAGACGAGTTCAACGCGGATAAGCTGCGCTACCACAAGATTATCATCATGACGGACGCCGATGTCGACGGAGCGCACATTCGAACCCTGCTGCTCACCTTCTTCTTCCGGCAGATGCCGGAACTGATCGAGCGAGGCCACCTCTACATCGCCCAACCGCCGCTTTATAAGGTGTCGCGTGGCAAATCGATCCAGTACCTGAAAGACGAGAAGGCGCTTGAGGAATATCTTATCAGCCAGGGTCTCGATGACGCCGCGCTGACGCTCGGAACGGGCGAAGTGCGCGTCGGCCAGGATCTGCGGGAGGTGATTGTCGATGCGCTGCGGCTTCGTGCTCTCCTCGAAAATCTGCATTCCCGCTACAATCGCTCGGCTGTCGAGCAGGCAGCAATTGCCGGTGCTCTGAATGCCGAGGCCATCAGTGATCGTGCGCGCGCTGAACAACTGGTCGGCGAAGTCGCGAAGCGTTTGGATATCATCGCAGAGGAAACGGAACGCGGTTGGGAAGGCAGCCTGACAAGCGAGGGCGGTCTTCGCCTCGAGCGCATGGTGCGGGGCGTTAAGGAAGTTGTCGTGCTGGACATGGCTCTGATCGGGTCCCAGGACGCTCGACTTATCGATCAGCTGTCATCGCGTCTGAAGGAGATCTACCAGACGCCGCCCTCGTTGACACGGCGCGAGGGCGCACTGGAAATCTCTGGTGCGAGGGCGCTTCTCGATGCGATCTTTGCAAGTGGCCGCAAGGGCTTGACGATGCAGCGCTACAAGGGCCTCGGCGAAATGAATGCCGAGCAGCTCTGGGAAACGACACTCGATCCTAACGTCCGGTCGCTGCTGCAGGTAAAGGTTCCAGATGCCACGGATGCCGATGGCTTGTTCGCGCGCCTTATGGGTGACGAAGTGGAACCTCGACGCGAATTCATTCAGGATAATGCTCTGAACGTCGCGAACCTCGACATCTGAGACACCAAGCATTCCCAGATCCCCGCAAGCCTAAGACTTTGCGGGGATTTTTACATTTCGTGACTAGAGCAAATTCGAGCAAAAGTGTGTAGGGTTTCCGCTCGGAATTGCGTAGAAACAAAAAGATAGAGTGCTTCGAGGAAAAGCGGAAATGCTCTAATTGGCGATGAATTTTCCTCTAAAGGCAACGTCGGACAGCGGTTTGCGCTGGCTCGGAAACTCACGGTCCCGGTAGCGCTCGGGAAGAACGCTTTTGTCGGCAAGGCGTCCGACTGCGACGCCGGCTTCGACACGATAACCCTCGGGAATGGCAAATGTCTCCCGGATTTGATCATGTTTGATCCCGCCCATGCCGTGGGCGTAGAAGCCGGAGAGCTTTGCCTGCATGGCAAGGTGTCCCCAGGCGGCTCCGGCATCAAACGAGTGCGTATAACTCTTTCGCCCTTCCGAAAGGTCGCCGTTGAAATCCCGCGAGACCACGAAGATGAGAGCCGAGGCGTTCTTTGCCCACTCCTGGTTCGACTCGACGAGCAGATCCACGAATTTGTCCCAATCGTCGGTGCCCTGCAGAGTGTAGACGAAGCGCCAGGGCTGCTGGTTTGATGAGGAGGGAGCCCAGTGGGCAGCGTCCAGTATGGTCAGTAGATCCGATTCAGCGATCACCTCGCCGGTGAAGGCGCGAGGGGACCATCGATCCAGAAATATAGGATCGATCGGGTATTGGGATTCGCGGCTGTTGCTCTTTGTCATTCGTCTTCCGGGCGTTGGGGATTCAGGAATTCCAGGTGATGTCGAGATCTTCGCGAAATGCGAATCGCTTCAGATGATCGGTGACGACGAGCTCGTATCGTTCGAGCTGTTCTCGGTCGGTGGAGAGCGTCATACGCAACGCCGTATCGTCCGCCTTCAAAACGACCTGCGCCGAATCACTGAACGGAATTCTGCCGTTCTCTGAGTCGAACTCAACTGCAAATTTGTGGCTCCAATGCTTGCAAAGCTGCTGGAGATATCTGCTTGCGCTTGTCGTGCGGACGGTGGAGGTCGAAACGGGCATGGCACACCTTCTCTGCGGTTATAGTCTTAGGCTTCAACGAACGCGGTTGGCAAGCAGAGCATCTCGCCGCGGAAGGTGCACAGTCTGTTTCAAAAAATGCGGCCTCCCGCGTGCACGAAAGCGCGCTAGGGTTCTCGAAATAGCAACATAGGGAGATCGACTTGCTCGTAAACGGCAGATGGACGGAAGATTGGCAGCCGGTGCAGGCCAAGGATGCCAAAGGCGGCTTCGTGCGTCAGACATCCAGCTTCCGCAATTGGGTCACACCCGATGGAAGCGCTGGGCCGACGGGCGAGGCCGGCTTCAAGGCCGAGGATGGGCGCTACCATCTCTATGTCGCCTATATCTGCCCCTGGGCATCGCGGACTTTGATCGGTCGAAAAATGAAGGGGCTGGAGTCGGCCATTTCGGTGTCAGTGGTCGAGCCGGCGTTGACCAAACAGGGCTGGCGTTTCGGCGATTTTCCCGGCGCAACCGAGGATCACCTTCAAGGCGCCACCTATATGCACGAGATATACACCAGCGCTGCACCGGGCTTTACCGGGCGCGCAACGGTGCCCGTTCTTTGGGACAAACAGCGCCAGACGATCGTCAACAACGAATCGGCCGATATCCTGCGCATGATGAACAGCGGCTTCGGTGAACACGCGTCGAACTCGATCGACATCTATCCGGTCGGAAAGCGAGCCGAAATCGATGTGTTCAATGACCGCATCTATCCCGACTTGAACAACGGTGTTTACCGCGCGGGCTTTGCATCGACACAAATTGCCTACGACGAGGCATTTGCTGGCGTCTTCGCATGTCTCGACTGGGTTGAACCTCAGCTTGAAGAGCGAACCTTCCTTTTTGCTGAGCACCCCACGGAAAGCGATATTCGTCTGTTCGTAACGTTGATCCGCTTCGATGTCGCCTATCACGGCCTATTCAAATGCAACCTGCGTCGCCTATCCGACTACCCAGGTCTTCGCGCTTTCTGCAGGCGCATGCTGGACTGGCCCGGCGTTGCCGAAACGGTGAACATCGATCATATCAAGCGCGGGTACTATTCGATCGCGAGCCTCAATCCGACCGGGATTGTCCCAGTCGGGCCCGAACTCTCGGAAATTTTCTGACTGCACGTACTGCTTATGCGAAAAGCCGTAATGACACTCCTGAATATTTCGTTCATAGGTGATCAAAACTTCGATTTTGCTGAGGAGGAAATTCAATGAAGCTCATGCGTGTTGGAGAGTTGGGCCGCGAAAAGCCGGCCTTGCTCGATGAATACGGCAAGATCCGCGATCTGTCTGCTCACATATCCGACGTTGCCGGCGAGGCGATTTCGCCGGAGGGGCTCGCAAAGCTCGCGGCGCTGGATCCGAACAGCTTGCCGGAACTCGCTGCCGGCCGCATTGGCGCTTGCGTCGCCGGAACGGGCAAATTCATCTGCATCGGCCTCAATTTCTCCGACCACGCGGCCGAAACGGGCGCGACCGTACCGCCCGAGCCGGTGATCTTCATGAAGGCGACGTCGGCGATCGTCGGTCCGAATGATGACGTTCTGATCCCGCGTGGCTCTGAAAAGACCGACTGGGAAGTGGAACTCGGTGTCGTCATCGGCAAGACCGCGAAATATGTCAGCGAGGCGGATGCGCTTCATTACGTTGCCGGGTACTGCGTCTCCCACGACGTATCCGAGCGCGCGTTCCAGACCGAGCGGTCAGGTCAGTGGACCAAGGGCAAGTCCTGCGACACATTCGGCCCGATCGGACCATGGCTGGTCACGAAGGATGAGATTGCTGATCCGCAGAAGCTCGGCATGTGGCTCAAGGTCAACGGCGAGACAATGCAGAACGGCTCGTCGAAGACGATGGTCTACGGCGTTGCCTTTGTCGTTTCCTATCTCAGCCAGTTCATGTCGCTCCATCCGGGCGATGTAATCTCCACCGGCACACCTCCCGGGGTCGGTATGGGAATGAAGCCGCAGCGCTTTCTCAAGCCCGGCGATGTGGTGGAACTCGGCATCGAAGGCCTCGGCACCCAGAAGCAGACGTTTCTTGCCGATCGCTAGGATCCATTGGCCGAACTTTAAGCATTCCGGCGCACGCTCATGTCGGGGAGGAAATCTCCGGCATTTCTTTTTGCGGTGCAGATGGCCATGTTGCTGTGCAACAGAAACCTGCTAGTCTGCGTTGAGATGCTAGCACGTCGTTGGAATGATGCCGGTGACCCCAATCGGCATCATCTTCCAGATTACAGAAAGGTGGCGCATCTGATGTTTTATCAACTTTATGAATTGAACCATGCTGCAATGGCACCGTACCGGGCCATCGCCGATATTATGCGCTTGGCCTATGCGAACCCCTTCAATCCACTATCGCAGACGCCTTGGGGCCGTACGATGGCCGCAAGTCTGGAGATGTTTGAGCGGACCACGCGCCGCTACGGAAAGCCGTCCTTCGGATTGAACGAGACCGTCATAGGTGAGCGAAGGGTCGCCGTAAGGGAAGAGGTCGTTTGGTCGCGCCCTTTCTGCAATCTGCTGCATTTTGCGCGCAGCGTTCCTGGTGGTCACACGCCCGAACCCCGCATTCTGATCGTGGCACCGATGTCCGGTCACTATGCGACGCTGCTGCGAGGCACCGTTGAGGCGCTGCTGCCGAGCGCCGATATCTATATCACCGACTGGATCGACGCCCGCATGGTGCCGATGACGGAAGGCACCTTCGATTTCGATGACTACATTGATTACATCGTCGAGATGCTGCATTTCCTCGGTCCCGACACTCACGTTGTCGCGGTCTGTCAGCCCTCCGTGCCCGTCCTGGCCGCCGCCGCGGTCATGGAAGCAGCCAACGATCCGCTGTCGCCGGCATCCATGACCTTGATGGGCGGACCGATCGATACGCGCATCAACCCCACCGCCGTCAACCAGCTCGCCAAGGACAAGCCGCTGCAGTGGTTCGCAGACAATGTCATCATGAACGTGCCTTGGCCGCAGCCAGGTTTCATGCGCCCAGTCTATCCCGGGTTCCTGCAGCTTTCCGGTTTCATGTCGATGAACCTCGACCGCCATGTCATCGCGCATAAAGAATTCTTCATGCATCTGGTGAAGAACGATGGTGAGCCCGCAGAAAAGCACCGTGATTTCTACGATGAGTATCTCGCCGTCATGGATCTCACGGCCGAATTCTATCTTCAGACCGTGGAGGAGGTGTTCATCAAGCACTCCCTTCCGAAGGGCGAACTGATTCATCGTGGCAATCGCGTCGATCCCGCTGCTATCCGCAATGTAGCGTTGCTGACGGTCGAGGGAGAGAATGACGACATCTCAGGTGTCGGCCAGACAAAGGCGGCACAGACGATCTGCGTCAATATCCCCGAGACCATGCGCATGCACTATCTGCAGCCCGATGTCGGACATTACGGCGTTTTCAACGGATCACGTTTCCGCCGTGAAATTGCGCCCCGTATTCTCAACTTCGTGCGAGAGCATGCCCGATCCGGCCAACCCCCGGTCAAGCGGGTCATCAAGGGCGGAAAGTCCCTCTGACTGGGGGATCTGAATTAGTGATTGCACTTCAAGGCCTTGTCCGATTTGAGTGCGGACTGCCTTGAAGCCGCTTGGCGCGGTAACCACATCGATTTGCAGCGTTCGGCATTCCGCCGACGCGCAAATGCGAGGATACCGCACGATGAACCAGTCAGCATTGCTTCGCCCGGATTGGACTCCGGCTACCATTGCCCTGATGATCCTCGGCTTCGTGGTTTTCTGGCCTCTGGGTCTCGCCATGCTCGCCTACATCATCTTCGGGGAGCGCCTGCGCGGATTCAAGCGCGACGCCAACAGTGCCGCCGATGGATTCTTCGCCGGCTGCCGACGTTCGAATGGCCGCTATCGCCCACAGTTCAACACCGGTAATGTCGCCTTCGACGACTGGCGCAAGGCCGAGCTCGATCGACTGGAAGAAGAACGGCGCAAGCTCAATGAGATGCGCGAAGAGTTCGACACCTATGTCCGCGAGCTTCGCCGCGCCAAGGATCAGGAAGAGTTCGATCGTTTCATGCGCGATCGCAAGAATGCCAAGCGCGACGACAATGGCCCGGTGGCCGAGTACCAGACGCCGTGAGGCTCGTTGCAGCGAAACAATGCCGGCATCACTGATGCCGGCTTTTCTTTGCCGGAGTGCGTGCGAATCATATAGAAAATGAAGATGTTCCCGCTCTTGTCCAAGCCACGCCGCAGCGTCCGGAAACCGGCTCCGCCCGAGACGCGGACACTTGACGTCGCTGGCCGGCTGATGCCGCTTACGATCAAGCAGCACGAACGGGCAACCCGTATCACGCTGCGCATCGAGCCCGGTGGGCGGGCGCTGAAGATGACGATCCCGAGCGGGCTGGCGCAAAGGGAGGTCAACGCCTTCCTCGAACGGCATCAGGGCTGGCTCCTCACCAAGCTTGCGAAATTCTCGACCGATGCAGGCCTGCGCGACGGCGGAAGCATCCTCTTTCGCGGTGTTTCGCATCGGATCCAGCACACAGGGAGCCTGCGCGGTCTGACTGAGGCCTCGGTCATCGACGGTAGGGCCATTCTGAAGGTCAGCGGCATGCCGGAACATCTCGGCCGCCGCGTTGCAGCCTTTCTCAAGAAGGAAGCGCGGGCTGATCTCGAGAGATTGGCCAGATTTCATGCGCGCTCCATCAACGCGCCGATCAACTCGATCTCAATGAAAGATACGCGCAGCCGTTGGGGTTCGTGTTCGTCGGAAGGAAACTTGAGTTTTTCCTGGCGTATCGTCATGGCCCCGCCGTCCGTCGTCGATTACTTGGCGGCCCATGAGGTCGCGCATCTGAAAGAAATGAACCATGGACCGCGCTTCTGGGCCCTATGCCAGAAGCTTTGTCCCAATATGCAAGAGGCAAAGTCGTGGTTGAAGCGACATGGCAGTCTGCTGCACGCCATCGATTTCGACTGAGACGGAAGCGCTCAAAATTAAGCTACCATCGCAAATTGGCTCGACTCCAAGCGCTTTTCGTGTCACTTCGCTGCCATGAAACCGGATATCAAAATCTGCGGCCTGAAGACGGCAGAAGCGATTGATCGCGCGTTGAAACGCGGCGCGACCCATATCGGATTCATCTTCTTTGAAAAGAGCCCCCGTTACATCGAGCCCGATATCGCCGGCAGGTTGGCGGAGTCCGCCCGCGGCAAGGCCAAGATTGTCGCCGTGGCCGTCAATCCGACCAACGACGACCTCGATGAAATCGTGGCGCTGCTCAAACCTGATATTTTGCAGCTTCACGGCGACGAAAGCCCCGAGCGCGTTTTGACCATAAAGGCAGTCTATGGTCTGCCTGTTATCAAGGCGTTTTCCATTCGCACTGCCGATGATCTGAGGCGCGTGGAAGCCTATATTGGCATTGCCGATCGCTTCCTCTTCGATGCCAAGCCCCCGAAGGGATCCGAGTTGCCAGGCGGCAACGGCGTTTCCTTCGACTGGAGCCTGCTCACTTGGCTTGACGGCAATGTGGATTACATGCTTTCCGGCGGCTTGCACAAAGGCAATATTGCCGAGGCGCTCGCCGTCACCAAGGCACCGGGGATCGACGTGTCCTCGGGTGTCGAAAGCGCCCCCGGCGTGAAAAGCATTGCGATGATCGATGAGTTTTTCGATGCGGTCGAACAGGCTTGCCAGCCTGAGCCGGCCACAGGGAGTTGAAATTGAACGAGACGCCAAAACCGAATTCCTTCCGTTCCGGCCCCGATGAGGATGGCCGCTTCGGCATTTACGGCGGCCGCTTCGTGGCCGAGACACTGATGCCCCTGATCCTGGAGCTTCAGGACGAATGGGGCAAGGCGAAGAATGATCCGGAATTCCAGGCGCAGTTGAAGCATCTCGGCGCCCACTATATCGGCCGTCCGAGCCCGCTCTATTTCGCCGAACGCCTGACGGCGGAACTCGGCGGCGCGAAGATCTACTTCAAGCGCGAAGAACTGAACCACACCGGTTCGCATAAGATCAACAACTGCATCGGCCAGATCCTGCTCGCCAAACGTATGGGCAAGACCCGCATTATCGCGGAAACCGGTGCCGGTCAGCATGGTGTCGCGTCGGCAACCGTCGCTGCCCGCTTCGGTCTTCCCTGCGTTGTCTACATGGGCGCCACTGACGTCGAGCGCCAGGCGCCGAACGTATTCCGCATGAAGCTCCTGGGCGCCGAAGTGAAGCCGGTCACGGCTGGCCATGGCACCCTGAAGGACGCGATGAACGAGGCTTTGCGCGACTGGGTCACGAATGTCGACGACACCTACTATCTGATCGGCACGGCTGCCGGCCCGCACCCCTATCCGGAAATGGTTCGCGATTTCCAGGCCGTCATCGGCACGGAAGCCAAGCAGCAGATGCTCGAAGCCGAAGGCCGCCTTCCTGATCTCGTCATTGCGGCTGTGGGCGGCGGATCTAACGCGATCGGCATCTTCCATCCGTTCCTCGATGACGCGAGCGTTAAGATCGTTGGTGTCGAAGCCGGCGGCAAGGGCTTGCAGGGCGACGAGCATTGCGCTTCGATTACTGCCGGCTCTCCCGGCGTCCTGCACGGCAACCGCACCTATCTGCTCCAGGACGAAGACGGTCAGATCAAGGAAGGTCATTCGATTTCGGCCGGCCTGGACTATCCCGGCATCGGCCCCGAGCATTCCTATCTGAACGATATCGGCCGCGTCGAGTATGTGCCGATCATGGATCACGAGGCGCTCGAGGCGTTCCAGACCCTTACGCGTCTGGAGGGCATCATTCCGGCGCTGGAACCGTCGCATGCGCTGGCCGAAGTCATCAAGCGCGCCCCGAAGATGGGTAAGGACGAGATTATTCTGATGAATCTCTCCGGTCGCGGCGACAAGGATATCTTCACCGTCGGCAAGATTCTGGGAATGGGTGTGTAAGTCATGACCGCACGAATGGACAAACGTTTTGCCGATCTGAAGGCCGAAGGCCGCCCGGCACTCGTCACCTATTTCATGGGTGGTGATCCCGACTATGACACCTCGCTCGGCATCATGAAGGCGCTGCCGGAAGCGGGTTCCGACGTCATCGAGCTCGGCATGCCGTTCTCCGATCCCATGGCCGATGGCCCGGCGATCCAGCTCGCCGGTCAGCGTGCGTTGAAGGCGGGACAGACGCTAAAGAAGACGCTGCAGCTTGCCGCCGATTTCCGCAAGACGGACGACGCGACGCCGATCGTGATGATGGGTTACTACAACCCGATCTACATCTACGGCGTCGAGAAGTTCCTGGACGATGCGCTCGCCTCCGGCATCGACGGGCTGATCGTCGTCGATCTTCCGCCCGAGATGGATGACGAACTCTGCATTCCGGCAATCCGCAAGGGCATCAACTTCATTCGCCTGGCAACACCAACGACCGACGAAAAGCGTCTTCCGACGGTTCTCAAGAACACGTCCGGCTTCGTCTACTACGTCTCGATGAACGGGATCACCGGCTCCGCGCTTCCGGATCCTTCGCTCGTTTCGGGTGCCGTCAAGCGCATCAAGCAACATACAAACCTGCCCGTGTGCGTCGGCTTCGGCGTCAAGACGGCCGATCACGCAAAGGTCATCGGCAGCTCGGCGGATGGAGTCGTGGTCGGCACGGCAATCGTCAACCAAGTGGCGACTAGCCTTACCAAGGACGGGAAGGCAACAGCCGATACCGTTCAGGCGGTCGCCACGCTCGTTCGCGGGCTGTCATCGGGAACCCGTTCGGCGCGCCTTGTTGCTGCCGAATAGTTTTCCCACATTGGCAAGAGAAAATCAGGAGTTTTCGACTTGAACTGGATCACCAACTACGTTCGCCCCCGCATCAATTCCATGCTGGGCCGCCGCGAAGTGCCGGAGAATCTCTGGATCAAGTGCCCGGAAACGGGCGAAATGGTCTTCCACAAGGATCTGGAAGACAACAAGTGGGTCATTCCTGCTTCCGGCTACCACATGAAGATGCCGGCCAAGGCCAGGCTTGCCGACCTTTTCGACGACGGCGCGTATGAATCGCTGCCGCAGCCGAAGGTCGCGCAGGACCCGCTGAAATTCCGCGATTCCAAGAAATACACCGATCGCCTGCGTGATAGCCGCATCAAGACCGACCAGGAAGACACGATTGTCGCCGGCGTCGGCAAGGTCCAGGGCCTGAAGCTTGTTGCCGTCGTGCACGAGTTCAACTTCATGGGCGGTTCGCTCGGTCTTGCCGCTGGCGAGGCGATCGTGAAGGCGTTCGAGCGCGCAATCGCGGAAAAATGCCCGCTCGTCATGTTCCCGGCATCGGGCGGCGCCCGCATGCAGGAAGGGATTCTGTCGCTGATGCAGCTGCCGCGCACGACTGTTGCCGTCGACATGCTGAAGGAGGCCGGCCAGCCTTACATCGTCGTCCTGACCAACCCGACAACCGGCGGCGTGACGGCGTCCTACGCGATGCTGGGTGACTTGCATCTGGCCGAGCCGGGCGCTGAAATCTGCTTCGCTGGCAAGCGCGTCATCGAGCAGACCATCCGCGAAAAGCTGCCGGAAGGTTTCCAGACCTCCGAATATCTTCTGGAACACGGCATGGTCGACATGGTCATCAAGCGCCACGATATCCCGGATACGCTGGCGCGGGTGCTCAAGATCCTGACGAAGAAGCCGGCCGCGGTGCTGTCCAAGGAAAACAGCGGTGCGCTTGCGATAGCTGCAAGCGCCTGATCGAAAATGTCACAGGCGGGTTGAGCGATGATACCCAGGGGCCAAACCGCAGTGAGCGAAGCAGCGCAGGAAATCGACAAGCTCATGGGATTGCATCCCAAGGGCTTCGATCTTTCACTTGACCGCATTACCCGCCTTCTCGCCGTCCTCGGTGATCCGCAGAGGAAGTTGCCACCTGTCATTCACATCGCGGGCACCAACGGCAAGGGCTCAGTGACGGCCTTCTGCCGTGCTTTGCTTGAGGCGGGCGGATATAGCGCACATGTCCATACCTCTCCCCACCTCGTCAATTGGCACGAGCGCTATCGCATCGGCATCAAGGGCGGGCGCGGTGTGCTTGTCAACGATGCCGTCTTTGCCGAGGCGGTGCGGCGGGTTGCGGCGGCTAATGACGGACAGAAGATTACCGTCTTCGAAATCCTGACTGCCGTCACATTCATTCTGTTTTCCGAGCATCCGGCAGATGCCGCCATCATAGAAGTCGGTCTCGGCGGCCGCTTCGATGCGACGAACGTGATCACGGATCCGGCCGTCTCGGTCATCATGCCGATCTCGCTCGATCATCAGCCCTACCTTGGCGATCGTGTCGAACTCATTGCGGCCGAAAAGGCCGGCATCATGAAGCGTGGATGCCCTGTGGTCGTGGGCAAGCAGGAATATGACGCCGCGTTCGACGTCCTTATGTTAACCGCCGAACGGCTGAATTGCCCGACCGCCGCCTTCGGCCAGGACTACATGGCGCATGAGGAATACGGACGTCTTGTCTATCAGGACGAGTTTGGTCTGGCCGATCTGCCCCTACCCCGGCTTCCCGGCCGCCACCAGTATGCAAACGCTGCCGCGGCGATCCGTGCGGTGAAGGCGGCAGGTTTTTCCGTCACCGAAGCGATGATGGAAAAGGCGATGACCTCGGTCGAGTGGCCCGGCCGCCTCCAGAGACTGAGCGAAGGCTACCTGGTGGCAAGCGCGCCGGACGGAGCCGAGATCTGGATCGACGGCGGCCATAATCCAGGTGCCGGCGAAGTTATTGCCGAAGCCATGGCGAATTTCGAGGAGAGGCAGTCCAGGCCGCTCTTCCTGATCATCGGCATGATCAACACCAAGGATCCGATCGGCTACTTCAAGGCCTTCAAGGGTCTGGCGGAAAAGGTCTATTGCGTGCCGATCCGCGGCAGTGAAGCGATGATCGACCCGGTAATCCTGTCGAACGCCGCTTATGACGCGGGCCTGATCGCCGAACCGATGTCGACCGTCAGCGATGCGCTGGAGGCCATCAAGGCGAGTGCGCCTGAACAGGCGCATCCGCCACGCATCCTCATCGGAGGTTCGCTATATCTCGTCGGCGATGTCCTTTCCGACAACGGAACACCGCCGACATGAAAAAAGCCCGGTCGGTGCCGGGCCTTTTTCTTATACATGGATGCATGATTAAGCGGCGCTCGAAATCCAGCTCGAAAGCGCCGTCTTCGGTGCGGCACCCACCTTGATGTCAGCAACTTCGCCGGCCTTGAACATAGCAAGCGTCGGGATGGAACGAACGCCGAACTGAGCGGCAAGCTCCGGATTCTCGTCGATGTTGAGCTTGGCAACCTTCACCTTGCCGGCAAACTCGATTGCGAGCTCTTCGAGGCTCGGAGCGATCATCTTGCAAGGGCCGCACCACTCAGCCCAGAAATCGACGACGACGGGTTCTGCGGATTCCAGAACTTCCGCCTGGAAGTTGTTGATATCGACTTTCACGGTAGCCATAGGCTGCTCCTTTACCGATTTCCTGTTGAAGCACATGTGAGGGTGCGGGGTCGGAATTTCAATGTCCGGTATTTCACTTTGTCTCGAGCTGCGCAAGCGCGGATGCCAGCGCCTCAGGCGTCAGCGTGTGGACGGAGCCGTTCTCCGTGTAAACCAGAACACAGTCGATGTGCTTGCCGGGGTAAAGCGGTGCCAGGATGTCACGGTAGATCGCGAGCTGTGCCCGATGCGCAAACGGGACGCTTTCAGCGGATTGAGGAGGCACGCGGTTGGTCTTGTAGTCGAGGATCACGACCCGATCTCGAAGTACCGCAAGGCGATCCACGCGACCGGAAACGGCGTAGTCCCGTCCTCCGAGAGACAGCGTCCCCATGATCGAGACTTCTGCCTGCGCATGCGACGCGAAAACCGCCTCCAGTCCCGGCTCGTTCAATAGTTTCAGGACCGAATCAACCAGCTTTCGGCGCTCGGCCGTGGGCCAGAAACGTGCGGCGCGCTCGGTGTATCGCTCGGCTGCATCCGCGCGCTCGCCGGAGGCGATCTCCGGCAGCATCTGCATCATGCGGTGAAGCAGCCGCCCCTTCTGAAGTGAGTGGTCGGATTTTCCCTTATCCCCGAACAACGGCGAGACGACCAGAAGATCGTCCGCCTCCTCGTCGATGATCGTTCCGGCGCCAGACGGGCTAAGTGGGCGTGGGAGGTGCCGTAGCGGGGGCAATGGCTTGTCGAGATCGAAAGGCAGCACATCCCGGGTGGCAGCCGGCTCGGCGCGTCCTGCCCGCTCGAAATGTCGATCGATGCGCGGCACACGCCATTTGATGCCGTTCCAGTTGCCGTCCGGCGCCGAAAAAGTCGCCGCTGCAACATGCGGATGGCTGTCGGTCATCGCCGCCGAAATCATCGCGTGCCAGGTATCGGTATTGGCGCGAACGCCGCGATAGCCGCAAACCACCAGACGGTCAGCAGCGCGGGTCATCGCCACATAGAGCAGGCGGCGATATTCCTCCTCCGCCAGCAGCTGGATCCGCGTGGCATCGGCCTGGGTCAGCGAGTTGCCGAGATCGCTGAGCGGCACCCAGACGGGCATCGGCGGTTCGTCTTTGCGCTGCTCGAGCAACCGGAGTTTCGGCATATGGGTGTGTGTAAACGCCTTGGAGCCGCCATCGACCAGAAATACGATCGGCGCTTCGAGGCCTTTAGAGGCGTGAACCGTCATGATCCGCACTTCGTTTCGGCCCTTGTCCTGCTCACGTTTGACTTCGGGTGCTTCCAGTTCCAGCGTCGAAATAAAGGACTGCAGCCCCGGCAGCCCGGAGGTCTCGTGATCGAGGGTAAATGTCAGGAACTCGTCGAGAATATCGCTGACCTCTGTGCCCAGCCGAGCGAGAAACTGCCGACGTCCGCCATGGCTACCAAGCACTCGCGCATAGAAGTCGTGCACTGGGAGCGTTCTCTGCTCGTCAAGAAAAAGCTTTAGTCGCCCGACCGCAGTCCCCAGCCGCTCGTTACCGTCGGCGTCGAATTTCTGCATATGCGCCCAGACGCTCTCGCCGTCGCCACGTAGAGCCGCCACGGCAAAAATGTCGTCTTCCGTCAGATCGAGAAGCGGGCTCTTCATTAATGCCGAGAGAGAAAGGTCGTCCTCCGGCAGGAGCAGGAACCGCCCAAGCGCCACCAGATCCTGAACTGCGATATGGCTCGTCAGGCGCAATCGGTCGGCACCGGCGACGGGAATGTTGTCGCGCCGCTTCAGCGCCCGCGTCAGGGCGTTGACAAAGGCGTCGCGCTTGCGAACGAGGACAAGAATGTCGCCGGCTTCGATCAGCCGTTCCTTGCCTTTCTCGACGATTGTTTCCCTGCCGACCAGATTGCCGATCGTGTGCGCGATCCGCCGCGCGAGGATGGAAGCCGGGGCGCTTTCCGGTGTTGCGTCGAAGGGTGCCGTCCAGTCCTCCTCCTTTATCGCTACCTCTGGCGCGATCATCTCCCAGAGGTCGACGGCGCCGGGATGCCCGATGCGGTTCGAACGGTGGACCACGGGCTCGCCGCCAGCACTCAGACCTCGGGCGTTGCCGGATGGAGTGAAGATATGGTCGACGGCCGCAAGCACGTCCGAGGTCGATCGGAAGGACAACGGAAGCCGGACGGTTGAAAAGGCAAGGCCGCTTTGCGAAACACGGTGCCGTGTGCGCTGGCTTTCCTCCGAAAAGCGCTCGGGACGGGCGCCCTGAAACGAATAGATGGACTGCTTTTCATCACCGACCGCAAACAGGGTACGCACGACGTTGCGGGCGCTTTCGCCCGAGAAGAAGTCTTCGGCGAGCGACTGGATCACGCTCCATTGGATGGGGCTGGTATCCTGAGCCTCGTCGACGAGGATATGATCTATACCCTGATCGAGCTTGTAGTGAATCCACGGGCCGACGTCGCTCTTGTTCAGGAGATCGGCGGTGCGCGTGATCAGATCATCGAAGTCGAGCTGGCTTCGCTGCTTCTTGAGATCGTCGTAGTCCCGGTTCAGCCGATCGGCGAGGATCAGAGCAGCGCGTGTTGCGTCATACATCCGCACGATCTTCAGGCGGTCCCGGCACGAAACCACATGAGCTAGTGCTGTCGCTACCGCATCGGTGAGTTCCGGAGCTTCGCTGAGCATCGCCTTCACGAAAAACTGCGAATCCGCCTTGGGTTCGCCCTTGCCGGTCAGAAATGCCTTCTCAAGCAATGGTATACGGCGCATCGCATCGCGCTCTTGCGCCGCCATCCTCAGCGCGGACGCAATATCCTGCGCCTTGGCGCCTCCCTTCAGGCCCGCGAGCTCGAGATATCGATCAAGGGCGCTGCCGAAGAGGCCGGCCAGAGGCCAGTATTCCTCCGCAATGGCCATCTCCGTATCGTTGCCGGAAAGGCCGAGCTTTGCCCGGATCGCGTTGTCGAGCCCGCCCTGCTGTCCGGCAGCGAACGTGAATTTCCGGATCGCGTTGCGATTGGCAACGATCTCTTCCAGCAGCGTTTCCAATCCGGATTCGTCGCCAAGATTGAGAACGTAGGAAAACGCCTCCGCAAGCGCAGGATCCTCTGCCGGTGTCGTCGCCGTCAGCAGCGACCGGCGTGCATCTGCCAGCAACGTCGCTGCTGCGCGGTCGTCGAGCACGGAAAAATGGCCTGCAACATTGGCCTCCAGTGGAAATTGATGCAGCAGCGATTCGCAGAAGGCGTGGATTGTCTGGATCTTCAGCCCGCCGGGCGTCTCCAGCGCCTTGGCAAAAAGCCGCCGGGCTTCGGCAAGCTTCAACGCGTCCGGAGCCTTGCCCTCGATCTGCGCAATACGCTGCATGAGGTCTTGGTCCGATAGGACGGCCCACTCCGCCAAGCGCTCGAACACGCGGTTCGACATCTCGGAAGCCGCCGCTTTCGTGTAGGTCAGGCAAAGGATCGCCGCTGGCCGCGCACCGGCGAGCAGAAGCCGAATGACGCGCTGCGTCAGAACATGAGTCTTGCCCGAGCCGGCATTGGCTGACACCCAGGCGGAGCGCTGCGGGTCGGACGCGATCGATTGCTGGATCGTCGTCCAGCTCGTCCAGACGATCGGATCGTCGCCTTCAGGCAGTGTCGTGTTGTCATTCATCGCCGCTTGCCTCGTCGCTTTCGGCAGTCGACCATTCGGAAACGCGTGCGAGATGATCGTAGTCGCCGCCGAAATCGAACTGCTGCGCCGGAATGAGCCTGGAGGTGAAGCCCCGTTCGCCGGATTGCAGCAGCGAAACGAACTTCACCAACTGATCAAGAGAGTCCGCCGCCAGATCCATGGCCGATTTCGACTTGTCGCTTCTGGTCGAAGACTCGTTGTTGACGGTATCGACCTTGAAGCGGCGTCCGGGCCGCAGGCGCACATAGAGGAGATCCTGCGGCACGAGGCTTCCCGCATTTTTGAAGGCGCCGGCCTTCAGAGCCGCAGCCTCCAGCGCCAGCTGCGGATCGAGAAGGGCGCGAGCCTGGGCGGGCGTGGGATTAAATCCGGTCTTGTAGTCGATGATGTCGGCGGCATTCGGACCCATGATGTCGATACGGTCGGCAACACCGCTGAGACGGACGTCGATCTGGTCGAGCTCGACGCCGCCGCGCACTTCGGTCAGGGTTCGCTGAATGCCAGGCCGCCGTTCCGCTTCCCAATCGAGGAACGAGCGTGCAACCTCCCGGAAACGCGGTCGCCAGACGGCGTCGATATGCGGTGGCAGTTGCTCCAGGTCGAAGAGTTCGGTGAGGATACGTTCCATCGCTGCGGTCGCATCCGGCTTGCCGGCGACGTGACCTTCGCGGACGAAGCGATCGATGATCGCGTGATAAAGCGTTCCCCGTTCGGCGGGTCCCGGATCGCGGTTGAACGGGTGGACCGAATCGAGCCGCAGGACGCGGCGCGCATAGATCGCATAAGGGTCGCGCCGCAGCCGGCCGACCTCGCTGAAGGAATAGGATTTCGGCTGCATGTCGCTCGGCGGTGTCGGACTCGGGCGCTGCGCCGGCGCCTGCCGGTCGCCCCGGTCGATCAGGTTTGCCCAGTGCACGAAATGATCGCCCCGGTCTGTCAGTTCGGCTTCGAATGTGGTGCCGCCGAAGGCGAGCAGTCGTTGCAGCCAGCGCGATGCCACCGTTGGGGTCGAACCTTGCCTGAGTGCCCGCGAGTAGACGAGATGGCATGTTCCGCTGGCCATTTCGAAGTCGTGCGCCAACTGTCCGATCCGGCGTTCCGGCGGTTCCAAGCCGATCTCTGTCTTCATGGTTCGCGAAACGAACGGATTGTTGGCTGTTTGCCCCGGCCATGAGCCCTCGTTCAATCCGCCGAGGATGAGCGTGTCGACGCTCTGCAGGCGGGCTTCCAGCGTCCCGAAAATGAAAAGCCGCGGATGGCTCAGTGCGCGCGGCTTGACCGCTTGACCGGCCGAAAGCGCCGCCATGATATCGATCCACTGTGGCCCGTCCGCTTCGATCTGCCCTTCGGTCTCGATAACCTCGCCGAGGAGTTTTGCGAGCGTGTCGCCCGCCTCGCCGGACCAAAGCCCGGACAGGCTCTCGCGCTCGTCGCGAGCGACGGCTTCGAGCGCTCGCCCGCTACGCTCCGCCCAGTCGGACAGCATGAAAGCAGTCGCAAGACCGCGCTCGCCCGGCAGGCGGCGAACCAGCGCTGCGGCAAGCGGCTCGGTTGCTTCGCCGACCCGGCGCGCAAGATCGCGGGCCTTGTCGGCAGCCTCCGGTGCAAGGGATTTGCGCCAGTTGGGTGTGTGCCGATCAAGCGCCTGCTCCGACCGTTGGCGGTCGAGCAGCGGTTCGAGCGCGCTGATATCAACCTCCCCGACGCCGCCGCGCAGCGCCAGAAGCTCAAGTGCTGCGACGGCCTCGCGAAGCGCACCGCGCTCCAGCCCAAACCGCGCCAGCGGATGCTTGAGCAGACTAACGATCGCCACCGGATCTCCCGGACGGAGCGTTGCCTCCAACAGTAGCTGCAGCAGCGTCCCTTGAGGCGTTGCCGAAAGCGGCGTGCCCGCTGAATCGTCGGCCAGGATACCGAAGCGCGAGAGTTCCGCCATCACACGGCGAGCAAGATTGCGGTCGGGTGTAATGAGGGCTGCGCGGCTTTCGCCGTCCATCCCCGGTCTCTCCAACGCCATACGCAGCGCGATCGCGATGGCCGTTGCCTCTTCGCGCTCGTTTGCAGCTTCGATCAGCGAGACATCGGCGAAAGCGGAAGAAATGGCGGTATCCGGCAATGCGCCCTTCCATAGCCCCCAATCGCTTGTGGCTTCGGCAGGCGAAAGCGCATGCGAAAGAATCTGGGCGCGTTGCGTCAGGAGAGCCGGGGCGTCGGCCAGTGATGCGACGTCATTGCGGTCGAGTCCAAGGCGCTTGAGAAGCTGGGCAAGGCCATATTGCGAGTGGCTCCGGCTGGCAGGGTCGGCGGGCTGTCCGGAGGTTTCGGGCGCGACCATCCGCCAATGGTCGTCCGGCATCCGCATGTCCAGGCCGGGAAGGACGATGACACCCTCGGGAAGATTGGCGACCGCCGCGATCAGATCTGCTGTCGCAGGGACGGATCCGGTCGAACCCGCGATGATGATCGGGCCGGCCGGCGGTGTTGCAGCAATCCGGTTCGCCTCCGCGCGCAAGATTGCGTTCCTGTGCCGCGCCGGCGAGGATTTGCCGAGTTCGGCCAATCTCTCGGGCCAGAAGGCGCTTGCGATCTGCAGGAATTCCGCGGTGAGCTGCCACCACAACGCGTGGTCCTTGGCATTGAGCCGCGCAAGGTCGCTCCAATCGCGATCCTCCGTCTCGATCGAGTCGATCAATTCGGCAAGGTTTCGGGCCAGCCAGATCGCGTCGGCTGGGCTCGCGGGCGCGATGAGCGGCGAATCGGAGTGAATGCTGCGGACGATCTCGGGCAGCTTGTTTCGCCAGGCAAGGATCAGGCGCGCCAGCTCCAGGAGGCGGGTCGTATTCGAGAGCGGCTGCGCCAGATCGAGGGTCGCCGGAAGCGCCTCGTCGAAATATCCGCTGTCGTCGTCCGTTTCGCCAAGCGGGCGGATGACGGGCAGGATTGCAGAACGTCCGCCAAGAAGATCCACGAACTCTGAGCGCAGCACGCGCGCAGCACGCCGCGTGGGGAGGTAGATGGTGACCTTGGAGAGCGAGAGCGGATCGGTGTCATCATGCCGGAAGAGCGGCGTGAGACGTCCGTCGCACAATGTTTCGGCAAGCGTTGCCAGGAATGGAAGTCCGGCCGGTATTGTCAAAACCCGTGGCTGGTGCCGCTCGGCCATGTCTACGCGAACGTCCGGTATCGCCGGATCGTTTCCTCCGCTGCATCGATTGCCGCGGGAGTGCCGACCGTTAGCCAATGTCCTTCGAGCATAATGCCGTACAGCCGCCCGCGTTCAATCGCCTTGTCGAAGTAGAGGTTCAGGTTGAACGCATCGTCGGGCGCATCGTCGAGGAACGATGTGTTCATCGCAATTGCGCCGGCGTAGACGACGGGAGAGGGTCGCTGGTCGCGATACCGGCTGAGCTTGCCGTCCGTCGCAAGGTTGAAATCGTTCTTGCCGTTGTGGCCGGTCGTATCTTCGAGTTTCACGCAAAGCATGGCCATGTCCATATGTTCGGCATCGAAGAATCCGGCTAAGCGACGCAGGTTGCTCGGGCGATCCGCCTGTTCGCCAATCCAGAAGAGGTCGGCATTCGTGACGAAGATATTGCCGCGGTCAAGGAGCTTCAAGCCCTTTGCCAGGCCGCCGCCGTTGTTCATCAGCCGGTCGCGCTCGTCAGATATGATGACCTCGAGTGCAGTGTAGGCGCTCAAATGGTCGAGCATCTGCTCGGCAAGATAGTGGACGTTCACGACCGCCGTCTCGACGCCGGCCTCGACAAGCGAATCCAGCGCATAGTCGATCATCGGCTTGCCGTCGATCTTCACCAACGGCTTCGGGATCGTATCGGTGATCGGGCGCATACGGGTGCCGAGGCCGGCAGCCAGCACCATGGCTTGCTTAATCGTCATGTCATCCGGAACTTATGATTCGCTCGCAACTATACCAGCTCTTACGCACCAGTCGCGCAAGGGGGCAAGCGTTTCGTGCTTCAGGGCGACGTCGAGATAGGCAAGCGTGCGCGGCATGTGCTTCATGTAGCCGGGCTTGCCGTCGCGCTTCAATAGCCTCACCCACAGGCCCGCCAGTTTGCAGTTGCGCTGCGCCGACATGATGGCCCAACTCTTGAGGAATCTTGCTTCGTCAAATCCGCCTTGGGCTCGGCGCAACGATAGATAGTCGTCCATGAGTTGCTGAAACAGCGCCGGCTCGATGGTAACGCGGGCATCCTGCGTGATCGAGACGAGATCGTAGGCAGTGGGGCCAATCATCGCATCCTGGAAATCGATCAATCCCACCCGCTTGATGCCGCTTTCTTTCTGGCGCCAGATGATGTTCGGGGAATGGAAGTCGCGCAGCAGCAGGTTCTTTTCAGCTACATTGAGTTCGTCGATCAGTCGATCCCAGATCGCCAGATACTCGTCGCGTTCTGCCTCGCTCGCCGGTGCGCCGGCGCGTTTCCAGGGGAGGTGCCAGTCGAGAACGAGCCGTACCTCCATCTTCGTCGCCGTTCGGTCGAAATTGGGGATGTGATGGACGCGCGTCTCGGTGACGCGGATGTCCTGCGGTATGGTCAACGAATGCAGATGTGCCAGGCACGCGACACTCGCACGGTAGCGCTCGGCGATCGGTCTACCGTCGCCATCGAGAACGCCGTCGGAGCCGAGATCCTCAAGTAGCAGGATGCCCTGTTCGTAATCGACGTTGTAGATCTCCGGCGTCGCGAATCCTTCCTGATGGAGCGCATTGGCGATCGCGACGAAGGGGTATGCGTTTTCCGCAAGATGCGCGACCTTCGGATAGGGTTTGCCGTCCAGAACCGGCGGCCCCTCGGCAAGTGGCGGCCAATCCATCAGGATCCGGCGAACCCCATCGGCAGGATAGACTGCCTCATAGGCGCGCAGGGAGGCGTCGCCTGTCAGGAAGCGGCGCTTGGCGCCGGCAAAGCCGGCATCGTCTATAAATTTGCGGATAGCAAGGACGCGGCGAATGCGAGCGGCCTGCCGTTTGGGGGCTGCGATCGTGACGCGGCGCCCGGCGCCTTCGTGCTCCAGTCTCAGCGTGACCCTGTCGTTCGGCAGTTCGCCCTCTGCCATCTCGGGCCATTCGACCAGACAGATACCGTTCTGCAAGGCCTCGTCGAAACCAAGCTCGTTCAGTTCTGCCGGGTCGCCGAGGCGGTAAAGATCGAAATGGGAGACCGGAATGCGCAAATCGTAGGATTGCACCAGGGTGAAGGTAGGGCTCGGCACTTCGAGCTCGGCGTCATCGGCAAGCGCACGCAGAAAAGCACGGGCGAGTGCTGACTTTCCGGCGCCGAGATCGCCTGATAGTGCAAGGCAGTCGCCTGCCTTGAGGGCCAGCGCCAGATCCTCGCCGAGGCGGATTGTCGCGGCGTCATCGTCAAGGAATAGTGAGGTGGCGGCGCTGCCGGCTGTCATTCGGCGGCGGCGATGGAGGTTGGCTGGCTGGCTGACGGAATGCGGCAGACGACCGTTGTTCCTTTGCCGGGCTGGCTGTCGATCGTAACCTGGCCGTTGTGCAGGTTGACGAAGCTGTCGACAATCGAGAGCCCGAGACCCGCGCCGCCGCGCTTCCCGCTTTTTGCGCCGGTCGCGAAGCGATCGAAGACGTTGGTGATCATCTCCTGCGAAATGCCTGGGCCGCGATCGGTGACGGAGAAGACGAAGTCGGTCCCCTCGCGGTCGCACCGCAGGGAAATTCCGGCACCCTCCGGCGAGAAATTCGCCGCATTCGACAGCAGCTTGACCAGAATCTGCTTCAGACGCTGCGGGTCCGCGATGATCGATCCGAGACGCGCCGGTGCGGTGATCTCAAGCGACACGCCGCTTTCCTGCAGGCGATCGGCAATCTGTATGGAGACGTCGTCAAGCAGGTCGCCGAGCTCGATTTCCGAATAATTGAGCCGCATGATGCCGGCATCGACGGTCGCCAGATCGAGAATGTCGTTCACCAGTGTCAGGAGCACCGAGGAGGAGGTCGAGATATGGTCGATGTACTCAGCCTGGCGGTCGTTCAGCTCGCCGATTCCGGGCGTCCGCAGGAGATCCGTGAAGCCGATGATGTTGGTGAGCGGCGAGCGCAGTTCGTAGGAGACATGCTGGACGAAATCGTTCTTCAGCTCGTCGGCCTTTCGCAGGGCGTCGTTCTTTTCTGTCAGCGCACGTTCGGCTCTCACGCTGTCTGTCATATTGACGAAGGTCAGCATGGTCTGGGCGTTCGGCAGCGGAATGATCGCATAGTCGAGCACGAGACCGGAGAACAGCTCAAGCGTTCCCTGGCTGGAACGGCGCTCGTCATCGAAGCTGGTGATCAATTCGGCAAACGTCTTCCAGCCATCGGGTCGGTCGTAAGACGGTGCGCAGGCTTCGCCGAGCGAGCGAATATGGGTGCCGGGCTTTGCTTCGGTTTCCGTAATACCCCATAGCGCCCGGAAGGCGGGGTTCGAAAGACGAATGCGTCCGTCCGGCCCGAACACGGCAACGCCTTCGGAGAGGTGGTCGATGGTCTCGCCCTGCACCTTGAGCAGCGTGTTGTAACGGGTCTCAAGGTCGACCTGTTCCGTTAGATTCTCGAAGACCCAGGTCGCGCCACCCTGGGGATGCGCGGTTGCGAAGACCCGCAGCGTCTGCCCGTTCGGCAGGTGCCAGAGATCGGATTGGGTGTCGAGCGCCCGATAGACCGAAAGTGCGCTGTCTTTCCACGATTTCCAGTTCAGCTGGTCCGGCAGCTTCTTGGCAGCGCGCAGGCGTTCCAACAGCTCGGCATTGTCTGGCCGGCTTTCGAGGAACGCGATGTCGAGCTGCCAGAGCGAGACGAAGGCCTGGTTGTAGAATTGCAGGCGGCGATCGCCATCGAAGATCGCGACAGGTGTCGCCAGATGATCGAGCGTCTCGGCATGGCTCTTCAGCGTGCGTTCCAGCTCGGCCCGCACGGCCTCGATGCCCGATACATCCACCGCAATGCCGGCGGAACCGCTCGGTACCTTCACGTCGACCACGTCGAAGAAGGTACGGTTGCCCTGGACGACAGTCGAGATTTTGTCATGGAATGGCGATTCCGCCGTCGCCGCGGCGCGAATGCGTTCGCGGGCAATGGTGGTCAGTAGTTCGCGGCCTTCGTCGACAGCCTGGTCCGGCGATACCGCATCGACTGCGTCGCCATAGGCATGATTGACCCAGGTAAGCCGGCCGTCGGTGTCGCGCTGCCATGCCGGCAGGTCGATGGAATCGAGGAGCCCCTGGAAAGCCGAAATCGAAGCAAGCAGCCGGTCGCGCTCGATCTTCAGTTCGGCAAGTTCGGCGCGGAGATTGTTAAGCGCAACGAAACGAACGAAGGCACGGCCGCCGGAGACGCGGCCCTGCGCTTCGAGAATTTCGTCCCGGTGCGTCTCGACGACCATGTCGAAGCTGTGGGCCGACTCGCGTAGGCGATCGATCGCCCGCTCAAGTTCGGATGCCGAGCGTGGCCTGAGCCACAGCCCGAAGGCAAGGAATTCGTTGTCCTGGGGCGCGCCTGTTTCCGGCGGCAGCTGGCCGAGCAGCTCAGGGCGCTCGTCGCCGTCCCATATCACGATACGCCGGTTCTTATCGGCGATCAGGGCTTCGTACTGCGATATGCGCTGCTGCGCGTCAGACAGCGCGGAGCGGATATTGCGGCTTTCGCTTTCGAGGTTTCCGCGCTGGCGTACGACCCAGAGTGTCGACAGCAGTGCCGCCGAAATGACGCCGATTACGATGGAAAGACCGACGACCTGCGAGGATGTGAAGAGATGCGCGGAAGCTGCGGCTTCCGATTCCACCTGCGCGAAGACCGGCCGGGCTAGCGACGCAATGGCCGTACCGGCAGCAAAGGTCCCGGCCACGCGAGCCAACACCCCAAGCCTCGGCGTCGAAGCCGTGGACGCGCCGATAGATTTCCTGTCGCCTGACAGCAACGGGCCGGGGGCAGTGCGAACACCATCCTCCGCCTGTTCGATCAGGCTGTGCATCGTTTCCAACATGCCCGGTATGTCTCCGTCCTTCAATGTGCCGCATCACGACAAGACATCCCATTTTCGAAGCAAACGGACGGGTCCGTGGCAACGAATCGAGTGTTAAAACAATACTTCGGAAGGGATTCGGCGGGAAGGTGTGTGCCAAAAAATAAGGGCGCGGCATTTGTCAATGCTACGCCCTCTACATGTTGTGGATATTGGTTCTGCGATTAATATCTGTAGTGGTCAGCCTTGAACGGGCCCTGAGGCGTGACGCCGATATAGGCGGCCTGCTCTTCAGAAAGCTGCGTCAGCTTCACGCCGAGCTTGTCGAGATGCAGGCGCGCAACCTTTTCGTCGAGATGCTTCGGCAGAATGTAGACCTGATTCTGGTATTGGTCGGGCTTGGTGAAAAGCTCGATCTGCGCCAGCGTCTGGTTCGTGAACGAAGCCGACATGACGAAGGAAGGGTGACCTGTCGCATTGCCGAGGTTGAGCAGGCGGCCTTCGGAAAGAAGGATGATGCGGTTGCCCTTCGGGAACTCGATCAGGTCGACCTGCGGCTTGACGTTGGTCCACTTCAGGTTACGAAGTGCGGCGACTTCGATCTCGTTGTCGAAGTGACCGATGTTTCCGACGATTGCCATGTCCTTCATCGCACGCATGTGGTCGATGCGGATGACGTCCTTGTTGCCCGTCGTGGTAATGAAGATATCCGCCGAGGAAACAACGTCTTCAAGCAGAACGACTTCGTAACCGTCCATGGCAGCCTGCAGTGCGCAGATCGGATCGGCTTCCGTAACCTTGACGCGGGCGCCGGCGCCGGAAAGCGAAGCGGCAGAACCCTTGCCGACGTCGCCGTAGCCGCAGACGACAGCAACCTTGCCGGCCATCATGACGTCGGTGCCGCGGCGGATGCCGTCGACCAGCGATTCCTTGCAGCCGTACTTGTTGTCGAACTTCGACTTGGTGACCGAGTCGTTGACGTTGATCGCCGGGAAAGGCAGCAGGCCTTTCTGGCTGAGCTGATACAGGCGGTTCACGCCGGTGGTCGTTTCTTCGGTCACGCCCTTGATGGCATCGCGCTGCTTGGTGAACCAGCCCGGCGAAGCGGCAAGGCGCTTCTTGATCTGCGCGAAGAGGATTTCTTCCTCTTCCGAATGGGGGTTGGAGAGCACGTCTTCACCGGCTTCGGCACGGGCGCCGAGCAGGATGTACATCGTTGCGTCGCCACCGTCATCGAGAATCATGTTCGAAACGCCGCCGTCGGCCCACTGGAAGATCTTGTCGGTGTAAACCCAGTAATCCTCAAGCGACTCGCCCTTGATCGCGAAGACCGGAACGCCGGAGGCGGCAATTGCGGCAGCGGCGTGGTCCTGCGTCGAGAAGATGTTGCACGATGCCCAGCGGACTTCCGCGCCGAGAGCGACGAGTGTCTCGATGAGAACGGCCGTCTGAATCGTCATGTGCAGCGAGCCGGTGATGCGCGCGCCCTTGAGCGGCTTTGCTTCGCCGAATTCGGCGCGGCAGGACATCAGGCCCGGCATTTCAGTCTCGGCTATCGTGATTTCCTTGCGGCCGAAATCCGCAAGACCGATATCGGCGACGATATAATCTTGTTCAGTGCTCATTGGGTTCTCCAGGCTGAAAGTCGTCTCAGGAAGGCGAAGGCGCGAAAAAGGTCGCACCGCGAAGCGTTCGCGCGCAAACGCGACTATGCCCGCCGTTTAGCAGGCTTCTATGACGAAGGCAATAATGATATAAAGAAGTCTTTATATGTTTATATGACCGCTCGGGAATCACATGTCTTCGCCGAACTTGTTCTGGATCAGTTCGTCGAGCGCTTCGAGTGCCTGTGTAGCCTGATTGCCGCTGGCGGAGATGACGACGCTCGAGCCAGGGCTCGCAGCCAACATCATCAGTCCCATGATCGAGTTGCCGCCGACGGTCATGCCATCCTTCGATACAGTGATCGCCGCATCGAAAGTCTCGACGGTTTGCACGAATTTTGCCGAAGCACGTGCATGCAGCCCGCGCTTGTTGATGATGAGAATTTCCCGGGAGAGCGAGGTGGTCATGGCGAGGTTGGCTCGTTATTTGCCGCTGAGAACGCGGCTGGCGACGTTGATGTACTTCCTGCCGGCCTCGGACGCTTCGACGAGCGCCTTCTCCATGTTGTTTTCGCCGCGCACGCCTGCAAGCTTGATGAGCATCGGCAGGTTCATGCCGGCGATAACTTCGGTATGGCCGCTGCTCATCACCGAGATCGCGAGATTGGAGGGCGTGCCGCCGAACATGTCGGTCAAGATAACCACGCCATGACCATCGTCTGCACTTGCCACCGCTTCGAGAATATCCTGCCGCCTCTGATCCATGTCGTCCTCGGGACCGATACAGACCGTTTCGATGAATTTCTGAGGACCGACAACGTGTTCGACCGCATGACGAAACTCTTCAGCCAGCTTGCCATGGGTGACAAGCACAAGTCCGATCATGATACTACTGCTCCTAGTGGCGTATGCAAACGGTGGGTCGAATATCGCAATGCAGCAATCTCGTCCACCGTGGGGGCACATCTTGGCGATGAAAAGCCGAAGTGCAAGACAAAAATACGACTTAATAGCCCAGATTTGCTGATTTCGTGGGCATTATCGTCCAATATCGGGCACTCTTGCCATTAATGCAGCCAGCGGCAACGGTGCGTTAGCCAGCAACCGAATTGCCGGCAGATCGATGCCGCCGGCGATCACAGCTCGCTCGCCCTCTGGCGGAACGCGATCCTGACCCGACGCGCTGCCAGGCAGGATAGCATAGTGCATCGGCGCCTCGGCGACGTGCGGCACGCGAACGATCCCGGTACCCCGCAGTTCGATCAGGCCCGCGATCGTAGGCGGGCACTCCGCAATCACGGCACCGTTCCGTTGCGAAATGAGAACCTGGTCGTCTGCGACCAGCATGGAAGCTATACCCAGGCGATTGCCTTCGCTGACGCATGCAAATGCCAGCATCGACTTTCCCCATCCGGAAGGCCCGACGAACAGCAGTCCGGTCTTGCCGACGACAATGGCAGTCGCATGAATATTTGAAGCGCCGGCCGTCATGCTGCGGAATCGGCGGGCAGGGCGAGGGTGAAGCGAGCGCCGACGACCTTTTCGGTCTCCGGATCAATGATGTTTTCTGCCCGCAGCGAGCCGCCGTGCGCTTCCGCGATCTGGCGGCTGATCGACAGACCGAGGCCGGAATTCTGGCCGAAGTCCTCGGCTTCCGGGCGGTCGGTATAAAACCGCTCGAAGATGCGATCGATATTCTCAGCCTGAATGCCCGGACCATTGTCTTCGACATAGACGATACAGCGCGAGCGGGTCCGCACCAGCCTCACGGTGATCTTGCCGTCCTGATCGGAGACGAAGGAACGGGCGTTCTCGATGAGATTGGTGATGATCTGGCCGATGCGCAGATCGTGGCCTTTGACGACGAAGCGCGTCTTGACGCCAGGCTTGCGCTCGATGGCGAATTCGATCTGAACTTCCTTCTTGCGGCTGCGGATCTGCCGCGAAATCTCGACGAGGTCGCGCAGCAGCACTTCGAGATCCACCGAACCGGCATCGACACGCGCGAGTTCCGCGTCGAGACGCGAGGCGTCGGATATGTCGCTGATCAGGCGGTCGAGGCGCCGGACATCATGTTGGATGACGTCCATGAGACGCTTCTTGGAATCCTCCGACTTGGCAAGCGGCAGCGTTTCAACGGCGCTACGCAATGAGGTCAGCGGGTTTTTCAACTCGTGGCTAACATCGGCGGCAAAGCTCTCGATCGCGTCGATGCGGTCGTAGAGCGCGGTTGTCATCTCGCGAAGCGCGATGGACAGATTGCCGATTTCATCCTGTCGGGCTGAGAAATCCGGAATTTCTTCGCGTTCCTTGGCCCCGCGGCGTACACGGATCGCGGCAGCCGAAAGGCGGCGCAGCGGATTGGCAATCGTCGAGGAAAGAACCAGCGAAAGAAGCACGTTGACCAATGTGGCAACCCCGAACACCCGCATGATAGCAAGACGCTCGGCATGCACGATATTGTCGATATCGCCGGCCTGCGTGGACAACAGCAGAACACCGAGAACGGCCCGGAAACGCTGGATGGGCACAGCGACCGAGACGATCAGTTCGCCCTTCTCGGTCGTGCGCACGACGGCGCCGCGCACGCCCGTCAGCGCGTTCATGACTTCAGGATAGATCGAACCGTCACCGCCCGGCGCTTCCTTGTAGAGCGGCAGGTTGCCCGGTTGCAGGACCTTGTTGAAGATCGTGGCGAACCAATCCCCCCAGGTCTGCTCCTCGTCCTCGACCGGCGGAAGATCGAACCGCAGGACCTGGCCGCGCGAATAAAGGTGACGCGAATCGAGCAGCAGGTTTGCGTCGGCATCAAAAATTCGAGCGCGCGTCCGTGTCGGCGAAATCAGCCGGCGCAGCACCGGCGCTACCTTCTCCGGATCGATCGGAAATTCGAGGTCTTCGTCGTTCGGAACGGGCGTGATGCTTTGGCCAGCCTGCAGTTCGAGCAGCTTCTCGGGATCGATCGTGATGGAGTTGGTGTCAACGGATGCGGAGGCGGAGACCGCGCCCGCAATGATTTCGCCTTGCGTCAGCAAGCTCTCGACGCGGGCGTCGATCAACCCTTCGCGAAACTGGTTGAGGTAAAGGATGCCGCCGACGAGAACGACCAGCGCGGCAAGATTGAAAAACAGGATGCGGCGCGTAAGGCTTGAAAAGACGGCATTGCCGAAGATGCGGCGGATGATCGTGAAGGGGTGGGACCAACGTCGTCCCCTGACGCGGCGGCCGCTTAAGCCCTCCACGTCATCAAGATCCCTTTCTTGCACCAACTGTGCCAACGACATGCCCTTTCGGAGAGCGGACCGCTTGCGCGGCCGTCAGCTCTCTGCAATCTCACGTGCCGCGCCGATCGGGCGTCAGGCTGCTTCGCGGAAGCGGTATCCCACTCCGTAGAGCGTTTCAATCATATCAAAGTCGTTGTCGACCATCTTGAACTTCTTGCGAAGCCGCTTGATGTGGCTGTCGATCGTGCGATCGTCGACATAGACCTGTTCATCATAGGCCGCATCCATCAACGCGTCGCGGCTTTTGACGACGCCCGGGCGCTGCGCCAAGGAATGCAGAATCAGGAATTCGGTAACAGTGAGGGTCACCGGCTCGCCCTTCCAGGTGCAGGTATGCCGCTCTTGGTCCATTACCAGCTGGCCGCGCTCCAGGGAGCGGGCAAGCTGGGCAGCTCCGGGCTTTGGCGCAACGCCGCCGGCGGCAACCGTCGCGTCGCGGCTCGAGGCGCGGCGCAGGACTGCGCGGACCCGCTCGACCAGAAGCCTTTGCGAAAAAGGCTTGGTAATGAAGTCGTCGGCCCCCATCTTCAAGCCGAAAAGCTCATCGATCTCCTCGTCCTTGGAGGTCAGGAAGATCACCGGCATGTCTGATTTCTGGCGCAGGCGGCGCAGCAGTTCCATCCCGTCCATACGCGGCATCTTGATGTCGAATATGGCAAGCTGCGGTGGGCGGGCGAGAAGGCCGTCAAGGGCCGATGCGCCGTCCGTGTAAGTCTCGACCTTATATCCTTCCGCCTCAAGCGCAATCGACACTGAGGTTAGGATGTTGCGGTCGTCGTCAACGAGCGCGATTGTCGCCATGATATTCGTCTCCGTCATCTATGCGCGTCTCCAAGGAATATAAAACTGTCCCCCAGGCGGCCTTTCCGAACCGGATGCGCTTATGGGGATAAAGGTGGAACAAATTGTGGCAAAGATAAAGGGGAGGATTGTTGCAAAGTTTTGATGACAACCTAGGGAGGTACGGAAAAATGATCCAACCCCCGGCGATTCAAACGATTTAAAATAATCGCAATCAATTTAAATCGATTAAATAATTGATATTGCTACACTTTATCGATTTTTTACTATTGCGTTTTAAAAATCCTACCCGTACGGTCGCGCTCAGTTCTTATTGGCACTGAGCCTCAAGGGAAGGGAAACACCATGGAGTTGTTCGGAGTCCACAACCCGGCGATAGAGCTGGCGACAACAGGTTTGGCCAGCGCAAAGAGCGTCCGCTATAACTTTACCGCCGCTTCTCTCTATGAAGAGTCGATTCGCCGGGGTGAGGCCGAACTCACCGCTCATGGAGCACTGAGGGCCTTGACAGGCCAGCACACCGGCCGGTCGCCGCGCGACAAGTTCGTCGTCCGAGATGCGCATACCGAAGGTAAGATTTGGTGGGACAATAACAAGCCGATGGCGCCGGAGCATTTTGCGCTGCTGAAGCAGGACATGCTCGCGCATGCGGCCGGAAAGGAACTGTTCGTGCAGGACCTGATCGGCGGTGCCGACGCGGGCAATGCCTTGGCGACCCGCGTTGTGACCGAACTCGCCTGGCATTCGCTGTTCATCCGCAACCTTCTGATACGTCCGGAGAGGTCGGCGCTCGAAACCTTCGTTCCCAAGCTGACGATCATCGACCTGCCGAGCTTCAAAGCCGACCCCGCACGCTACGGCTGCCGCACGGAAACCGTGATCGCCTGCGACCTCACGAACGGCGAGGTCCTGATCGCCGGAACGTCCTATGCTGGCGAAATGAAGAAGTCGGTCTTCACCGTGCTGAACTACCTTCTGCCGGCCAAGGATGTCATGCCGATGCATTGCTCGGCCAATGTCGGTCGGGATGGCGATGCGGCTGTTTTCTTCGGGCTTTCGGGTACCGGCAAGACGACGCTGTCGGCAGATCCGGCGCGTACGCTGATCGGCGATGACGAGCATGGCTGGGGCGAAAACGGCATCTTCAATTTCGAAGGCGGTTGCTACGCCAAGACGATCCGCCTGTCGGCCGAAGCAGAGCCAGAAATCTACGCCACCACCCAACGTTTCGGCACGGTTCTCGAAAACGTCGTCCTGAACGACCTGCGCGAACCGGATTTCAACGATGGATCGCTCACGGAAAACACCCGCTGCGCTTACCCCCTGGAATTCATTCCGAACGCTTCCGACACGGGCCTGGCGGGCCACCCGAAGACGATTATCATGCTGACGGCCGACGCCTTTGGTGTCATGCCGCCGATCGCCAAACTGACGCCGGACCAGGCTATGTACCACTTTCTGTCCGGCTACACCGCCAAGGTCGCCGGAACGGAGAAGGGCGTGACTGAGCCGGAAGCAACCTTTTCGACCTGCTTCGGCGCACCGTTCATGCCGCGCCACCCGTCGGAATACGGCAATCTGCTGAAGGATCTCATCGGTCGCCACGGTGTGGAGTGCTGGTTGGTCAACACTGGCTGGACGGGCGGCGCCTACGGCACCGGCAAGCGTATGCCAATCAAGGCAACACGCGCACTTCTTGCCTCAGCGCTCTCAGGAGAGCTCGGCAAGGCCGAGTTCCGTACCGATCCGAATTTCGGCTTCACTGTACCGGTGGCCGTTCAGGGCGTCGAAAGCGGAATCCTCGATCCGCGGTCCACATGGCAGGATGCCGTCGCCTACGACTCGCAGGCTGCAAAGCTCGTCGCGATGTTCATTGCGAATTTCGCCAAGTTCGAAGATCATGTCGATGGCGGGGTGCGCGATGCGGCCCCGGGTTTTCAGATCGCTGCTGAGTAGTAGAGCAAAGCATTGATGATTCACGTGAAACCCCGGCCTTCGTTCGCCGGGTTTTTGCGTGTTTCCAAGCAGGCGGCAATGTGAGATAGAAATCGCATGGCCAGCGACCCGCTCTATATCGACGACAGGATCACCATCGCCGGATGGGAACTGACGGAACAATTCGTTCTGGCAGGCGGCCCCGGCGGGCAGAATGTCAACAAGGTCTCGACCGCCGTCCAGCTCTTCTTCAACATTGTGAACTCGCCCGCGCTCAACGAACGGGTCAAGGGCAACGCCGTAAAGCTTGCCGGCAGGCGCCTGTCCAAGGAAGGCGTGCTGATGATCGAGGCAAGCCGCTTCCGCAGTCAGGATCGCAATCGCGAAGATGCGCGCGAGCGGCTGAAGGAAATGATCATCGAGGCAGCAAAACCGCCGCCTCCGCCGCGCAGGAAGACAAAGCCAACGAAAGGTTCTGTCGAACGGCGGCTGAAAGCGAAGTCCGGCCGCTCCGAGGTCAAGAAGATGCGGGGGCGTCCGCCGGGCGGAGATTAACATGCAGCAGTTGCCGAACGGCGTTCGCCATCGCCCCGACTATCTAAGCCGCTCGCGTCAGGAAGCCTTGGTCGATGCGATCCGCGCGATCGTTGCCGATGCGCCCCTTTTCGTGCCTGTCATGCCCGGAACCGGCAAGCCGATGTCCGTCCGGATGACGAATTGCGGATCTCTCGGGTGGGTCACGGACAAAGAGCGCGGCTATCGCTATCAGCAGATCCATCCGACGACCGGTAGGGCGTGGCCGGAGATGCCGCAAGAACTGTTGGAAATCTGGAACGACGTCTCCGGCTATCACAAGCCACCGCAGGCCTGCCTCGTCAATTTCTATTCGGACGAGGCGCGCATGGGGCTGCATCAGGACAAGGACGAACAGGACCTTGAGGCGCCGGTCGTTTCCATCTCGCTCGGCAATGCCTGCCTTTTCCGTGTCGGCGGATTGGGTCGCAACGACCGGACCCTCTCCTTCAAACTGTCGAGTGGTGACGTCGTTATTCTTGGTGCCGAGGGGAGGCTGTGTTTCCACGGAGTCGACCGTATTTATCCGGCAACCTCGACCTTGCTGAAAAACGGTGGCCGCATCAACCTGACGCTCCGCCGCGTAACGCCCTAGAGCTTTCTGAGTGCAACCTGCTCGGTCAGATGATTCTGGCCCTTGCGCAGGATGAGATCGGCGCGCGGGCGGGTCGGCAGGATATTCTCTCGCAAGTTCTTGAGGTTGATGTTCTCCCAGAGCCCTTCCGCGATCGAAAGCGCTTCTTCTTCGCTGATCGACGCGTAGCGGTGAAAGAACGAATTGGGATCGCGAAATGCCGTCTCGCGCAGTCGCATGAAACGTGTGACGTACCAGTTGTGAATCCGGCTTTCTTCCGCGTCGATATAGATCGAGAAGTCGAAGAAGTCGGAAACCATCGGCACGATCTTGCCCCCTGCTGGCAGATCGCGCGACTGCAGCACGTTGATGCCCTCGAAGATCAGAATGTCGGGCCGGTCGATGATCGTGTATTCGTTCGGCAACACGTCGTAGACCAGGTGCGAGTAGGACGGCGCCTTGACGTTCGGCTGTCCGGCCTTGATCGCAGCCAGAAAGCGCAGAATTGCCCCTGTGTCGTAGCTTTCAGGGAAACCCTTGCGCTGCATAAGGTCTTCCCGTTGCAGCACTGTGTTCGGATAGAGAAAACCATCCGTCGTCACGAGATCCACCTTTGGACTGGAAGGCCAACGCCGCAGAAGCTCTTTCAGGATGCGGGCCGTGGTCGACTTGCCAACGGCCACCGAGCCGGCGATTCCGATGACGAAGGGCGTCTTGGCGACATTGGAGAGGCTGAGGAACCGGTTCCGTTGCTCGAAAAGCAGCTGCGACGATTCGACATGCGCTGACAGCAGCCGTGACAACGACAGATAGATCCGTCGTACTTCGTCAAGGTCGATCGGGTCGCCCATGGAGCGCAGCCGTTTGACTTCGTCCAATGTCAGCGTCAGCGGCGTATCTGCGCGGAAATGAGCCCACTCTTGCGACGAAAAGAAATGGTACGGCGAATAGTCGTTCGCCTGGAAGTGGTCGAGCGCCTCAGCTGCGCCTTGGATTTGCTTCGCAATGCTCATGGATCTTGCCGACCGGCCTTTTCCTTGATGCCGGATTGCCCGGTCCGGCGTTCGAGTTCGTCGATCACACTCTGCAACGGAATGCCTGCGATCTTCAATACGACCAAGAGATGATAGAGGACGTCGGCAGCCTCGTAGGTGAGATTGTTGCGGTCATCGACAACAGCGGCCATCACGGCCTCGATCGCTTCCTCGCCGAGTTTCTTCGCCGCTTTCGATTGTCCCGAGGCGACGAGTTTCGCCGTCCAGGATTCGCTTGCAGGTGCCCTCGAGCGCTCTTCGACGATCCTCTCGAGATCGAAAAGGGTAAATTGGGTCATTGGCTAGCCTTCAGCTCAGTCGAGACGCATCGCGATGCCGTTGGAAGCCATATAGCGCTTGGCCTCGCCGACGGAATAGGTACCGAAGTGGAAGATCGAGGCGGCAAGAACTGCGGTCGCGTGCCCCTGCTTGACGCCAGCCACCAGATCGTCGAGATCGCCGACGCCGCCTGAAGCGATCACGGGCACCCGCACCGCATCGGCAATCGCCCGTGTCAGCTCAAGATCGTAGCCGACTTTGGTTCCGTCGCGGTCCATCGAGGTGACGAGCAGTTCGCCGGCGCCGCGCTCAACCATTTTCACGGCGAAATCCACGGCATCGATGCCGGTCGCATTGCGGCCGCCATGCGTGTAGATCTCCCAGGCGCTGAGGTTGTCGCCGCCGACCGCCCGCGTCAGCCGCCGCTTGGCGTCGATCGAGACGACGATGCACTGGTCGCCGAATTTGTCCGCCGCCTCTGCAACGAAATCCGGATTGTTGACCGCCGCCGAGTTGATCGAAACTTTGTCGGCGCCGCAGAGCAGGAGCTTTCGGATGTCGGCAAGCGTTCGCACACCGCCGCCGACGGTGACAGGCATGAAGCACTGTTCCGCAGTTCGCGCCACGACATCGAAGATCGTTTCGCGATTGTCAGAGGAGGCGGTGATGTCGAGGAAGCAGAGTTCGTCGGCGCCTGCTGCGTCATAGGCCTTGGCGGCTTCCACGGGATCGCCGGCATCGACCAGGTTGACGAAATTGACGCCCTTGACGACGCGGCCGTCCTTGACATCGAGGCAGGGGATGACACGAGCCTTGAGGGTCATTGCACCATCTCCTTTGCCCGCGCCGCCTTGATCAGCGCCAGGGCTTCGCTGGGATCGATACGGCCGTCGTAGAGCGCGCGACCGGAGATCGCGCCTTCCAACTTGCGGGCGTCGGGCCGCAGCATGCGCTTGACGTCGTCGATCGACGCGAGGCCGCCGGATGCGATGACCGGTATGGAAACGGCGTCGGCAAGTTCCAGCGTCGAATCCCAGTTGATGCCGGTCAGAATACCGTCGCGGTCGATGTCGGTGTAGATGATCGCGGCGACGCCGGCGCCCTCGAACTTCTTTGCGAGTTCCAAAATCCCGAGCGTCGAAGCCTCGGCCCATCCCTCGACGGCTACCTTGCCGCCTTTGGCATCGATGCCGACAGCGACGCGGCCGGAAAATGCCTTGCAGGCTTCGATCACTAGCGCCGGATCGCGAACGGCGACGGTGCCGAGGATGACACGCGTCAATCCGCGCGAAAGCCAGTTCTCGATGTGCTCGAGCGTGCGGATGCCGCCGCCGAGCTGCACCGGGTTCTTCGTCGCCTTCAGGATGGCATCGACGGCCGCGCCGTTGACGCTCTCGCCCGCAAAGGCACCATTCAGGTCAACGACGTGCAGCCATTCGAAGCCCTGCTCTTCGAAAGCCTTGGCCTGTGCGGCGGGGTCAGGATTGTAAACGGTCGCCTGCTCCATGTCGCCAAGCTTGAGGCGAACGCACTGGCCGTCCTTGAGGTCGATGGCAGGAAATAGGATCATTCTGTTCAGTCCTTGCAATCGCGCGAGCTCAGGGGTTCCAGCGCAGGAAATTGGCAATCAAGGCGAGACCGAGCTTCTGGCTCTTTTCCGGATGGAACTGGGCTCCTGCCATGTTGTCGCGACCCACAAAGGCGGTGATCGGTCCGCCGTAGCCGGCCGTCGCGATCACATTGTCCTCGTTCGCCGCGGCCAGATGGTAGGAGTGCACGAAATAGGCATGCAGCCCGTCCGATCCGGTTGGAATCCCGTCGAAAAGCGGGTGAGGGCTGTGGAGATCGAGCGTGTTCCAGCCGATCTGCGGAATTTTTAGATTGGGATCGTCAGGCGTCATCCTGACGACGTCGCCGGGGATCCAGCCGAAACCGTTGGTCACCGTCTTCTCAAGGCCGCGGGATGACATTAGCTGCATGCCGACGCAGATGCCGAGGAAGGGCCGCGCCTTCTTCTCGACTGCCTCGACGAGCGCCTCGCTCATGTCCGCAACGGCGGCGAGCCCACGGCGGCAATCCGCATAGGCGCCGACGCCCGGAAGCACGACGCGGTCCGCGGCGGCCACGTTCTCGGCCTTATCGGTGAGATCGATCACGGCGTCGATGCCGGCTTCACGGGCGGCGCGCTCAAAGGCCTTCGTTGCCGAACGCAGATTGCCTGAACCGTAGTCGATTATTGCGACGCGCATTAACGTCCTCCATCAAAACCAAAGAGACCGAGTGATGTGGCGTTGCCGCGACGCGCATTGGCATGGGACGCGCTGTCCCATTGCGCCGGGGGAACGTGGCTTTCGGCACCTATATCGGTCTGAATACTCGAAAAATAGATCTCTTCCGCGACCCGTAACGAATCGGCCGAGACCAGCGCGTCCTCCTCCCAGCCTTTTGAAACCAAGCTGCGGATGCGGAAATTCTGTCCTTCGAGGGCGACAAGGAGGCTCGTTCCGAAGGCGATCGCAGCGCCCATCGGCCATGGCCCGGGTCGGTCTATCAGGGCACCGCCGAGGCTTTGCAGCAAGAAGGCGGCGATCGCATGCGGCCAGAGCCGATAAGCCGCAAGCCAGAGCCACGGAAACAGGAAGCCGAGCACGGTAAATCCGTCGCGAATGATCTGCGTCTTCTTGTGTGCGACATCGGCTCCGCCGGGGGCCGTCAGAATCAGATAGCTGGAAGTCATATCGTCAAGCTCCCTGAAGGGGCTCAGACGAGCGTGCCCTTGGTCGAGGGAACACGGCCCGCCTGTCTCGGATCGATCTCTGTCGCCGTGCGCAACGCGCGGGCAACGGCCTTGAAGCAAGTCTCAGCAATATGGTGGTTGTTGGCGCCATAGTGGTTGAGAATATGCAAGGTGATGCCGGCGTTTTGCGCAAGCGCTTGGAAGAATTCGCGAACGAGTTCGGTATCGAACGTGCCGATCTTCGGCGCGCTGAAAGCGACGTTCCACACCAGGAAGGGACGACCGGAGAGGTCGACCGCAGCCTTTGTCATCGTCTCATCCATGGCGAGATCGATCGACGCGTAGCGCGTGATGCCGCGGCGGTCGCCGAGTGCCTTGGCGATGGCCTGACCGATGGCGATGCCCGTGTCTTCCACCGTGTGGTGATCGTCGATGTGCAGGTCGCCCTTCGTCTCGATCTCCATGTCGATCAGCGAATGTCGCGCGAGCTGGTCGAGCATATGGTCGAAGAAGCCGACGCCGGTGGAAATCTTCGCCTTGCCGGAGCCGTCGAGATTAACGGACACGGAAACAGAAGTTTCGTTCGTCTTGCGGGACACTGCGCCCGTTCGGCTTGCTGTGGTTTCGGCCATATGGCTGCTCCATCGGGAAATACGGGCGTTCCTTATCAGGCGGGCCTGGAAATATCCAGAACCGCGGCCGCAGAAATCGAAGCCATTTGCAATCGGCTGCCGCCAACTTACATAGGTCCCAACAAGGCGGGCGATCGGCCCGGTGCAAGAGCCAGGCAAGCGGGCAAAGGTGTGTTGATGACAACGATTATTACAGTTCGAAAGGACGGCAAGGTCATTATGGCGGGCGACGGCCAGGTGAGCCTTGGCCAGACGGTGATGAAGGGCAATGCCCGCAAGGTTCGCCGCATCGGCAAGGGCGACGTCATTGCCGGTTTCGCAGGCGCGACCGCTGATGCGTTCACCCTGCTGGAGCGGCTTGAAAAGAAGCTCGAGCAGTACCCCGGGCAGCTGATGCGGGCAGCGGTCGAGCTCGCCAAGGACTGGCGCACCGATAAGTATCTGCGCAATCTCGAAGCCATGATGCTGGTTGCGGACAAGTCCGTAACGCTGGCAATCACCGGCAACGGCGATGTTCTTGAACCCGAGCACGGCGCCATCGCAATTGGCTCTGGTGGCAACTATGCGCTCGCAGCCGCCCGCGCCTTGATGGACACCGACAAGTCCGCCGAGGAAGTCGCCCGCCGTGCTCTCGATATCGCCGCTGAAATTTGTGTCTATACCAACCACAATATCGTGGTCGAAACGCTGGATGCGGACGCCTGAACCTTTCCAAGAGATTTCACCCCTGATGGGACATAGAAGATGACGACATTTTCCCCCCGCGAGATCGTTTCCGAACTCGACCGCTACATTATCGGCCAGCATGAGGCCAAGCGCGCCGTGGCAATCGCGCTGCGCAACCGTTGGCGCCGCCAGCAGCTCGAACCCGATCTGCGCGACGAAGTCATGCCTAAGAATATCCTGATGATTGGCCCCACCGGCGTCGGCAAGACGGAAATCTCCCGCCGCCTCGCCAAGCTTGCTGGCGCGCCGTTCATCAAGGTGGAAGCGACGAAATTTACCGAAGTCGGCTATGTCGGCCGGGATGTCGAGCAAATCATCCGCGACCTCGTCGAAGTCGGCATTGGGCTTGCGCGCGAAAAGAAGCGCTCCGAAGTGCAGGCGAAAGCCCATATGAGCGCCGAGGAGCGCGTTCTCGATGCGCTCGTTGGCTCGACTGCCTCTCCTGCCACGCGTGACAGCTTCCGCAAGAAGCTGCGCACCGGCGAAATGGACGATAAGGAAATCGATATCGAAGTGGCCGACACCAACACCGGCATGGGTGGCTTCGACATTCCAGGCATGCAAGGCGGCAATGTCGGCGTTCTCAACCTTTCGGAAATGTTCGGCAAAGCGATGGGCGGCCGTACCAAGAAGGTCCGAACGACCGTCAAGGCGTCCTATGCCGAGCTGATCCGAGACGAGTCCGACAAGCTGATCGACAACGAGGTCATCCAGCGGGAAGCGGTCCGTGCGGTCGAGAACGACGGCATCGTCTTCCTCGACGAAATCGACAAGATCGCCGCCCGCGATGGCGGCATGGGTGCCGGCGTCTCTCGCGAAGGTGTACAGCGCGATCTGCTGCCGCTCGTCGAAGGCACGACCGTATCCACCAAATACGGACCGGTGAAGACGGACCACGTCCTCTTCATCGCCTCGGGCGCCTTCCATGTGTCCAAGCCTTCGGACCTCCTGCCGGAACTGCAGGGCCGCCTGCCGATCCGTGTGGAGTTGCGTCCGCTGACCAAGGAGGATTTCCGTCGCATCCTTACGGAAACCGAGGCGAGTCTCATTCGCCAGTATCGGGCGCTGATGGAAACCGAAGGCCTGAACCTCGACTTCACGGACGACGCCATCGACGCGCTCGCCGATGTCGCGGTTCACTTGAACTCATCGGTCGAAAACATCGGTGCCCGCCGTCTGCAGACGGTGATGGAGCGGGTGCTCGACGAAATCTCGTTCAATGCTCCCGATCGCGGTGGCACGGCGGTGACGATCGACGCGGCCTACGTTCGCCAGCACGTCGGCGATCTCGCCCAAAACACGGATCTGTCGCGCTTCATACTGTGATGTCGGCACCGGCTTGCCTTGCCATAACCGGGGCGATGCCGGACTTTTGACAGCCTGGACTCTCGACAACGGGCCTTTTACTTTTTAGTGAAAGGCCCGCTTTGTAATACGCGCCAGCATTATTCGGCCAAGATTGTGGTCCAGGCAGCGCGCTTCGTGACCAATGCCAGGAATGATGGGAACGCTGACCGTGCGACGCCTTCTGACAAGCCTTCTGATTGCTGCTGCCGTGCTGACTGCGGCGCCTGCATTTGCCATCGAAGTCGTGCCGCCGGGCAACCGTCATGCCGAGCAGCCCGACATTCCGGGCGCGTCCGTTCGCCGGACCAAGGGCACCAAGACGTCATTCGATCGCAAGTACGATAAAGTTCATGAACTCCTCGCCACCGACCATGAGCTGATGGGTAAGATCAAGAAGGTGTCTGCCGCCTACGGCATTGATCCGATCCACGTCGTCGGCGCCATCGTCGGCGAACACACCTATAACGTTGACGCTTACGATCGGCTGCAGTCCTACTATGTCAAAGCCGCCTCCTATGCAGGCGAGAGCTTCCGCTTCGCCTATAGTGGCGAGGACGTGGATGATTTCATCAAGCGGCCACAGTTTGCCGAATGCAACAGCAAGGGCGATTCCTACACGCTGTGGAGCTGTCGTGAGGATGTCTGGGAAAGCGATTTCCGCGGCAAGACCGTCGATGGCAGGAGCTTCCCGGACAATCGCTTCAGTGCCGTGTTCTTCCAGCCCTTCTACGCGGGCCAGACCTTCGGACTCGGCCAGATCAATCCGCTGACGGCGCTGATGCTCTCTGATCTCGTCACCAAGGTCTCGGGCTATGACAAGCTGAACGAAAAGGATGCCGGCGGCGTCTACCGGGCGATCATGCAGCCTGACATCTCGCTCGCCTTCGTTGCGGCCTCCATCCGCAAGTCGATCGATGATTACAAGCAGATCGCAGGGATGGATATCTCGAAGAATCCCGGTCTAACGGCGACGCTCTACAATGTCGGCAATTCGCGCCAGCGCGCCTCGGCACTCGCAAACAGGAACCGTGCATCGGGCCAGACCGTCTGGCCGGAAGAGAACTACTACGGCTGGCTCGTCAACGACAAGCTGGACGAGCTCGAGCGCCTGCTCTAGTTCTAGCCTTGCCGGGGAGGGCGACAATCTTCCGCGAAAGGCTACATTCAGATGGACATGCGTCCAGATCCCTTCGTTCCACCCGCGCCGATGCCTCGCACGGTGCCGCCGAGCCGACTGGAGATCATCCGCACGATCCTGCGCAATCCGCTGGAGCTGTGGGGTGAGCCGTCCTACACGCTGCCCTGGATCAAGACCCGGTTCTTCCGGGAAAGCACCCTCATTGCCAATGATCCCGGGTTGATCAGGCATGTCCTCGTCGACAATGCCGCAAACTATCGCATGTCGGATATTCGCCAGCTTGTCCTCCGCCCGATCCTGCGCGACGGGCTGCTGACAGCCGAAGGCGAGGTGTGGAAGAGGTCGCGCAAGGCGGTTGCCCCGGTCTTCACGCCGCGCCATGCAAATGGCTTTGCCGGACAGATGCTGCGCCAATCCGAGGACTACGCGCGAAAGTACGAATCAGCCGGCATCGAGGGACAGGTCTTCGAAATCGCCAGCGACATGACGGAGCTGACCTTCGTGATCCTCGCCGACACTCTCTTCTCCGGCGAGATCGTAACGTCGTCGAACAGTTTTGCCGATGACGTGAACGCGCTTCTTCATCGCATGGGCCGTGTCGATCCGATGGACCTGCTGCGCGCTCCATCCTGGGTGCCGCGCGTGACGCGTATTGGCGGCCAGAAGGTTCTCGACAAATTCTATTCCATCGTGCGCCAGACAATGGATGCGCGCCTGGCGCGGATGAAAGCTGACCGCGCGTCGACGCCGGAAGATTTTCTGACCCTGTTGCTGGAGCAGGCTGCGATCGGTGGTCTTTCCAACGAGGAGATCGAAGACAATATCCTGACCTTCATCGGCGCGGGTCACGAAACGACGGCGCGGGCGCTTGCCTGGACGCTCTATTGCGTGGCCAACACGCCTCATTTCCGTGATGCGATGGAAGATGAGATAGGACGGGTCATGGCGAGCGGCGCCGAGCCGGTTCAGTGGCTTGACCTTATGCCATACACCCGAGCTGCCTTCGAGGAGGCGCTGCGGCTCTATCCTCCCGCTCCCTCGATCAACCGCGCCGCAATCGCCGTCGATAGATGGACCGATGCCAAAGGCGAGACTGTGGACATCGAAGCAGGCGTCACGGTGCTCATCATGCCGTGGACCCTGCATCGCCACGAACTCTACTGGGAAAAACCCCGCGCCTACATGCCGGAACGCTTCCTGCCGGAAAATCGCACCAAGATCGGCCGCTTCCAGTTCCTGCCTTTCGGCGCCGGTCCACGCGTTTGCATTGGGGCGACCTTCGCGCTTCAGGAAGCGGTTATCGCGCTCGCGGTGCTGATGAGGCGTTTCCGTTTCGATATGACGGACCAAACCAAGCCTTGGCCGGTCCAGAAACTGACGACGCAGCCCCAGAACGGCCTGCCGATGCGTGTCACGCCGCGAGTATCGCATAAATGGCATAAATCTTTCGAACTATTGCACAATTGACTATCAATGAAAGGCGGGCAAAGTGGCAGCATGCGAAAGCCGCCATTGTCCGAGGAGATATTCCATGAGCCGCATCGATAAACACGGTCTTGCGATCGAAGCAGTCCTCCACGCGTTCCTGGTCAACGAAGCGCTACCCGGACTGCAGATCGATGCGGACAGGTTTTTCGCTGATTTTTCCGCGATCGTTCATGACCTTGCTCCGAAGAATCGCGAGTTGTTGGCAAAGCGTGATGCGCTTCAGCTCCGCATCGACGACTGGTATCGCCAGCATGGCGCGCCAACCGACATCGAAGCCTATCAGGCCTTCCTGCGGGAGATCGGCTATCTCTTGCCGGAAGGCTCGGATTTCCAGGTGACGACGACGAATGTCGACCCCGAGATCGCCTCGATCGCCGGCCCGCAGCTGGTTGTCCCTGTCATGAACGCCCGTTACGCGCTCAACGCTGCCAATGCCCGCTGGGGTTCCCTCTACGATGCGCTCTATGGAACGGACGCGATTGCCGATAGCGATGGCGCCGAGAAGGGCAAGGGCTACAATCCGAAGCGCGGCGGGAAGGTCATCGCCTGGGTTCGCGATTTTCTGGATTCGGTCGTTCCGCTTGCGGATTGGAGCTGGAAGGATGTCGCGGGATTTGCGGTCAAGGACGGCGCACTCGCCATGACGTCGACCGACGGGGAACACGTATCCATGACGGATCAGGCACACTTCGCCGGCTATCGAGGCGATGCGTCCGCACCGACAAATGTGCTTTTGAAGAACAATGGCATTCATATCGACATCGTGATCGATGCCTCCACCGCAATCGGCAAGAGTGATCCGGCGCATATTTCCGATGTTTGGCTCGAATCAGCGATTACGGTGATCATGGACTGCGAAGACTCCATCGCTGCCGTCGATGCCGAGGACAAGACCCTCGTCTATCGCAACTGGTTGGGCCTGATGAAGGGCGATCTCCAGGAGGAAGTCGCCAAGGGCGGTTCGACGTTCATACGAAAGCTCAATCCGGATCTCGAATATAACGGTCCGGACGGTTCGCCGATCGAGGTGCACCGCCGCTCGCTGCTGCTTGTCCGCAATGTCGGCCACCTCATGACAAACCCGGCCATTCTTGACCGCGATGGAAACGAAGTACCCGAGGGCATCATGGATGCGATGATCACAGGCCTGATCGCGTTGTACGACGTTGGCCCGACCGGTCGGCGAAAAAACTCGCGCGAAGGGTCGGCCTACGTCGTCAAGCCAAAGATGCACGGCCCGGAAGAGGTCGCCTTCGCCGTCGAGATCTTCTCCCGCGTCGAGGGTGCGCTCGGCATGGCGCGCAACACCATCAAGATGGGCATCATGGACGAGGAGCGCCGTACGACGGTCAACCTCAAGGAGTGCATCCGGGCGGCCCGCGAGCGTGTCGTCTTCATCAACACGGGCTTCCTCGATCGCACCGGCGACGAAATCCATACTTCGATGGAAGCGGGGCCGATGATTCGCAAGGGCGACATGAAGCAGGCGGCCTGGATCGCCGCCTACGAGAACTGGAACGTCGATATCGGTCTCGAATGCGGCCTTTCCGGCCACGCGCAGATCGGCAAGGGCATGTGGGCCATGCCGGATCTGATGGCGGCAATGCTGGAGCAGAAGATCGCGCATCCCAAAGCCGGGGCGAACACCGCATGGGTGCCGTCGCCGACGGCCGCAACGCTGCACGCCACACACTATCATCGCGTCAACGTCGCTCGCGTTCAGCAGGGATTGAAGGATCGCGCCCGCGCCAAGCTCAGCGACATTCTCTCGGTCCCGGTGGCCGTGCGTCCGAACTGGGCGCCCGAAGAGATCCAGCGCGAACTCGACAACAATGCGCAGGGTATCCTCGGCTACGTCGTTCGCTGGGTCGACCAGGGTGTCGGCTGCTCGAAAGTGCCTGATATCAACAATATCGGCCTCATGGAGGATAGGGCAACGCTGCGCATCTCCGCCCAGCACATGGCAAACTGGCTGCACCACAAGATCGTCACCGAAGCGCAGATCGTCGAAACGATGATGCGCATGGCGACTGTGGTGGATCAGCAGAATGCCTCTGATCCCCTCTATGTGTCGATGGCTGCCGATTTCGACGGCTCGATCGCCTTCCAGGCCGCCCTCGATCTCGTCTTGAAGGGCAGGCAGCAGCCGAATGGCTATACCGAGCCGGTCCTGCATCGCCGACGCCTGGAGCTTAAGGCGAAGCGGGCTGCCTGATCGTCAGCAGCGCGAATATAAAAAGCCGCCGAAACGAAGGTTCCGGCGGCTTTTTGTATACTGAATTTCCGGTCCTGCTTACTGGATGACAATGACCTTCGAGGTAGCCTTGCCTGGGCGGACACGGCTGTAGAGGTCGATCACGTCCTGATTGATTAGACGGATGCAGCCAGATGAAGCGGCGGTGCCGATCGATGCCCATTCCGGCGTGCCGTGCAGACGGAAAAGCGTGTCCTGGCCCTGTTCGTTGAACAGATACATGGCGCGTGCGCCGAGAGGGTTGGATAGACCGGGGCCCATGCCGTCCTCAACGTACTTGGCGATTTCCGGCCGGCGGACAGCCATTTCCTTCGGCGGATGCCAGTTCGGCCATTCCTGCTTCCAGGCGACGTAGGCCGTGCCGGCCCACGCAAAGCCCTGCTTGCCGACGCCGATGCCGTAACGCATGGCCTTGCCGCCGGGCATGATGTAGTACAGGAAGCGCTCGCGCGTGTTGACAATGATCGTGCCCGGGCGTTCCGTGGTTTCGTAGGAGACAACCTGGCGGTGGAACTGCGGCTTGACCTTCTGGATCGGGATCGCAGGCAGCGAGTATCCGGCGTCCGTGGTGACGCCGTAAGCGTCATCAAAGATCTGTGCGGTCTGGACGGTCGGCCCTGGTGCGGCACTCTTGTCTGCAACAGAGGCGCTTTCGGAAGTCGTGGAGCAACCGGCCAGAGCGAGCGTCGCCATCAGGCCGAATACAGGAATTGCATTGCGGATGCGCATGGATGTCTCTTAGGAAATTGGGCAAGGGAGGATCGTTCTTTTGAACCATCTTTGAATATGGTTTATTTTCGATTAACCTTGCCTTTGCAAGCTGTTGCAGTGCGGCAAAGCGAATACGCAGCGGCAAACTAGAACCGCATGGTTTTTTTGCAACAAAACACACGCTACATCCGCGGATATCCATGACGATTTTGAGTCTTTACAATAACAATCCGTTAATAGACGGCCGGCAATCGGACAGAGCCATGCTCGTGCGCCGAGGAACTCAGATTCTACTTCATGAAATGCGGCACGCGGTGCTGCCGGAGTTGTGTCTGGCGAGCGGACGGCGGGCGGATCTGATCACGATCTCGGAGAAGGGTGAGATCTGGATCATCGAGATCAAGACCTCGATCGAAGACTTCAAGGTGGATCGCAAATGGCCGGAATATAGGCTGCATTGTGATCGTTTGTTCTTCGCAACGCACAAGGATGTGCCGCTCGACATCTTTCCGGAGGAGTGCGGCTTGTTTCTGTCGGACGGCTACGGCGCCCACATGATCCGCGAAGCGCCCGAACACCGCTTGGCGCCCGCCACCCGCAAATCGGTAACGCTCAACTTCTCCCGCGCGGCCGCCCAGCGCCTGCTGATGGCCGAGTGGGCAAGCGGCAAGCCGCGCGACGCCGACGAAACGTGACCCTACTTGGGCGCACGCTTGGCAAGGATACGTTGCAGCGTGCGCCGATGCATGTTGAGCCGCCGCGCCGTCTCGGACACGTTGCGCTCGCAGATTTCGTAGACGCGCTGGATATGCTCCCATCGCACGCGGTCGGCCGACATCGGATTCTCGGGCAGCTCCGCCTTCTCGCCGGCGCGCTGCGTCAGCGCTGCATACACGTCGTCGGCGTCGGCGGGCTTCGCCAGATAGTCAACCGCCCCGAGTTTCACCGCCGTGACGGCAGTCGCGATGTTTCCATAGCCAGTCAGGACGATGATGCGCGTATCGTCACGGCGCTGCCGGATTGCCTCGATGACATCCAGACCATTGCCGTCTCCAAGGCGCAGGTCGACAACGGCATATTTGGGCGGGTGGCTCTTTGACTTGGCAATGCCTTCCGCAACCGATTCGGCGGTTTCCACATGAAAGCCACGCGCTTCCATCGCGCGCGCCAGGCGTCGCAGGAACGGGCCGTCGTCATCGACGATCAACAAGCTCGCATCCGGACCAATATGATCCTCGGTGGCTGAAGAAGTGTCGTGGTTTGGCTCGTTCATCTCAGTCAATCCTGGTGCTGTCCGCATGACATAAGTCAATTGCACTGATCTTTCATTAGGCTGATACAGTCATTTTGTCGAATGTGCATCGATCAGCATGCGCGGCCATTCGACACGTACCCGCGCACCGGCGCTCGCCGGCGCACGGTTTTCGAAGACCAGCGATGCGCCGGAGCGCTCGAGCAGCGTCTTGGCGATAAACAGACCCAGGCCGAGTCCGCCCGCGCGATCCTCCCGCTGCCGCTTCGTCACGTAGGGCTCGCCGATCCGGGTCAGAATGTCCGACGAGTATCCCTCTCCGTCGTCCTCGACGATGATGCAAACCTTCCGATGGTCGTGCTCGACCGTCACCGTCACCTTCTCGCGGGCATAGTCGACGGCGTTCTCGATGAGGTTGCCAAGGCCGTACATGATGCCGGCATTGCGATCGGTCACCGGCTCGCCCTTGCGCGAACCTTTCTCGATTAGTTCGAGCTTGATCCCGAATTCGCGATGCGGCGCGACGATCTCCTCCATCATGGATGACAAGGGCAGGCGCCGCAGATGCGCTTCTCCTTCCGCCGAAAGCGTTGCCAGACGCCGCAGAATATCTCGGCAGCGCTCGCTCTGGCTGCGCAGCAGCTGAATGTCCTCGCGGAAGCGGTCGTCGTCCTTCAGCTCCCGCTCCATCTCCTTGGCAACGATGCTGATGGTGGCGAGCGGCGTTCCGAGCTCGTGCGCGGCCGCTGCGGCAAGCCCGTCCAGCTGAGACAGGTGCTTCTCCCGCTGCAGCACCAGCTCGGTGGCGGCCAGCGCGTCGGCCAGCTGGCTTGCCTCCATCGAGACCCGGTAGGCGTAAAAGGCGGCAAAGGTCATCGTCGATGCGATAGAACACCAGACGCCGAACTGCATGACGGTATGGACATTGATCTCCACGCCGCCGAACCAGGGAAGCGGAAATGGCGAGAATGCGAGAATGGTGATGCAGATCATCGCCACCAGGATCAACGCCGTGCTGTAGCGGATCGGCTGCGACGCAAAGGAGATGATGACGGGAACGCAGACCAGCGCCGCAAACGGATTGGCAAGGCCGCCAGTGATGAAGAGCAGCGCGCAGAGCTGCAGCAGGTCGAATCCGAGCAGGGCGAAAGCGGTGCCAGGGTCGATGCGATGTGTCGGCGGGTAACGGATCATCAGGTAGAAGTTGACAGCGGCAAGTGCAGCAATCAGGGCGATGCTTGCAATCAGCGGAAGCGGAAACCTGAGCCAGAAGGCGACGATGAAGACCGTGACCGCCTGGCCGCAGACCGCAAGCCATCTCAGCCGCACCAGCGTCTGAAGCCTCAGGCGACGGCTATTGTGTCTGTCGTCCTCCGGCATGCTCTCGACATGATCGACCATACGTTGTTCCTTGAACCTGTTTGCGGCTCATGTACCACGCGGCTTTGCCCTTGTCGTCGGCAGGGCGTCGTCGGGCCGTTCAGGCCATGGGTGTCGCGGATAGCGCCCGCGCATGTCGGCGCGCACGTCCTTCCAGGAGCCGGCCCAGAAGCCCGGCAGGTCGCGTGTTGTTTGAATCGGCCGGTGTGCGGGAGACGTGAGCTCGAGAAGCAGCGGCAGCCGGCCGCCTCCGATAGTCGGATGCTGTTTCAATCCGAACAGCTCCTGCACCCGGATCGTCAGCGTCGGCTCCTCCGCATCATATTGGATCGGGTGGCGTTGTCCGGTCGGCGCCTCGAAATGGGTGGGCGCAAGGCGGGCCAGATCGCGTTGAAGCTCATGCGGCACGAGCGCCATTAGACCGTTCGAAAGGCCGCTTGCCAAAACCTCGGAAAGACCCCGCGCACCCGTTTGGTAGGGCATGAACCAGTCGTCCATGCAGGCAAGCAGCGCGCTATCGCTCATGTCGGGCCAGGGCGCGCCGATGCCACGGTGAAGAAAGCCTATGCGGTCGCGGAGCTGCTTTGCTTCTTTCGAGAAAGGCAACTCGTCGAGGCCGAGTTCGCGCACGCCATCGGCCAGCGCCTTCGTCACGTCAGCACCCGAGGGGCGGGGCAGGGGCGTCTCGTCGAAGACGATAGCGCCGAGCCGCGTTGCCCGCCGCGCCCTGACCTGTCGGCTCTGCCTGTCGAAGAACGTCTGGTCGTCGGTCCTGATCTCGCCCGGCAGCTCCGCTTCTACCTCCGCCCGCGAGACCTCGGCTGCGGCAAGAATGCGCGCCTGCGCAGCTCGCCCGGTCAGGTCGGCGATCACGAGCATTTGGCTGCCGGCAAGCCTGTCGGTCTCCGGCAGATCGGCGCCGCGACCATTCGCCATCACGAAGCGCCCCCTGCCGCCGCGCTGCAGCGCGATCCGATCGGGAAAGGCATGAAGCAGAAGCCTGCCCGCCATGCTGGGCTCTGTGGCCCAGGAAAGGTCGAGTCCCCTTGCCAGTCTGCCCGCCAGCTGGCGCGCGGCCTCGGCGCGCTCGCCGCGTTCGGATTTGAAGCGCCGCATCCGCTCTTCCAGATCGACGCTTGTGCCGCCGAGCCCTTGCTCGGTCAGCAGCACCGCCAGCAGGGCGGCATCTCGCGCGTGCCCGGCCTCGCCCGACGAAATGACCATCGCAGCCAGCCGAGGCGGCAATGCGAGCTCGCGCATGACCTTGCCGCGCGCATTAAGCGCGCCATCCGCGTCGAGTGCGCCGAGCTGCTTCAAGAGCGCCCGCGCTTCCGCAAGAGTCGTCTCGGGCGGTTGATCGACGAAGGCCAGCGACCGCGTATCCTGAACGCCCCAATGCGCAAGATCGAGGACGAGGCCGGAGAGGTCGGTGGACAGGATCTGCGGCGGCGTGAATGCCGGCAACGCTGCCGTCTGTCCCTCATGCCATAGGCGAACGGCAATTCCAGGTTCGGTTCTGCCTGCGCGTCCGGCCCGCTGGTCGGCCGAGGCGCGCGAGACCCGCACCGTCTCCAGGCGGGTGATGCCGGTTGAGGCCTCGAACACCGGTAGCCTTTGCAGGCCGCTGTCGATGACAATCCGGACGCCGTCGATCGTGATGGAGGTCTCGGCGATCGAGGTTGCAAGCACGATCTTGCGGGTGCCGGGCGGAGCGGGGCGAATAGCGGCATCCTGTTCCTTCTGGCTGAGATTGCCGTAGAGCGGTGCAATCAGCGTCTGGTCGCCGAACCGTCCCAGCAACCGTTCGGCCGTTCGGCCGATCTCGGCCTGTCCCGGCAGAAAGGCAAGGATCGAGCCGCTCTCCGTCTGGTGCGCCTCGACGATTGCCCGTGACACGACATCTTCAATGCGCTCGCGAACCGGCCGGTCCTGGTATCGGATGGCGATCGGAAAGCTTCGCCCGAGACTTTCGATGACAGGCGGCTGATCGAGCAGTGCCGCGATGCGCGCCACGTCGAGCGTTGCCGACATCACCAGGATACGGAGGTCCTCGCGCAGGGCGGAGTGAACGTCGAGCGCCAGAGCAAGGCCGAAATCCGCGTCAAGCGAGCGTTCGTGGAATTCGTCGAAGATCACTGTCGAAACACCAGCAAGTTCCGGATCGTCGAGGATCATCCGCGCGAACACGCCCTCCGTTACCACTTCGATCCGCGTCCGTGCTGAGACGCGGTTGTCGAGCCGCATGTGATAGCCGACGGTCTCGCCGACCTGCTCCCCGAGGAGAGAGGCCATCCGGCCGGCGGCGGCGCGCGCTGCCAGCCGGCGCGGCTCGAGCAGAATGATCCTGCCGTCACCGCGCCAGGGCTGGTCGAGCAGGTAAAGGGGAACGAGCGTCGTCTTGCCGGCGCCGGGCGGCGCCGAAAGCACCGCACGGCCGCGGCTGGAGAGAGCGTCGCCGATCTCCGCAAGGACATGCGAGACCGGCAGTTCCGGCAAGACCCTCATCTCCGTCAGGCCTGCGTCGTCGTCTCGTAGGCGAGGATCGCGCCGGCGAGATCCTCCAACGCTGCGCCCACGGACTTGAAAAGGGTGATCTCCTCGTCGCCGGTCCGGCCCGGATGCGCACCCTTGACGAGTTCGGCAAGCTCGGCCCTGATTCCGCTTTCCGCGAGGGCGCCGCTCTTCAGCGGCTGCACGATATCGCCCGCCTCGCTCATGGCGCCGGCGCGCGTGTCGACGAATACGGTTGCCCGCCGAATGGCGGCGTCGTCGCTTTCGCGCATGCTTGGCTTGAAGGCACCGACGAGATCGAGATGCGCGCCGGGCTTCATCCAGTCGCCGCGGATGAGCGGTTCGTCCGAAAGCGTTGCGCAGGACACGATGTCGGCAGTGTGCACCGCCGCCTCAAGATTGCCGACGGCCTCTGCCTTCAGCCCCAGCGCACGCGCCTCGGCTGCGATCTTCTGGGCGTTGTCGGCGTTGCGGCCCCAGACGCGGAAACGTTCGAGTGGGCGCGTGAGGGCATGAGCCTGCAGAAGATTGAGCGAGAGCCGCCCGGTGCCGCAGACGAGCATCTCTTTCGCCTCGGGGTGCGCGAGGTATCGTGCCGCAAGCGCCGATGTTGCCGCCGTCCGGCGCGCCGTCAACTCCCCGCCTTCGATCGCCGCCAGCATTTGGCCGGTCTTTGCTGAGGAAAGAAGATAGGTCCCGAAGATCGCCGGCAGCGAGCGCTGCGCATTGTCGGGAAAGACAGAGAGAATCTTGACGCCGGCATATTGCCCGGGCACCCAGGCCGGCATCAAGAGCAAGGTCGCATGCCGCTCGCCCGGCACCTCCATATCATGATGGTGGCGCACGGGCGTGACGCAAGCGCCGGCAAACATCGTCGCCAACGCATCAATCAGCTGCGGCCAGGGCAGTGCGTCGTGCGTCTGCTTTTCATCCAGCACAAGCATGTTTCGTTACCTCTTTGGTCATTGTCTTGGCGGCCAACCTAACGATCGGCATTGGCTGCGCAAGCCAGCAATGCTGCGTTCGACATTTGTCTGCGTCGTCCCGGCGCTTCGGGGCAACCCGTATGCAATATCACCTTGGTAACCCGTCACCGATCCCCGCCGGCTTGGGGTGTGTTTTGGGTGTGAATTTGGGTGCGCTGGAAATCCGTCATTCAAATCAGGATGTTACAAAATTGTGAAAAAACATCGTTTGGATGTGTTGACTTGGAAAAGGGGTTGGCCGTATAAGCCCCCTCACTGAACGAGGGCGGCGGCGCTGCTGGCGACGATGTCCTTCGCTTCTAAGTTTCTTGAGATTGGCTGCGATGCTGATTGTTTCCTGGACTTTCGGGTTTAGGGGCGAGGAATTTCGACCGGGTCTGACTGGTCTGTTTTTTGACAATTGAATATGAGAAGAAAGAGAAACGTGGGCGGCGGAGTTCGCGGGACCGGAAGAGATTTCGGTTCTTTGAAAGAGACTTTGGCGGTCACGTTTATCAAGAGAAGTTACACTGGTTTTTGACGCTGAGGTTTAGGCTTTGGTGTTTGGAAAACAGGTGTGAAGTTCTCGTCGATTCAAAGAACGTGACGTAAATGCCAATGATTGAATTCTCAACATGAGAGTTTGATCCTGGCTCAGAACGAACGCTGGCGGCAGGCTTAACACATGCAAGTCGAGC